>CAIYMZ010000114.1 GCA_903927415.1 uncultured Alphaproteobacteria bacterium
ACCCCGTCATTCGACGGGGTGACAAGGGGAGAGCGTGGTGACAAAAAAAATCTTACAAAAGGAAATTTTACAAAACAAAAAATGATTTTTAGTAATGCAGACCAGCTAAATCAAGCCTTGCCGACGAAGGGTCGTTTGCTGGCGATTGACGTTGGTACCAAAAGAATTGGGATCGCGATTTGTGACGAAACTCGAACAATTGCGACACCGAAATTAATTTTAAATCGCCAGAGCGATCAAAAAGATTTCGAAAAAATTCACGAAATTATTTTGGAAAATAAAATCGTCGGAATCGTGATTGGCCTGCCTCTGACGATGTCGGGTGGTGCGCAAGAAATGTCGGAATTCGCCGAAAAATTCGCCGAAAAATTTGACGAATTTTTAGAAAAAAAATTTCCGATTTTTCTTTTTGACGAAAGGTTGAGCAGCTTCGAAGCCAGAGAATTCCACGCTTCACCGCTGTCGCGGAAAAAAAATAAATTTGTCGATGACATTGCTGCGAGTGTGATTTTGCAGCATTTTTTGGGAGAAAACAGCCTCACTAACTCTTGAAATGCAGCACCTCAAAAACTCGTCATCCTTGGCGCAACGCGCCGAGGATCTCAGGAGTTTAGCTCCGAAGCCAAACTCATGAGATCCTCGGCCTTTCAGGCCAAGGATGACGAGAGTGATTTTACCAACTCCCCAACCATCTCCTCCCCATGCAACGGCGTCACCGTAATGCGCAGCCGCTCATCCCCCTTCGCCACTGTCGGAAAATTTATGTGCTGAACGTAAATATTAAACTCTTCAAGCAAACGCTGCGAAACGGCTCTAGCTTTGGCGGCATCGCCAATCACCACCGAGACAATGTGTGAATTATTTTCGACGAATTTTATCCCAACTTTTTTTAATTCCGCTTTCAAATGCGCGACATTTTCCTGCATTTTTTTGCGCTCAAAATCTGAGCAACGCAGGTGACGAATATTAGCCAACGTCGCCGCAGCAATCACCGGCGGCAGCGCCGTCGTAAAAATAAATCCCGAAGCAATGCCCCGCACGGCGTCAATGATTTCACGCTTCGCCGCGATATAGCCACCAATCACGCCGAATGATTTGGCGAAGGTTCCTTGAATGATGTCAATCTCATTTGCCAATTCTAACTGCTCACACAAACCAGCGCCAGTCGCGCCGTAGAGCCCTACTCCGTGCACTTCGTCAACGTAAGTTAAAGCGGAATATTTTTTGGCGAGGGCGACAATTTCAGCAATTTTGCCAAAGTCGCCATCCATTGAAAACACTGATTCGGTGACGATTATTTTCGGCTGATCTTGCGGATAAGTTTGCAATAATTTTTCCAAATCCTGCATGTCATTGTGGCGGAAAATTTCTTTTTTGGCGCGGCTATTGCTGATGCCGGCAATGATTGAGGCGTGATTTTTAGCGTCGGAAAAAATCACCAAATCTGGAATTATTTTTGCTAAAGTTTGAATCGTCGCATCATTGGCGACGTAGCCGGAGACGAAGCTCAGCGCCGCTTCCTTGCCGTGCAAATCAGCAATTTCTTTTTCGAGTTCGACAAGAGGATGATTGGTGCCAGAAATATTTCTTGTGCCTCCCGAGCCAAGGCCGAAGCGCTTCAATGCCTTTACTGCTTCGTCAATCGCCGTCGGATTTTGTCCCATTCCGAGGTAATCATTCGAACACCAAACAGTAATTTTTTTGCCGTTTTTATTGTTGATGGCGTAAGGAAATTCGCCGCAGATTCGCGAAATATCCAAAAATTCGCGGTAGCGATTTTCGCTGCGAAGCTGCTCTATTGCTTGCTTGAAGTATCCTAACATTTTTTTGGAAATTATAACTTAAATTCACACTCGGTTTAATCATCCTCCCCTTGAGGGAGGATCGGAGAAAATAGCCAAACGGAGTTTGGCCTATTTGATCCGAGGAGGGGTCAAGTTTGAGCGCGAACTCGACCCCTCCTCGGATCGCGAAAGGCCAAACTCCGTTTGGCTTCGCTCTTCCGATCCTCCCTCAAGGGGAGGATGATTAGACCGAGAAATTGTTGAGTAATTTAGACTTACACATCCACCGCAAGAACTTTTTGTTTCTTACTCCCACGCCGCGGCATCACAATAATCACGCCGAATAAAATCACCAGCGAGCCGATGATTACCCAAAGATCAATGATCTCGTCGAAAACAAAATAAGAAATTATTGAGGTAAAAATTAAACGCGTGAAGTCAAAGGGCTGAACGGTTGAGAGGTCAGATTTGGTGTAGGCGTTTGAGATGCAAATGTGAGTTAAATTTGAAACGAGACCGAGCAACGCGAACCAAATTAAACTCTCAAAACCGATCGGTTTCATGTAAGGAAATGCGAATGGGATCGAGCAAATTAGCATCACGAATGACATGTAGGCGACGATGGTTGAGGGCTTCTCAGTCTTAGTCATTAGCTTGATTACGAGGTTGGAAATGATCCACAAAATGACTGAGGCGAAAGAATAAAAATAAGCGGGATTAAATTCTTTGAAGCCGGGACGAAGAATGATTAAGATGCCGATGAAGCCAATGATACTGCCGATCCAACTGTGTCTCGAAACTTTTTCTTTGAGGAAAATTACTGCCGCAATTGTGGTGAGAATCGGGATGATGAAACTGATCGAAACCGCTTCCGACAAAGGCAAAATTGTGACGACGTAAAACCAAATCATCATCGAGATTAACCCGTTGACGCCGCGGAAAATATGGAGGCGCAGGTGGTTGGTGTAGAGAACCTTTTTGTAATCGTGCATTATTTCCGGCAAGAAAAACAGCAACCCAAAAAAATTCCGCACCATCACGATGAAGAAAATGTGGAACTCGCTGGAGAGGTAGCGCACTAGAGTGATCAGCAGTGAGGCGAAGAAGCAGGCGAGGACGGTGTAGATGATTCCTTGGGCGTTGTTGGAGAGTTTGTGGAAACGTTTCATTTTGTTGGTTGGGAATTTTAAAGTTCGTCATTGCGAGCGAAGCGCGGCAATCCATACGCTCCAACCATCTGGATTGCTTCGCTGCGCTCGCAATGACGAACTTGAAATACGAGACAAAAACTAATCAGCCGCACTCAACAACCCACGGTAGAACTCCACTGCCTCGCGGTTCGACGAGATTCTGCTAAAATTTATCGATTCAATAAAAATGCCTTCCAAGCTGCGAGCGCGCGACAGAGCGACGTAGGCTTGTCCTGGACTAAAAACATCGGCCAAGTCGCAAGAAATTTTATCAAGTGTTAGGCCTTGCGATTTGTGAATTGTCATCGCCCAAGCTAGAATTAGAGGCACTTGACTTACTCCCGCCTCAGTCACGATCATTTTTTTTTCTTCATCAAATTTTTCAATCAGCCATTCTTCCGGCATCAATGTTAGAATTTTTCCATTGGTAAATTCGACAACTGGATAAGATTTTTTTGATGAAAAGTCGCGAATAATTCCCAGTGACCCGTTGATTATTCCTTCTTTCTGGTAGGTATTTTTAATCATCATCACCTGTGCTCCAGCCTTTAGTTTCAACATCTCTGCCGCAATGCAACTTTTTTTTAAAAACTCAATTTTTGCTGGCGTACCAAAATATTCTGCGACATGTACGATTTCTTGACGCGGGATTTTTTTTAATTCCCCTTCGTTAATTTTTTCAACTTTGGCATTGTGCGTGGTTAGAATCGTCGGCTTAATTGCGCAACTTTCATCCTTGGCATTTAACCTTGATTCTAAAGCCTTTCGATCATTCTCATCCAACTTTCCAAAGCGCAAATTATTCAAAATTTTTACAAACTTTTGATCTGTTTGGCGGAAAATTTCCTCGAGAACAAAAACCTCTAAATTCAAATTTTGCCAACTTTCTGAATTGAAACAAAAATTAAAATTCTGACCAGAATGATTGATTGGTGGCAATTGTAAAAAATCACCAAAGAGCAGCATTTGTATGCCTCCCATTGGCTTATCATTACCCCTAACTTGGCGAAAAACATGATCTAGAATTTCAAAAACTTCAGCGGAAATCATCGAGACTTCATCAATCGCCAAAGCATGAGCTTGCTTTATTTTGCGCCTTACGCGACTGAATTTCGGACTAAAAATATTCTCGACAATTTGATCTACCGGCAAATTAGCTAGACCAATCCCAGCCCAAGAATGAATGGTGGCGCCACCAATATTAACTGCGGCAACGCCTGTGCTGGCGGTTACTTCGAGACCAAGATGACTGTAATTTCGTTTGAGAAAGTTTAAGAGGTGAGATTTTCCGCTGCCAGCGCCGCCGGTGATAAAAAGATTTTTTCTAGCCTCAAAAGCTTCGATGACAGATTTTTGTTGAAAAGAAAGTGAGGAGAAGTCGGGAGTGGCGAGATTCATCTGATTGGAAATCTTGGAGAGAATTTTTCGTTATCCTCAAAAAAGGATAAAAAATACGTCATCCTTGGCGCAACGCACCGAAGATCTCGTGAGTTCAAGCTCAAATTCACAAGATCCTCGAGCCTTTCAGGCTCAAGGATGACGAAGGGCTTAATTTTATTTTTTACTTCTAACCGCCTCAACTTTTTCTTTGAGAGCCGCAAGATCTAAAGCTCCTGGGGAAAGCTCTTCTCCGATCACAAAACCTGGGGTGCCGTTAATGCCGATTGATCCGCCAAGAGCTAAATTTGCTTGGATGGCTCCGGCGATTTTTTGGGCATCATTTTTCAAAATCGCTTCCAATTTTGAGCTGTTGATTCCAACCGATTTAGCAATTTTTAACGCGCCATCTTTGCCTCTTTCATTTGATTTCATCAAAGCCGAATGAAATTTTTGATATGATGCTGGTTCAGAAAAATGCACCGCAATTGCAACCATCGCCATTTCCGAAGAAGGCTGTCCAAGAATCGGAAATTCTTTGTAAACAACCCTAACTTTTTTATCAGATTTTATGAGCTCTTCAACTGTGGCTTGAGCTTTTTTACAATAACCGCAGGCATAATCAAAAAACTCAACGATTGTTACATCGTAACCTGCAGGAGCATATTCCGGCGAATTTTTGTCATTGAACAATTCCTCTTTTTTTGGACCAATATTTTTTTGAGCATTTTTCATCTGGTCTTCCATGGCTTTTCTTTGCATGTTGGAGACGGAATCGATGATAGCTTTGGGATTAGCTTCAATCCACTTCGCGACAACTTTTTCAACATCATCAACTTTTTTTACTTTTTGGTCTTTATCTAAACCACTTGGATTGATTTCAGTTTTAGGAGCTTCAGGAGCCGCTTCAACAGCCGGTTTTTCTGCAGATGTTGAATCTGATGCTTTGTTGCCAAGAAGTGCGTAGGCACAGCCAATAACCAAAAGAACAGCGATCACGATAATGATTGGTTTTGTCAAAGACGGTTTAGAGCCAAAATTTTTATTGAGAAATGACATGGAAAATTGAGTTGGAATTAATGAAGGGGCGGGGGAAATTCGATCGTGATTAAATTAACTTATCGCTAGAAATGCAACCGAGTTTTTCAATCGAAAATAATTACCAAACTCTTCTCATCGCTGGAATTGATGAAGCTGGCCGCGGACCGCTTGCTGGACCGGTTGTAGCCGCTTGCGTAATTTTAAATCGCAACGATTTTCCACAAGAAATTAATGACTCAAAAAAACTATCAAAAAAATTACGTGAAAAAATATTTTTTGAGCTACAAAAAAAGTCGCGGTTCGGCATTGGAATAGTTAGCGAAAAAACCATTGATAAAATTAATATCTTGCAAGCTACGAAATTGGCGATGTTGCGCGCTTATTGTGATCTGCAACAAAAATATAAAATTTCTCCCCAAATAATTTTGGTTGATGGCAATTTCATTCCCTTTGAAAAGCGGGATGAAATTGCTGAACTTATTGCGGTGATTAAAGGGGATCAGAAAAGCATGTCGATTGCTGCCGCATCAATCATCGCAAAAGAAACTCGTGATCAGATTATGGGTAATCTTCATCAGGAATATCCGCAATTTGGTTTTGATAAACATGCTGGATATCCAACAAAATTTCATATCGAAAAAATTCGAGAATTCGGAATTTGTGAATTTCATCGCAAGTCATTCGAACCAATCAAATCAATACTTCATGCTAGTTGTTAAGGAGGGCGATCCTGATGCACTCAACATCGCCTGCGATTTTTTATGTGCTGGGAAAATAATTTCCTTCGCCACCGACACCGTTTATGGGTTAGCTGCTGACGCCACCAATCACGCCGCTATTGCCACTCTTTATCGAATAAAAAATCGTGACGAAAAAAAACCGATCGCAATTTTTGTAAAAGATTTAACGACGGCAAAAAAAATTTTTTATTTCGACGAAACTTCAAAAAGAATCGCCAAAAATTTTTTACGAGAAAGTTTAACTTTAGTACTAAGAAAAAAATCTAAAAATCCCTACAAACTCGCTTACAACCTAAATCAAAACGATGATGAATTTCTGGGATTTAGAATTGTTAATCGTCCATTCATCAAAAATTTATTGGAAAAATTTAACGGCATTTTAGCGGTCACTAGCGCTAATATTTCCTCACAAAAATCCGCAACAAATTCACAAGAAATAGAAAAATATTTTATCAATTCCGAACTTAGTTTAATTGTTGATGGGGGAGAATCGGCGACAAAAATTGCTTCAAAGGTTGTAAAAATTTGCGATAAAAAACTTACGATTCTTCGCCCAGGTTTAACGAATTAGAATTTATGAAAATTTTTGAACTACTCCGCAATCCGCTGATCAAAACCATCGGGATTGCTTTGGTGCTTTATTTCGCACTTTTTGCTAACAAGGAAAAACCGGAATCTTTGGGAAATCGTCTATCCTCAGAAAATATAAAAAAATCTTTTAGTGAAGCACAAAACCAAGGCAAATTCATCATCACCAATGTAAAAATAGCGCAAGAAATCGCAAAAGAAAAAGCAGCAGAACAAAAATTAGCATCACAAAATATTTCGGATATTGCGACCAGTGATTTGGAAATTGGGACCGGGGAACAATTGGTTGCTTGTGGAGATGAGGCTGAAATCTCCTACGGCATCTACACTAAAAGTGGTAAACAGTTAGAATTTCTTAACTCAAAAAAATTCGTTATTGGAGAAAATCAAAATCCAGTGATTGAAAAAAATATTATCGGTATGAAGCGTGGTGGAATCAGAGAAATCAACATTCCTTACAATTATCGAACTGAGGATAAAAAGCTGATCGAATTGTTAAAATTTAACGCCACAGATTTGAAATATCAGATCACGCTACTGTCGATTGTTAAAGGCATCAGCTCAACCCTCATCTGCAAATAAATGAAAAAATCTCAAAATAAATCTCGCGATAAAATGATAAAATTTTTGTGCGATTACCTACCACTCATCATTTTTTTTGCCTGCTACAAGCTTGCCGAGACTCCCAATCCCTTGATCACTGCAACCATTTACATGGTCATCACAACTTTCATCGCCTTGGTGATTTCTTACATTCTTACTAAAAAAATTCCGATGGTGGCTTTGGTATCAGGCATTGTACTCGGAATTTTTGGGGGATTAACGGTATTTTTGAATGATGAAATTTTTATCAAAATAAAGCCCACGATCATCAACTTACTTTTTGCTGTAATTTTATTTTACGGATATTTTACAAAAAAACCGCTTTTGTCTTATCTTCTGGGAGAACAAATCAAAATGAAAAATGCTGCGTGGCTTACTCTTTCAGCGCGCTGGGCTTTGTTCTTTATTGCGCTAGCCTTACTCAATGAAATAATTTGGAGAAATTTTTCTACCAATTTTTGGGTGCAATTCAAGGTCTTCGGAATGATGCCTATCTCGCTAATTTTTACGATTTCACAAGTGCCATTTATGATGAAAGAGACGAAGAAAATTCAATAGTCCAGAATCGTTACAATATTCGCATTAGTCACGTCCTCTATCATCGCAACCGACACCTCGCCTTGATCAACTTTTTGCACAACGCCAATCAACAACCCTGGCGGCAAAGTATCGCCATCTCCCGAGGTAAACACTCGATCTCCAACCTCAACCACATGATTTTTTGGCAAATACAGAACCTCCATCAAACTGCTATTATTGCCGGCAGCAATGCCCCTAACTCTGCTTTTGGAAGTGATGATCGGAATACGCGAACTAGCGTCAGTCAGCAAAATTAAACGCGATTTATTTTCTCCCACCTCAGCAATTCTGCCGATTACGCCATGATCTCCCGTGACAATATTTCCTTCCTTAATACCACGATTCTTGCCCGCATCGATAAAAACTGTTTGATTAAAAATCTGATGCGATCTGCCAATAATCCTTGCCACTTTGAAGCTAGAACTTTTTGCTGTCACAAAGTTTAAAACATTTCGTAATTCTTTATTTTCTTGATGAACATTCAGCGATTTAATGTAGAAGCTTCTAAGCTTGGCGATATCTTCTTTTAAAATTTTATTATCTTCTTTGGCATCAACTAACTCACGAAAATCCGTCAAAAGATTGATGGCAGTATTGAACGGAAAGGCTGCGAATTTTACGATTGGCAGAGAAATATCAGCGAAGACAAAAGATAGGTTTTTTGAAAAATCACTATTGAGACGAGAAGTAATTAAAAAAATCACACATAAAAAACTAAAAAAAACAGTTTCGATTTTTTTGAACACCAAATTGAAACTGTGCTGAACGCTGTAGTTAGATGGGGAGCGTGTGAAATTGAGATGGTTCATGGAGAAAAGGCGTTAGGCGTTAGGCGTTAGGCAATTTTATAACGCCTTACGCCTAGCGCCTATATTTTTAATCTTGCCTAAACAAAGTCGCGCGAAACATTTTAGTATTTTCTAAAACTTTTCCGCAGCCATTCACTACGCAAAGAAGAGGATCTTCGGCGACGAAGACTGGCAATCCTGTGGCTTGGCGCACAACGTAATCGAGATTTTTTAACAAAGCGCCTCCGCCGGAGAGCACGATTCCACGCTCAACAATGTCGGAAGAAAGTTCTGGTGGAGTGCATTCGAGCGCAACTTTGATGGCGTCAATGATTTGCTCAACTGGCTCCATCAAGCTCTCCGCGATTTGTCTTTCGGTCAGAATCATTTCTTTCGGAATGCCGTTGGAAAGGTCACGGCCTTTAACTTCAATGGTCGCACCATCACCTTCTTCTGGCGGACAAGCGGCACCAATACTTTTTTTAATGCGCTCTGCTGTTGATTCGCCGATGAGCAAATTGTGGTAACGGCGAATGTAGGAAATAATTGCCTCATCCATTTTATCGCCGCCGACCCGCACCGATCTTGAATAAACAATGCCACCAAGAGAAAGAATTCCGACTTCCGTAGTTCCGCCTCCAATGTCAACAATCATTGAGCCTGTGGGTTCGGTGACAGGTAAATTCGCACCGATTGCAGCGGCCATCGGCTCTTCGATTAAATAAACTTCGTTTGCTCCCGCGCCTTCTGCGGCATCTTGAATCGCACGTCTTTCAACTGGGGTTGAGCCTGACGGAACGCAAATAATCACGAGTGGTCCTAGCCAACTTCTAGTTTGATTCACTTCGCGAATGAAATGCTTGATCATTTCAGCGGCAACTTTGAAGTCCGCAATCACGCCATCCTTGAGCGGACGAATTGCTTCAATTTTTGCCGGAGTTCTACCAAGCATCATTTTCGCAGTATTGCCGAAAGCGCATGGAATCATTTTTCCATTTTCCATGATCACCGCTACAACTGATGGCTCATTCAACACCACGCCTTGTCCGCGCACGTAAACCAAAGTGTTGGCCGTGCCCAAATCGATGGCGATGTCTTTTGAAGAAAGTGAGAAAAATTTTGAAAATGAAAACATGTTGAACTCCTGATTTATTTTAGTTTGTCGAGACAGTTGATGTAGGCAATGGCAGAAGCCACAAGCACATCTGTATCCGCACCGTGAGCAGAAAAAATGCGATTATTTTGTTTGAGACGAACTACAACTGTAGCTTGAGCATCAGTTCCTTCCGTTACCGCTTGCACCTGATACAATTCAAGGCTGGCGCTGTGCGGGATGATTTTTTTGATGGCGTTGAAGATGGCGTCAATCGGCCCATCTTTCGAGCGCAAAGTAGTTTTGCACTCCTCATTGTCAATTTTTATTTTAAGGCTTACAGTGGCTTCCCTGTTGGTTCCACAATCGATGTCCAAACTCATTAACTGATAACGTGATTTTTGATTTGTGATTGAACCATCGACTAAAGCAACGATGTCCTCATCTAAAATTTCTTTCTT
The DNA here is from genome assembly GCA_903927415.1 of uncultured Alphaproteobacteria bacterium. Taxonomy (GTDB): domain Bacteria; phylum Pseudomonadota; class Alphaproteobacteria; order Rickettsiales; family UBA1997; genus UBA2645. Next base: position 10,245 of record CAIYMZ010000114.1, read on the forward strand.
TTTATCAGCCAAATCTTTGAATTTTTTGAAAGCTTCGCCGAACATTTCTTCCGACAAATCGTAACCGATTTCTTTCAAGCGATCTTTGAAGGCCGCACGTCCAGAAAGTTTTCCCAAGGTCAAAGAAGTTTTTTCCAAACCAACAGAAGTTGGAGTCATGATTTCGTAAGTCTCGCGATTTTTTAGCATACCATCTTGGTGAATTCCGCTTTCATGCGCAAAGGCGTTAGCGCCAACAATGGCCTTGTTATACTGCACTGCGAAACCGGTGATGCTTGAAACTAATTTCGAGATTCTGGTGATCATTCTGCTATCTACTCCCGTCTCAACTCCATAAAAATCGGAACGCGTTTTGATCGCCATCACGATTTCCTCCAAAGCCGCATTTCCTGCACGCTCTCCGATGCCGTTGATAGTGCATTCGATCTGCCTTGCGCCGGCACGCATCGCAGCTAAAGAATTCGCAACTGCCAATCCCAAATCATCATGGCAATGCGCTGAAATCACTGCTTTGTCGATGTTGGAAACATTGTTTTTTATCGCCGAAATTAAATCGAAATATTCTTCAGGAGTGGTGTAACCGACGGTGTCTGGAATGTTGACTGTGTTAGCGCCAGCTCTAATCGCAACTTCAATTGCCTTGAATAAAAAATCGCGGTTTGAACGCGTCGCATCTTCCGGCGACCAATCAACTTCGTCGCATAAATTTCGCGCCAAAGAAACACTTTCTTTAATCGCCACAAGCACTTGAGCTTCATCCATTTTCAACTTGAATTGCATGTGAATTGGAGAGGTCGCAAGAAAAGTGTGAATACGTGGACGAGACGCTGGTTTCAAGCTTTCCCAAGTTCTCTCAATGTCAGATTTTTTGGCGCGCGCCAATCCGCAAATTGTCGAATTTTTTATCACTTGCGCGATGCGATTTACCGCTTCGAAATCACCGTTTGATGCAGCGGGAAAACCAGCTTCAATCACATCAACTCCCATTTTTTCGAGAGTTTTTGCGATCAAAAGTTTTTCTTCTAAATTCATCGTCGCGCCAGGCGCCTGTTCACCGTCGCGCAAAGTTGTGTCAAAAATTATAACTCGCTCTTTCATTTGTTTGCTAAAAAATTGATTTGAATTTCTGCCTACAAAATACAAATTCGGCCGACTAATTGTAAACGTAAATTTTCTCAAAAATGCTTAAAAAAAATGACGTCGTCGACATCGTCTCTCTCGGCACCGCTTGCACTTCTGACGAGATAAAAAAAATAAAAAATTACGTCAAAAAAATCGGATTAATTTCGCATATTTTTTTGGAAAAAGAAACGACATTAAAAAAATCCGTCGCTCACGAATTCCCTTCTTTTTCTGCCGAAACACGCTTTAAACAACTCAAAGAATCGATCGAAAATTCTGATTCAAAAATAATTTGGTGCAGCCGCGGCGGCTACGGTGGTGCAGAAATTTTGCCATTCTTGATAAAAATGAAAAAGCCAAAAACGCAGAAAATTTTCATCGGATTTTCTGATATTTCTTCGCTGAATATTTTTCTAATTCAGCAATGGGGTTGGAAAGTTGTAAGCGCTCCGATGCTGATCCAGCTTGCTTTGGCGAAGGTTTCAAAAAAATCTGAAAAAGCGATTTTGGATTTGATTTTTGGAAGGGTGGAGGAATTGAATTACAAACTCGCATTACTAGCTGGACCCCGCAACAAGTGCGGGGTGACAAGTGGAAAGTGCGGGGTGACAAGTGGAAAGTGCGGGGTGACAAGTGGTGAGTCGGATTTCGAGTTTGTCACCCCGCACTTGTTGCGGGGTCCAGTAATTGGTGGTTGCACTAGCGTCATCTCCTCCCATTTCAGCACTCAAAACGAACTCGACTGGAACAAAAAAATCCTCTTCCTCGAAGATGAAGGCGAAGATGGCGAGCGGCTTGATCGCTACTTTCACCAAATCGCAACGATCATCACGGAACAGAAAAAAATCCCCACCGCAATCATTCTCGGAAATTTTTTAGAGGCCAATCCACACGGAACTCCTAAAGCAAAAAACATCAAAATCGCAATCAAAAACTTCGCCGAAAAACTTCCGGAAATTCCAATTTTTCAAGAAAAAACAAACTGCCTCGGACATTCACGCAACATGCTACCACTGCTGTTGGGGGCTGAGGCAAAAATTATTACGAATAAATTTTTAGTTCAGAAAATTTAGACCCCTTCCCCAAATCCCAACACCAAAAAATATGCAAAAACCCACCAACATCAAAATTTTCGAATCAAAAAAAATCCGCTCAATCTGGAATGACGAACAAGAAAAATGGTATTTTTCGATGGTGGATGTGATTGAAATTTTAACTGAAAGTCCAAACCCACGCAAATATTGGAGCGTATTAAAAGTACGATTGAAGCTAGAAAATAGCGAGTTGGCTACAAATTGTAGTCAACTGAAAATGCTTTCATCCGACGGCAAAATGTATTTGACCGACGTCGCCGACACCGAACAACTTTTCCGCCTAATCCAATCAATCCCCTCGCCAAAAGCCGAACCTTTCAAACTCTGGCTTGCAAAAATTGGCGCGGAAAGAATCGACGAAATTGAAGATCCTGAGATCGGAATTGAAAGATTAATGGAAACCTATTTGCGCAAAGGATACTCGAAAGAATGGGTCAATCAAAGACTCAAAAGTATTGAGGTTCGAAAAGAATTAACCGACGAATGGGAAAAGCGCGGCGTAAAAAAAGGACAAGAATTTGCAATTTTGACTGACGACATCACTGAAGCGTGGTCAGGTCTTACCACTAAAAAATACAGAAATTTTAAAGGCCTGAAAAAACAGAATCTGCGCGACAACATGACTAATTTGGAATTGGTTTTGAACATGTTGGCAGAAGCGACCACGACCGAAATCTCCAAAGAAAAACAGCCAAAAAATTTACCAGAAAATCGTAAAATTGCAGAACAAGGTGGTGTCATCGCAGGCAATACCCGCAAGGCAATTGAAGAAAAAACCGGCAAAAAAATAATCTCAAAACTTAACGCAAAACAGTTGCGATTGGACCAAAAAGTTTAATTGTTTTTTTATCACTGATTCCTAAAAACCGCGGCCTTCAAATTCACTTACAAAATCAAAATGACATCTCCCGAAACCAAAAACATGACCATTAATTTTGGTCCGCAACATCCTGCTGCGCATGGTGTTTTGCGCTTAGTTCTTGAAATGGATGGCGAGGTTATTACTCGCGCCGATCCTCACATCGGGCTACTTCATCGCGGCACTGAAAAACTCATCGAATACAAAACTTATTTGCAAGCGGTGCCTTACTTTGATCGCCTCGATTACGTCTCACCAATGTGCCAAGAGCATGCTTACGCTCTTGCTGTAGAAAAACTTCTCGGCTGCAAAATTCCACTTCGCGCCCAATTCATCCGCGTTTTATTTTCCGAAATTACGCGAATTTTAAATCACATCATGGCTGTAACCACACAGGCTCTTGATGTCGGAGCCATGACTCCCTTGCTTTGGATGTTTGAAGAGCGTGAAAAAATGATGGGATTTTATGAAAAAGTTTCAGGCTCAAGAATGCATGCCGCCTACATCCGACCGGGTGGAGTTCATCAAGATTTACCGGCAGGATTGCTCGAAGAAATTTCAGAATTCGCAGAAAATTTTCCGAAATGCATCGACGATTTAGATTCACTTTTAACCGAAAATCGCATTTTCAAACAACGCATGGTTGAAATTGGAATCGTGTCAAAACAACAGGCGCTTGATTGGGGATTTTCTGGTCCGATGATTCGCGGCTCAGGAATCGCGTGGGATTTGCGCAAATCGCAACCTTACGAAATTTACGACCAACTCGATTTCGACATTCCAATCGGCAAAAACGGGGACTCCTACGACCGCTATTTGATTCGCGTGGAAGAGATGCGTCAGTCAATAAAACTCATCAGACAATGCATCGAGAAAATGCCAAAAGGCGCGATCACAACTGACGATCCAAAAATTTCTCCGCCAAAAAGATCGGAGATGAAGCAGTCGATGGAAGCGATGATCAATCATTTCAAACTTTACACCGAAGGTTATCACGTTCCAGCTGGAGAAACCTACGCCGCTGTGGAAGCGCCGAAAGGTGAATTTGGCGTTTACATCATTTCCGACGGAGGAAATAAACCTCACCGTTGTCGCGTTCGCGCTCCAGGATTTGCTCATCTTCAAGGTTTGGAATTCATGGTCAAAGGCCACATGCTTGCGGATGTCGTAACCGTAATTTCAACGCAAGATATCGTGTTCGGGGAAGTCGACAGATAAAAATTTGACATTTTTAATCTCGTCACTAGCTTGCGCCGCCTCTCATTTCAGCCCAAAACACACTTTAAATTTCAGGAGATCCTAGATGAAAATTTTCAACTCACTTAAAGCTGCAAAAAAAAGAGATAAAAACTGTAAAATCGTGCGCAGAAAAGGTCGTCTTTACGTCATCAACAAAGTTAATCCTCGCTTCAAAGCAAGACAGGGATAAAATTTAGTCGTAAGTCGTAAGTCAATCGAACCTACACTTACGACTTACGACTTACGACTAAAATGAAACTCCGAATCGGAACCAGAACCAGCAAATTAGCCATCTCCCAGGTCACAGAAATTTACCTTCTCCTCGCTCCCCATCTCCAAAATTCACAAATCGAAATAATTCCAATCACAACTTCCGGCGATAAAATTCAAGATCGCAACCTTGCCGAAATTGGTGGCAAAGGCCTTTTCATCAAAGAGCTCGAAGAAGCTCTCATCCAAAATAAAATCGACATCGCAATTCATTCCGCAAAAGATGTGCCGCCGGCGATCCACGCTGCTACTGAGCTTGCAGCCTTCACCGAAAGATTCGACGCTCGCGATTGTTTCATTTCCAAAAAATTTGATTCGCTAAAAGATTTGCCGAAAGGCGCAGTTGTCGGAACTTCTTCTGCGCGTCGCAAAGCGATTTTATTACGCTTACGACCAGATTTAAAAATCGTAAATTTTCGCGGCAATGTTGATACTCGTTTGCGCAAAATCGACGAGGATGCAGTTGACGCCACAATCCTCGCGGTTTGCGGATTGATGAGGCTCGGAAAAGAAAAAATAATCGGCGAAGCTGTGTCCTGTCCAAAAGGATATACTGTCAAAAAAATTATTGAAAAAAATGTGATGCTACCCGCTGGAGGGCAAGGTTCTTTGGCAATTCAAATCAGAAAATCCGATCAAAAAATTTCTGAGATCGTAAAAAAAATTAACGACAAAACAGCGCAAATCTGCATCGAAACTGAACGCGCTTTTCTTAGCGAGCTAGGAGCTTCCTGCTCTACTCCCGTCGCAGTGCATGCTGAAATTGAAAATGAAGAATTAAATCTAAAAACTTTAATTTTAGATTATGATGGCAGCGAAATGTTTGAAACAAAATCAAGTGTAAAAGCTGAGCTCGAAGAGGCCATAAAACTTGCTATCGCGGCCGCAAAAAAAACAAAAAAAGAAGCGGAAAAATTGTTCAGAAAAATTTGTAGCGATTCTAACGTGTCCGATAAAACTCTCTGATCATATTCAATCTTTCTCGCGCTAAATTTTCACGCCACTTCTCATCTTCACCAATCTCATCAAGTCTCTTACCGCCTGCTTTAGCCTGCCTTATAAAAATCTCTTTTAGGCTCATTTTGTCACCATTTTTCATGATGTCATAAAGCGTCAAAAAAGTTGTAGTACGACCCTTGCCCGCAGCGCAATGAATATAAATTTTCTTATCTCGCGGCAAATTTTTAATAAATTTCTTAAATTCTAAAACTTGGTTTTGATCAGGACTGGCATGATCACGCACCGGAATTCTTTTATATTCAAAACCAAATTTTTTTACCAAATTCTCTTCGGTTGAAACCTCTGTTACTAAAATAATTTCTGGCTCCACCTCTTTGTACCAACCATTTTTCTCATCTTTTTCCAGAATTTTATTCACGATAATTTCTTCGTTTTTTTTCAATAAATTGAGGTGAGATTCTTCATCACGTAAAATCTTTTCGATCTTTTTTTCGATATTTGATTGGTCAAAAGGTGATCGCCAACTAACTGCATGACCATTGATAAAACCATGGCTTTCGCGCCTTAAATCCACCACCAAAATTTTTTCATTTGGATATTTTTGTTGCACTGCCGCCAATTCTTTTTCCGAAAATTGTCCGCTAGCAATAGCATTTAATCCGAACTCTGAAAGATCGCGGAAATTGCGCGGCAATTCATTCTTTATTTCTCCTCTGTCAAAAACCAGAAGCTCAATTTTTTTAGAAAAAGCCGGCGAAATATTCATGATTAAAAACAAAAAACTGCAAAAAATTCTTGATCTCATTTTCTTTCCCAAGCCTTGATTTTGTTAGGTAAACATTTTTTTAACCCAGATCCGTCATTAGAAATCCAGGATAGTTCGCCCGGAACTTGAAAATGAAGGGCGAAACAATGTTTTTAAACCGTAAGCTTACTAAACGTAAGTGCGGATTTAAAAACATTGTTTCAACCGCGCAGTTTCAAGTTCTGGACGAACTAGACGGATTTCTAATGACGGATCTGGGTTTAAACCACTCCAGCCATCTCAGCTTCATACATTTTTTTATAAAAATTATTTTGAGTGATAAGTTCTTGATGCGTACCAACTTCAGCAATTTCTCCGTCTTTAACAAAAATTATTCGATCAGCTCCAATCACTGACGAAAGCTTATGAGCAATGGTGACGGTGGTTTTTTCTTTAGCTAAATCAGCAATTGTTCTTGCGATGCTTTGCTCATTCTGATTATCAAGAGCTGAAGTTGCTTCATCCAAAAGCAAAATGGGAGAATCCTTGACAATAGCCCGCGCAATGGCGATTCGTTGACGCTCTCCACCAGAAAGTTTAATACCTTTCTCGCCTACAAATGTATGCATTTTTTGTGGCAAATAATTTATGAAATGTAGTGCGGGATTAGAATTGATTATCTGCTCTAACTCAGCTTCAGATATGCTTTTATCAACATAAGCAATGTTATCAAAAATCGTACCGGAAAAAATAAAACAATCTTGCGAGATGTAAGAAAAATTTTGGCGTAAGTCAGAAAATGAGAGTGATTTAATATCGCGATCATTTAGCAAAATTACTCCGGCATCAACATCATAAAAGCGCAGCAATAGTTGAAGCAGAGTACTTTTTCCAGATCCACTTGAACCAACAATTGCAAGTTTTTCATGAGGGAAAATTTCTAAACTAAAATTCTTCAACACTAAAGAATCTTTACGACTTGAGTAAGAAAAATTAATTCCCTGAAACTTAATTGTGATTTTTTTATCAGTCTGAAAACTTCGTGGAACCGCAGTTTCTTTGACTGGAGACTCGATTTGTAAAAGTTCAAAAATTCTTCCTGCAGCAGAAGATGCACTTTGCAATTGTCCAGCAATTTGACTAATAGAAACCAAAGAAGTTGCGGTAATTACTGAATAAAAAATGAAGGAAGAGAGATCGCCAGAGGTAATTTTTCCTTGTAAAACATCGTGGCCACCAACAAAGAGCACGAGCAATATTCCACCAAAAGCAGACGCGATCACCGCACCAATCATCAGTGATTTTACACGAATCTTTTTCAACGAAATTTTCGTACCAAAATCAACAAGGGTAAAAAAATTTCTCACTGCCTTTTCTTCACACAGATAAGATTGAATTGTTTTTACACCATTTATTGTTTCTTCGATGTGAGATCCCACCAACGCCAAAGATGCTTGAGACTGATTCGATAAATTTTTTATCTTCTTTCCCATGACGATGATCGGCGCAATTGCAACTGGAATCAGCATCAAAGAAATGAGGCTTAGTTTGATGCTGGTAAAAAATAGAAAACAAAGACCACCGAGAAAAAGCAGAGAGTTGCGAAAGAAAAATGAAATGGTGGAGCCAATTACATTGTAAAGCACGACCGTATCAACAGTGAGTCTAGATATGACGTCGCCGGTTTTTGTTAGCTCAAAAAATTCAGCTGAAACACGAATGATGTGATTGTAAATTTTTTTACGCAAATCAGCGATTACTTTTTCAGCAACAGCATTGATGAGAGAAGAGCGATAATAGCCGGCTAATGCCATTACCAACACCGCTACAAAAAATCCAAGCAGAGACAGGTTGAGAAAATTTTGATTTTGTGCAACGAAGCCAAAATCAATGAGGTATTTTATCGCCTTGCCAAAAACCAAAACCATGATGGTGGTGACAAGAAGCGCTAAAAATGCGAAAAATATTTCGCGTTTATAAGGCTTAAAAAATGGAATTAATGAGAAAAGATTGTTGGAACTACGAAGTTTTTCTTCAGACATTCTAAAGTGAGTTGTGAGTCCCATCGCAAAGCACGCCATTTTTGCTGTGCTTACAACCACAAAAATAAACAACTTTACTTTCTGTTGCTTCGAACATCACAGATTTCATCACGCTGGTACCATCTTCTTTTTTAAACTCTTTGTGAGAACCATCGCAAAAAGGCTGATTCTGTGAAGCTCCGCAAGAACACCAGGAATATTTTTTACCAGCTTCAACAGCAA
>CAIYMZ010000115.1 GCA_903927415.1 uncultured Alphaproteobacteria bacterium
GGTGACAATATTAGAGATTGAAGATTTGTCACCCCGCACTTGTTGCGGGGTCCAGTAATTAACAACAAACAAGGAGAAAAATGAAAATCGCAAAAAATTTAATTGAATTAATCGGCAACACGCCGCTGGTTCAGCTCAATCGCCTTAACAAAACTTCAGCGCAAGTTGTGGCGAAATTGGAATTTTACAATCCAGCCAACTCAGTGAAAGACCGCATCGGCGCTAACATGGTTGAGGATGCGGAGAAAAAGGGATTAATCACCGCGGGTAAAACAACTTTGATTGAGCCGACTTCCGGCAACACCGGAATCGCTTTGGCCTTCGTCGCCGCGATCAAAGGCTACCGCTTAATTTTGACGATGCCGGAAACAATGTCGCTTGAGCGTCGCAAACTTCTCAAAGCCTACGGCGCGGAATTGGTTTTGACCGAAGGCGCGAAAGGCATGAAGGGCGCGATTGCAAAGGCTGAAGAGCTCAACAAAGAAATTCCTGATTCAGTAATTTTGCAGCAATTCGCCAATCAGGCCAATGTTGAAATTCACCAGCGCACTACAGCCGAGGAGATTTGGCGCGACACTGACGGCAAAGTTGATATTTTAGTTTCAGGCGTTGGAACTGGCGGAACCATTACTGGCGTGGCTTCAATCATCAAACAGAGAAATCCGAATTTCAAAGCAATCGCGGTTGAACCTTCGGCAAGCCCTGTTCTGTCTGGCGGCGCACCAGGTCCGCACAAAATTCAAGGAATCGGGGCAGGCTTCATTCCGTCAATTTTAAAAACCGAATTGATTGACGAAATTTTCCAAGTTTCAAATGAGGATGCGATTGAAACCGCGCGGGCATTGGCTTTGAAGGAAGGAATCCTCGGCGGAATTTCTTCCGGCGCCGCCGCTTACGCTGCACTCGAAATCGCCAAGCGTCCGGAAAATGCCGGAAAATTAATTGTTTTTGTCGTGCCGTCTTTCGGCGAAAGATATTTGTCGTCGGTTTTGTTTGAGCACATTACTGGGTAAAATTTTCGGCTAATTTTGAAAAGTCGCCCTAGGGCGACTTTTTGGAAAAACAGGCGCCACACCCGCTGCAGGACGAGGTTTGCAACCCCGTCCTTACGTTCAGTTCCAACTCAACAAAACATGAACATGTGGAATGGGTTACAAACCAATTCCAGCGTCAAGAACGACTAAAACCGCAACAAGAAAAATAAAAAAATGAAAATCGAATTCCTCGAAAATATTAAACGCAAAGACCCTGCCGCGAAAAATTATTTGGAAATTTTGCTCTGCTATCCCGGCGTGCACGCGATTTTTTTTCACCGCATCAGTCACTTTTTGGAAAATTTAAATGTGCCGATTTTGCCACGCGCGATTGCTCACATTAGTCGCCTCCTCACCGGAATCGAGATTCACCCCAAAGTTAAAATCGGAAAAAATTTTTTTATTGATCACGGATTTGGTGTCGTGATTGGCGAGACCGCAGAAATTGGCGACAATGTCACGATCTATCAGGGAGTAACGCTGGGCGGCAGATCAATCGCAAAAATAAAACGTCATCCGACAATCAAAAATGACGTCACAATCGGCGCCGGCGCAAAAATTTTAGGCCCAATCACAATTGGCAATGGCGCGAAAATTGGTCCGGGATCAATCATCATTGAGGATTTAGAGATGAACAAGGTGATGGTGGCTGAGACCGCGAAGGAAGTGAGGAGCAAAAAACACGAGCTGGATTATTACATTTAGACCCAATAACGCTTAAGGAATCTGTCCAAATACCACAGGCTCTAATCTGATTTTGATTGTCACCCCGCACTTGTTGCGGGGTCCATTTCGTCACAACCAATAAAATCGTGTCTTTGACAAGATGGACCCCGCAACAAGTGCGGGGTGACAATCGAGATGAGATTAGAGTGCGTAACACTGAAGCTAATTTCTTAAAGCGTTATTGGGGGGTTACATATTAGACCCAATCTGGATCTGTTGCACCTTCATTGGCTGGCGTCGGAACTTCGAATTCAAATCCGGTAATTATGTCAATGACGTAGAGACGTGGAATGGAGTCACGTCCGTAAGAACCATTTTTTTTCGAATAAATTAAATATCTCCCATTAGGCGACCACTTCGCGCCCTCAACCAAATAGCCACTAGCCAGTAGCTTTTCACCTTTACCATTTGGCGACATTACGCCGATAAAAAATTGTCCTTCTTTGATTCGAGTAAAAGCGATTAATTTTCCATCTGGCGACCAAACTGGTTTCGAATAAGAGCCGTCACCAGAGCTGATGCGCACTACAGAGGAGCCATTCTCTTCCATGATGTAAATTTGCTGACCAGAGTCGCGATCGGAAGAAAAAGCAATTGACTCGCCATCTGGAGAATATGACGGCGTAGTATCAATCGCCGGACTTTTGGTTAATTTTCGTGCTTCATTTTCAGAAATTTTCATTTCGTAAATATCGCAATTTCCATCGAGAATCGCTGAGAGCAAAATGAGATTGGAGTCCCTGGGATTAATGCTGGCAGCAAATGTCGTACCTCTAAATCCACCAATTTTTTTGCTGCGCAAATTTTTTAAATCGAGTGAGAAAATTTGTGACTTACCTTCAAAAAAACGCAGATAAAAAATTTCATCGCGTTTTTTTGAGAAAACTGGCGTTAACACGAGATCGCGACCGTCGGTTAAAACACGATGATTTTCGCCATCAAAATCAATCATGTTAATTTTTTTGATACGCTTGCTGATTGAGCCTGATTCTGAAACATAAACAATTTGCGAAGTGAAATGACCCGAACTTTCTCCGCTTATCGATTTAAAAATTTCGTTAGAAATTATATTCGACATTTTGCGATAATTATCGCGCGACGCGGTATAAAATTTGCCGAATAATTGTCGCTGATCGAGCACATCCCACATCCTGATGCGCATCTCTAAATTGCCGCTCTGATCATAATTAAATTGACCAATGACGATTGCACCAATTCCAGCTTTTCCATATTTTTCGAAGTTAGGAAGTGATTCAACTGTGAGGATTTCTTGTGATAAATTTCCGCTTGGCAAAATGGCAGCTTGATTTGATGACGATGTTTCCATCTGGCCGGTATTTTTAACAATTTCAAAAAGATCCGTTGTTTTTAAATTTCTTCTGATGCGCTCAATAACTTCGAATGTGTCAATTTTTAAGCGCGGGTCAGATGAATCAAAACCGAAAAATAAAATTTTAGTTTTGGGAATTTCTTCGTCTTTAACGGAGAGAGAAACTGTTGCAAATGCTTGACTGACGCTGATTAAGAGACTTGCAAAAATGAGAAATGATTTGATGAGTTTCATGTTAGACACTGTTAGCTAATTAATTTTATTTCAGATTTTGGCATATTTTGAGCGCTTTTTTGGTAAAATTTTGATAAATATCCGGATATATTTTGAAAAATTTTACCAAAAAATAAGCCAAAATAGGACGAGATATGGAATGAAATTAATTAGCTAACAGTGTCTAAAGCGTTTCGATCACGACATTGTTGTTGGTGTAAACACATAAATCTGCGGCGATTTTCATTGATCTAGTAACAATTTTTTCTGCGGATAAATTTTCGATTGATGATAAAGCTCGCGCCGCTGCAAGCGCATAATTTCCTCCAGAGCCAATGCCAGCGATTCCATCTTCCGGCTCTAGCACATCACCGTTCCCCGTCAGAACTAGAGAGATATTTTTATCGACTACAATCATCATTGCCTCAAGACGGCGAAGATATTTATCCGTGCGCCAATCTTTTGCCAACTCAACGCAGGCGCGCATCAATTGATTTGGATATTGATCTAATTTTGATTCCAGTCTTTCGAACAAAGTGAAAGCATCAGCCGTGGCACCAGCAAATCCGCCGATGATTGAGCCATCTCCAAGCTTACGAATTTTTTTTGCATTCGATTTTAAAACTGTTGAACCGAGCGTAACTTGACCATCTCCAGCAATTGCAACTTTACCATTTTTTCGCACCGAAAGAATTGTTGTTCCGTAAAGTTGGGATGGATTTTTATGAATCATTTTTGAGGGTAATTTTTTCTTTGATTGTAAGGAAAAAGCTGCAAGATTTTTTTATTTCCTAATGCACAAAATCTCAAGCTAATGAAGAAATCGACTAAAAATTTAGCAGTAATTTTTTTCTTGGGAATTAGCTCTGGATTACCGATCGCTCTTATTCTGTCTACTCTAAAAGCACTACTTCTCGAAAAAGGTTTTGATCTAAAAACCATCGGATTTTTTTCTCTTGTCAGCCTACCTTACACTTTCAAATTTTTATTCGCGCCAATTATTGACTCTTGTCGCATTCCATTTTTTACCAAAATTGTTGGTCAAAGAAAATCTTGGATAATTTTAAGCCAATTAATCTTGGCAATTTTTATTTCATTTTTAGGAATCGCTGGAATCCTTGCCAACATTAGCCTCATCGCAGTTTTTGCATTTTTAGTCGCATTTGCTTCCGCCAATCAAGATATCGTAATTGATGGCTATCGCATCGAATTAATCGAAAAAGAAAATCAGGGAATTGCTGCTAGTTCTTACGTTTACGGCTATCGTATCGGCATGCTAATTTCTGGTGCCGGAGCGTTGATATTAGCAGAGTTACTGAGTTGGGATATAGTTTATTTTATCATGGCTAGCTTCATGATTTTATTTTCTGCTTTCGTATTTTTTGCCGACGAAACTCGTAAAAATTTTCAACCGAAGCATCACGATTTTATTTCGTGGTTTAAAAATTTCGTCATCGAACCATTTGCTGATTTTACTCACCATTCTCGTTGGTACGTCATTCTCGCCTTCGTAATTTTATTCAAACTTGGTGATGCTTTCGCCGGTAATTTAACCTTGCCCTTCCTGCTCGAAATTGGTTTTTCTAAAATTGAGCTCGCCAAAATTTTAAAAACTTTTGGACTCTTCGCGACCTTATTCGGAGTTTTTGTCGGAGGCCTTTTAGTAAAAAAAACCGGCATCATAAAATCACTGTGGATCGCAGCAATTGCGCAAATGTTATCCAATCTTGCCTTCGCTTATTTGGCGCAAATCGGCTATGATGTTGAGTCACTTTATTTTGTAATTTTCGTTGAAAATTTAAGCGGAGGAATTGGCGATGCGGTTTTTGTCGCTTACTTGAGCAGCCTTTGCAGCATTGCTTTTAGCGCTACTCAATATGCGCTTCTGACTTCTTGTGCGACATTTGCACGCAGCCTGTTGGTCTCAAGCGCCGGAGTTTTTGCGCAAGCTCTCGGCTGGTACGAATTTTTTATTTTCTCGACCTTTCTAGCAGTGCCTAGTTTGATATTTTTATTTTGGTTGACGGCCAAAACAAAATCCCAAAAACGACTTTCGCCTAATGCCTAACGCCTAAATTGAATGCGCCTTACAACACTCAAACCAGCAAAAGAAAAAATTACCAAACATGAAATTTCGGCAGCGCATTTTATTCCTTACAAATGCCACTGGAATTCAAACACAATTTTAACTCACAAAGAAGAGCTTGTTCGTGTCATAAAAATCAAAGGCTTTGCTTTCGAAACCGCCGATGACATTGACGTCGATCTTAAGAAAAATGCGCGCAACAACTTGTTGAAGGGCATGTCTTCCGGAAATTTTTCGCTTTATTTTCACACTCTACGTCGCAAGGAAAAAGGGTTTCCTGATGGTGAAATGCCTGATCTATTTTCCGAACGAGTTAATCGCGAATGGGCAGCAAAACATTCCGATGAAAAAAGCTTCGTCAATGAACATTACTTCACACTTATTCGAGGCTCTGACACTTCTGGCGCAGCCGTGCTTGAACATATGGCAAAAAAATTACAGCATAAAACTGACAAAACATCGTGGGAAAACTACATGCGAGAATCTTTTGATGAACTCGATGAAATGACCGAACGCGTTTTAAATGGCTACGGAAATTACGGGGCACGCTTGCTTGATCTTGTTGAAACAGAAGATGGAGTTACTTCCGAAATTTTAGAATTTTTTTCACGTTTGGTAAATTGTGGCTACTCGCAACAAATGACAATTCCTCTCGGCGAAATCTCTCATCACTTGCCAATTAGTCGACTTTACTTCGGCAATAAATCGGTTGAGGCCCATCATCCAAACGGCCTCAAATATGCAGGGATAGTTTCGATCAAAGAATATCGCCCATCAACAAATGCCGGGGTTTTTGATGGTTTTATGCAAATGCCTTTCGAGCTGATTATCTCACAATCATTTTCTTTCATCAATCGCATGGTGGCGATTAGCTCGATGCAATTGCAGCAACGCCGTCTCGTGCAATCGGAAGACGTGGCGGTATCACAAATTCAGGAAATCGACTCAGCACTTGATTCCGCAATGAGTGGTGAATTCGGTTTTGGTCTACATCACATGACGATTCTTTGCGTTGAGGACACGCCGAAAGCTTTGGAAAGCGCCTTGTCTTTGGCGATCGTTGAGCTTTCCAATGCAGGCATCACTGGCGTTCGCGAAAGGATGAATTTAGAACCGGCTTATTGGGCACAACTCCCATGCAATGGCGAATATATGGCCAGACGCTGCACCATCAATACTCTCAATATCGCCGCCTTCGCATCATTTCACAATTACCCCTCCGGCAAAAGAAAAAAAAATCATTGGGGCGATGCAGTGACAGTGCTAAACACGGTTTCCGGCACGCCGTATTTTTTCAGTTTTCACGTTCGCGACGTCGGTCACACCATGATCATCGGTCCAACTGGCGCCGGTAAAACTGTACTCCTCAACTTTCTTTGCGCCCAATCGCAAAAATTTAACGGCCGATTATTTTTCTTCGATAAAGATCGCGGTGCGGAAATTTTTGTCCGCGCAATTCGTGGTCGCTACATGATTCCCGATGCTGCAAAAACTTCTGGCTTCAATCCATTTCAACTTGAGGACACCAACGAAAATCGCTCATTTTTAATCGACTTCATGAAGGCTTTGGTTTCGGTTGGAGATGCACCTTTGCCAGCTCATGAAATCGAACGCATCAACGAAGCCATAAAAGGGAATTACAAATTACCTCAGGGTCAGAGAAGAATGCGCAACATCGCACCATTCATGGGCTTAGGCGGCCCCGGAACTTTAGCTGGAAGGTTGTCAATGTGGCATAGTGGCGGCTCACATGCTAAACTTTTTGACAATGAAGATGACCTAATTGACTTCACTTCCGCTCGCTGTTTTGGAATTGAAATGTCGCATATTTTGCAAGATAAAGCCGCAATAGCTCCTGTGCTACTTTATCTCTTCCACCGCATTCAAAGTTCTCTCAAGGGTGAGCCAACCATGATCGTTCTCGATGAAGCATGGGCATTGATTGGCAATCCAGTTTTTGCTCCAAAAATTAAAGACTGGCTCAAGGTTTTAAGAAAACTCAACACCTTCGTTGTCTTCGCGACACAATCAGTGGAAGATGCAGCAAAGAGCAGCATTTCCGACACTCTCGTTCAACAAACTTCAACACAGATTTTTTTACCGAATTTAAAAGCGACACATCTTTATCGCGACGTTTTTATGCTTTCGGAACGCGAGTTTAATTTGGTGAAAACCACCGATCCCTCAACCAGATTTTTTCTCGTCAAACAAGATAATGATGGCGTTATTGCCAGAATCGATTTGGGCGGAATGGATGACACGATCAGAGTTTTATCAGCGCGGGCAGATACGGTAATCATGATGGACGAGATCATTGAAGAAGTCGGTGAGGATCCAGATGATTGGCTTCCAATTTATTACGAACGCTCTGCTCCAAAAAAATCTTAAACCAAAAACTTAGTGAAAATTTTGCAGCAAAAATTCTTCAAAAAAAGCTCTTGCTCGCTGTTTTTTGTTACAATTTTTTTTGCCTCAAATTTTTTAATCACCAATTCTTACGCTGCGGTAGATTACGGGATTGGACGAGTACGCGAATGCAATCCACTTGGACAACCAACAGACTACGATGAGGGGGAAGATAGGAATAAGAATGGAAGTGTTGGACTTAATTTTAATCCGACGAGCGGAGGCAAAGATGTGGAATTTGTTTTGTCAAATCCGGTATGCGTTGCAGTGATAGCCACAAGTTATGCTGCTACTAAAGCCGGCATTGCTACAATGAATTACATTTGCGGAACTGGCAGCAAAATCCCCCGCGTGACTCCATCGCCGCTGATGGATGCAAAGGACCTTGTTAGAGCAGGGATAAAAGCAAGAACCAATGGCGCTTGTGCTGGCGCGGTTGCCGGAGCATCTGGCACATTCCTTGCCGCACTAGGAGAGTTGGGAATAATTTACGCAACCGCTACGCTAGCCTACAATAACACGGAAATTTGTGGTGCTAGTTGGATGAGTCCAAATCCCACACAATATAATTTTAGCTCTGGCGGCTATAAGCTGATAGTAAAAACACGTATCGATGGCTACATTCTGAGCGATCCATCAAAACTTACTTTGGATAACCCATTTTATCGCGAGTGGTATTACGGTGGAGTAGAGGTTGAGGATAACCCAAATGATAGCGAGCCCTGTCCAGATGTCACACAAGAAAAACTTAAGGATGGAAAATATCCGCCACAAAAATTTTATCTCAAAGGCACCGAAACCGGCAACTACAACTGCAAGCAATATGAAGTAAAGCCAGGAGTAACTATGCCGTCCGGGGTCACTCAAGATCAAATGAATGCAGCTTATGCCTGCTGCAAAAACAGAAGTCAGAATTACATTTGCATCAACTACAACGGCACAAAAAAATTCTGCAGAGGAGGAACTGACTGCACAATAAGAGGCATTACTTATTCTGCCAAATCACTTGATAATGGACGCTTGATCTGCGCCGAAAGTTACAGTCTCTGTCCGTATAATTTTGCAATTGGAGGAGGCTCGGAATATTGCGATTATTACCGTGACGGCAAATGGGTTGAAAGTGAGCAACGCTGGAAAATGATTACTCCGGAAGCTGTCACTCTAGGACAATGCGCTCAAAATAGTGAGATCAGAGATCCAAACTGCACTTACAATGACAAGGCGGGAAAGTGCAGAAACTATTGCCAATATATGCGGCATTGTACCAAAACTTCTGACGCGGATTTCCACTATCAAAGCAGCCTAGGCTCCCCTTATTTTTCAGACGCATGTATAAACTTTGAGGGTGACTCTCTGAATAAAACAGCCTTCAAAGGTGGGTTTATTATTGGCAGTCAGAGACACTTCAGCGCCCCAATCGCACAATGTGTCAAAGAAACTCTGGAAAATGTTTTTTATAATCGCGCCGGTCACAGCAAATGTTCTAACTATAACGAATATCCAGATTCTAATGGCGTGTGTATAAGTGGACAATATGAGACTAGAGGAGATTTCATTTACAAAGAAGGAAATCGGGTCAAGGACAAATCTTTTTTTACCATCGTACAAGATACTCTGCAGCTAGCTGTAAAAATGACACTGACCTTATCGATCATGCTTTACGGCATGAATATTCTTTTGGGCAGAAACAGCATTGCCAATAAAAAAGATATTTTGGTTTATATTTTTAAGATTGGTGTGGTTATGTATTTTGCCACCGGAGATGCTTGGCAATCAATATTTTTCGATGGTGTTTATGGAGCTTCTGCAGAATTTTCACAGATGGTTTTCAAAATCGAAACTAGTCAATCAGAACTCAAAAGAGATGGATGTCAATTTGGTGAGATAACATTACAGGATGGAACTATTTTGGAGTTTGGTAGATATCCTAAAGGTAAGGAATATCTGGCAATATGGGACACGCTTGATTGCAAAATAATGCATTATCTTGGCTTTGGTCCCGAGGTTTCAGCCGCCAATATCGTATCGCTGATTTTCGCTGGATTCTTTACTGGAGCAGTTGGAATTTATTTCGCATTGTCAGTGATGTTCTTCGGAATTTTTTTCATAGCCGCAACAATTCGAGCGCTGCATATTTTTCTTTCCTCTGCCTTATCGATCATAATTTTCGTCTTTGTTTCACCGATCATTATTCCGATGCTTTTATTCACTAGAACCAAGGGTATTTTTGATAGTTGGTTAAAAGAACTGATCAGTTTCTGCTTACAGCCGATGATCCTTTTCGCTTACATTGCAATCTTCGTCACAGTTTTAGACAGGTCGCTCATAGGCAGCGCAATTTACAAAGGAGAAGCACCATCCAAAGTGCTATCCTGCGCTGAAGTTTGCAAAAATTCCGATGGCACCACCGTCCCTTACGTCAGGAAAAATGGACAGCTACAGCCGCCAGATTGCACCGAGTCAGGACAAAAACTTTTTGATCCGATAAATGACAGCGTCGCTTGCATCATGAATGTCGATAAATTCGGCAAATTCCCAGGATTTGAGCTAATCGGTCTTTCCATTCCAATTTTAGTCGACTTACTCAAGGGTGATTCTGCAGCAAAAATTCTGCTCATGTTCAAAGGAGCATTGATCATGTATTTGCTCTACAAATTCATGGATGAAATACCTGGCATCACCACCAGTTTGATCGGCGGAACTCCGTTACCGGGAGCAGCTCCTAACGCTGTGGATATGTTCAAAAAAGTTGCCAAATTTGCTGCAGAAGCACAAAAACGCGCTACTCGTGCAACTGGGAAAATTCTCAAAAAAGGTGGCAAAGGCGCTAAAGACCTTGCCAGTAAAGCTGGTAATAAAGGCAAATCCACCGCTGGAAACAAAGATTCTGGAGGCGATCATGCTGGTGCATCAGGAGGTGGAGGTAGTGATAGTGCCGGAGGAAGTGAGCAAAGAGCTGATGCGGCTGGAAGTGGTGGTGGAGGTAAGGGCGATGATTCTGCGGATAAATAATCAAAGTGGTGCTGCCAAGTGGAATCGAACCACCGACCTCTTCATTACCAATGAAGTGCTCTACCCCTGAGCTATGGCAGCGCGGACGCGCATTAAAAGTGGTGATTGCTATTTGTCAATTTACTCAACTTGCTATTCAACAACATAGGTCAACGCCTCTCTTCTGCGCACCAAAATATATTTTTTGTCCCAAAAAGTTGTATAAACATAAACGCTGTCACCGGTTCGATAATGACAGCCAAACATTTTAGCTGCTTTTTTTGCATCAATATTTTGCGCTAAAACGGTGCCAAACGTGTTATACATTAATTGCGCATCATATTGCGTTTTCGGAGATTCCGGCATGCACATCATACTTTCGCAAGAAACTGTTAACAAAAAAATTCCAGCTAAAAAAAATTTCATTTTATTCCGATGTGAATTGTGGCAGCGCCGAAAGATAAATTTTTATAGGAAACATTTTTAAATCCCGCCGTCTCAATCATTTTTTTAAATTCATTTTGCGGCGGAAATTTGCGGATTGATTCAACGAGATATTGGTAGGAAGCGCGATCATTCAAAACCACTTCACCGATTTTTGGAATTATTTTGAACGAGTAAGCGTCGTAAATTTTTTGCAAAAAATAATCATTCACTTTCGAAAATTCTAAGCAGATGAATTTTCCATTTGGCTTCAAAACGCGATAGGCTTCGGATAGCGCCAAATCTATGTTGGTGAAGTTTCTAATTCCAAAAGCAATCGTAAAAAAATCGAAAGTTTCATCAGCAAAAGAAAGTTTTTCTCCGTCACAACAAGTGAATTTTAAATCAGAAAAAAGATTCAGATCAACCGCACGTGCCTTACCAACATCAAGCATTTCCTGATTAATATCGACCACATCAATCAAAAATTTTTGCCCATCCGCCCGAAATTTTTTCGCAATCCGAAAAGCTACATCCCCCGTTCCGCCAGCCAAATCAATCACCTTTACCAACCCCCCATCCCCCTTGATAAGGGGGAGGTCGCACATTCGTTCGCTTTGCTCACTTCGCGTCGACTTCTTGTCTAACCAAAACTCCGAATTTGCGAAAGTAATTTCCTCCACCATTTTATTTTTCCAAACCCGATGAATCCCACCACTCATCAAGTCATTCATCAGATCATATTTTTTTGCCACACCGGAAAAAATTTCTTTGACAAGACCAGCCTTTTTCTCACGATCCACCTGCTTAAATCCAAAATGTGTTTTGCTTGATTCCATGTTAAAAACTTCCGATTTCGATTTTTATTTGCCGCCAGAATTAATTGCGCAGACACCATTTTTTCCCAAAGAAAAAACCAAAATGCTAATTTGCAAAGACGGTGCGATTCTTGATTCGCAAGTAATCAAGCTCCCAGATTTTTTGCAAGAAGGAGATGTCTTGGTTTTCAACGATGCGCGCGTGATCAAAGCAAAATTGTCGGGAGAAATTTTAAGAAATTCGGCACGATTGGATTTCAATTTAGATCAAGAGAATCAAGGCCTCTGGCGGGCTTTATGTCGTCCGGCGAAAAAAGTAAAAATTGGCGATAAAATAAAAATCTCTACGGATTTTTTTGCTGAAGTTTTAGAAAAAACTGACGACGGATTTATCAAAATTAAATTTGATTGCGGTGAGGAAGAATTGCTGACAAAGCTGGAAAAATATGGCGCGGTGCCGCTTCCGCCTTACATAAAAAGGGGGGCGATAGGCGAAGATGATCAGGAAAATTACCAAACAATTTACGCTGCGAATGGGGTTGCGGTTGCGGCGCCGACGGCTGGTTTACATTTTAATGAAAAAATTTTTGCGGCGCTGGATGCAAAAAAAATCGAGAAAGTTTTTGTCACGCTCAATGTCGGTGCCGGCACGTTTTTACCGGTGCGAAGTGAGTTTTTGAAAGATCACAAAATGCACTGCGAATTTTTTTCAATCTCAGAATCTGCGGCAGAAAAAATTAATTTTGCAAAAAAATCTGGCAAAAAAATTGTCGCAATTGGCACAACTTCACTGCGAGTTTTAGAATCTGCCGCAGATGAAAATGGCCTCGTCAAACCAATGTCTGCACACACAGAAATTTTTATCCATCCACCTTACAAATTTAAAATCACCGATATTTTGCTGACAAATTTTCACCTTCCAAAATCAACTTTATTCATGCTGGTCTGCGCCTTTGTTGAAAAAGAAAAAGCATTTGAGCTTTACAACCACGCCATCTCACAAAATTACCGCTTTTATTCTTACGGTGATTCTTCGCTGCTTTTTAAATCGTAAAAACCCGCCGCTCTCCATAACCAACGCGATTATTTTTTAGCTTTGGGAAAGAAGGACTTTAATAAGAATTAGCCAACCATCCTGGCAGTGAATTATCTTTTTGCGGCTGAACACGGATCAAAGAACTAGGAAAAGTTTTTGGATGTTCACTCAAATAGTGCTCACGAGACATTGTTAAAATTTGCTCCATTCTACGAGTCTTGCCGCCGATGTCGGGAGCGTCGCTGCTCACAATTTCCAAATCATCCTGGTCGAGATAAATCTGCACGTAATTGTAAGTTGTTGAGTCCAACATGCTTGGCAAGTTTTGTTTGGTGAAATGAAATTCTTTTTTCACCATTTCACCGCTAGCATTTTCCCACGACATCGTAATCAAACCAAAAAAATCAGAATTTTCTTTGAGGTAGAAAGACTGACTTCTACTATCTCCCGGATTCAGCACTGGCAGGCTCAACACATTTTTTTTAACCCAGCTGCATTGAATATTTTTAACTGGCTGCGGACTGGCATTACTGAAATAAATAACGGGACTTTCGTGCAAGCCCCCACAGGAAGTCACAAAAAATAAAGTCAGAAAAAATAAAAAATTTTTCATTTTTTTTCTTGAAATAATTCACGAGTTTTAATGGCTTTAGCAAGACGCGATAAGGCAAATAGATGGCTATAAATCACACCATTCAAACCGTAGATAAAATAACGACGTAGAAAAAAAGCTTTCAGAAAAGCAAGTATCGGGATAAAAAAAACTTTTGACAGCGATGGGCATTCTCCTTTTTTAAAACTATCTTCCGCCTGCATTTGCGAGTAAGAATTTATTTTTTCGATCCAATGTGCAAATGAACGAAAAGATTGGTGATAGATGATGTTTTTCAACTGACCGATTTTCTCCGGCTTATTGTCTTTTAACTCAACGGAATCGTGGATTGAACTATTTTTAAAACCAGCAAACTCTTTGTTGTAAAGACGAAGTTGGTTGTAGTAGTAAGCAAATCTTTTTGGCTTTTTTTCGAAGCGAAATTTATTGACGATCTTCACACGAAATCCCCAAAAATTTTTGTGACTTTTTTCAGCAAAAATTTTCTCAATTTCATCACATAGCTCTGGCGAAACTTCTTCGTCAGCATCAAGGTTTAAAATCCATTTATTGCGACACTGATTTTCACCAAAAATTTTTTGCTGACCATATCCACGCCATTTATTGAACATCACTTTCGCACCGGCTTTAACGGCTATAGCACAGGTTTCATCTTCACTTCCGGAATCAATCACTAAAACTTCATCAGCAATTTTTTTGACAGCATGGATTATTCCGGAAATACGATCTGCCTCATTTTTTGTGATGATAAAAATGGATAATGGAATCCTCATAAAATCGTTGATTTACTTGTGATTAAAAATATTTCTTTATCATCAAATTCCCCCAATTCGCAGTCAACTATTTCATAAAATTTTATGAACAAAAAATCTAAAAAACTCACCGTCATTTCTGTTGCGATACTTCTGCTAATCGGATTTGCAGCACTTGTTGTTCATAACTACAAAACCAAAACTTCTTTCAAATATAATTCCAAAAGTGCCGCGGAAATTAAGCCAGAACAACATCCTCAGGATGCAGTTAGTGCCGCAGTAAATGCAGATGCGGCCTCTCTTGCCGAAGCACGCAAAAATAGTAATTTGCTAAAAATATTGCCTACAGATTTTGTTTTGGGCGATAAAAAAGCATCGGTGCTTATCATCGAGTATGCCTCGCTTTCTTGCCCGCATTGTGCCTCTTTCACTCGCGAATCTTTCGAAAAATTAAAAAGTGAATATATCGATTCCGGCAAGGCACAATTTATCTTCCGCGATTTTCCATTGAATCAAGCCGCTCTCACCGCCGCAATGTTTGCCATGTGTCAAGCTCATGACAATAAAGCCGAATTGCCGGAAAAATATTTTTTCACTTTGAAAGCTTTGTTTAAAACTCAAGACTCTTGGGCCTTCGATGAAAAATATACTGAGAAGTTGGAGGCCATCGCCAAGCTCGATGGCATGAGCTCCGAAAGGTTTAAAAAATGCATCAATGACAAAGAATTACAGGACAAAATTTTAGCCGCCAGAATGGATGCGGCTAAAACTTTGCAACTCAAATCAACCCCAAGTTTCTTCATCAATGACGAGGTTTCGGAAGGTTATGTTGACTACTTAACACTGAAAAAATTGATCGATAAAAAATTGGCAGAAACGGCGAAATAAATGACTTCCAAACTTCTCATAAAAAATCTCACAAAAAATTTCGGTGAAAAAAAAGTTTTAACCGGCATTGATTTGGAAGTGAATAAAGGTGAATCAATTGTAATTTTGGGTGGCTCGGGAAGTGGAAAATCTGTCCTCATCAAAATCATCGCAACCCTCATAGTTCCTACCTCGGGAAGCATTCAAATTGATGGGGAAGAAGTGGCAAATATAAGCGCCAAAAATCGCGACAAACTGATGGAAAAATTTGGATTTTTATTTCAAGGCGGCGCTCTTTTCGACTCACTTTCAGTTTGGGAAAACATCGCCTTCCGTTTGCTCTACCACCAAAAAATGAACAAAAAAGATGCGCGCGAGATTGCGCTGCAAAAATTAAAAGCGGTGGGCTTAAGCGAAAAAACTGCAGATCTTTTTCCATCCGAACTTTCCGGCGGCATGCAAAAACGTGCTTCACTTGCACGCGCCATCGCCGCCAATCCAGAAATTATTTTCTTCGATGAACCCACGACTGGCCTTGATCCAATCATGGCTGACGTCATTAACGATCTCATCATTTCCAACTCAAAACAACTTGGGGCAACCACCATCACCATCACTCACGACATGAATTCTGCCCGCAAAATCGCTGATAAAATTGCGATGCTTTATGAGGGGAAAATAATTTGGTTCGGCGACGTCAAAGACATGTATTCGTCAGGCAATCCCTATCTTGATCAATTCATCCACGGCCGCGCTGAAGGGCCAATAAATTTTTTAGCTAAATGAAAAAAAACGCCGCCTTTTCTCTCATCGAACTTTCGGTCGTCATACTAATTGTGAGCATTCTTATTGTTGGTGCTGTTGAGAGTAAAAAATTTGTACAGAAGGCGAAATTGACTACGGCCAGAACTCTCACTACGACTTCTCCAGTTAATGATATTTCTGGTTTGCAGCTGTGGTTAGAAACATCTTTGGATAGCAGTTTTATTAAGGCTGAGGCCGCGAATAACACTTTTGTTAGCACTTGGTACGACAACAATCCCAATGCCGTCACACAATCCAACGCCACCGCTCCTGTGAATCGACGTCCGAAATACATGCAAAGCGGGATTAACGGTCTTCCGGCACTACAATTTTTTGCCGACGGCGATTGGGATGTAATGACTGTTGCCGGGCCATACATTGGCAGCACCACCGCACCAGCAACTTACGACAATTATTCAATATTCATTGTCGCCCAAGCAACAACAACGCACGGGATTGATACGGAAAGTTACTCTGGCACTGGCGGAACTTCCGGTCAAAACTACTTGATTGGTCCAAACCATCCGAACCTTTACACTGGCCTTAGCGCCACCGGTTCCGGAGTTTCATTTGGCACTAACGGAATTTCTGTTTACGAACATGCTGGTGGTTACATGCCCTCACCCATTGTTTACCAAGCCACCCTCACCAATCCGATCGCGATTCTTTTGCAATATAACAACAAAACCTCATCGATTTATGTCAACGGCACCTTGGCACGCACAGCTCCGTCACAAAGTGCCAAGAATTATATTTTTCCAAGCAGAACGATTGGGGATGAAAATACTTACAACGGCACAAGCTATGGCTCCTTTCGTGGTTTTGTTGGAGAGGTGATTGTGTTCAACAGAATTTTACTAGCTGCAGAAAAGGCGAGTGTGAATAATTACCTGACGAAGAAATGGAATATTAGCTAATATCTGAACTCACAAATTCCCCGTAAGCATCATTCAAAATCCGCGCAATTTTTCTATTTTTTCCACCAGCAATTAATTTCCCGTCAATTTTTGAAATAGGTCGCAGAATCAAGCTGGAGCTAGTCAAAAACACTTCTTTTGCTCGCATCATTTCCTCAAGCGAAAAATTTCTTTCCGCGATTTTAATATTTTTTTCCGCCGCAATTTTGAGCAGGCGATTGCGCGTGATGCCGCAGAGAATCAGGTTGTCCGGCGCTTTGGTGATTATCACGTCATTCTCGTCAACAATAAAAGCATTGGCGTAAGTTGCTTCAGTGACAATGCCGTCACGCAAAAAAATCGCGTCGTCAAATCCGTGATCCTTGGCTTTTTGGTTGATTAACGCTGAGGCGAGAAGGCCGACTGTCTTGATGTCACAACGTTTCCAGCGAATATCTTCGTGGGTCATTAAAGAAAATCCGCGTGCGAATTCTTCCTCAGAAACTTTTTTGCGCGGCGAAACTGTGGCGCAAATTGTTGGGGTTAAATTTTTTGGACAGTAAGGAATGCGATTGGTTTGACCGCGCGTGATCTGCATGTAGCAAGTTCCGTTGGTCATTTTATTGCGCGCGAAAAGTTCGAGCTGGATTTTTTTTAATTCTTCTGCGGAAAAATTATGCTCGATTTTTACTTCGCGCAAACTTCTGAAAAAGCGCTCCATGTGCGCCTCGCCATCGATTAATTTTCCATTTTCAAAAAGCGTAACTTCGTAAACTCCGTCGGCAAATTGGAAGCCACGATCTTCAATGTGGATGAGGCAGTTTTCGTGGGGAAGGAATTGGTTGTTGAGGTAGGAGATGCGGGACATGGGGATAAAAGTAGTTGATTCAACAATAAATTCATCGTCATCCTTGGCCGAAGGCCGAGGATCTCGTGAGTTTGACTTTTAGAACTAAGCTCCTGAGATCCTCGGCCTTCGGCCAAGGATGACGTGACACGCGAGATTCGTGCCAAAGATGATGAGAAGGAAATTATTTTTTCAAAATTGCTTTTCCCGCATATTCCGCGCGGCTTCCCAAATATTCCTCAATGCGAATAAGTTCGTTATATTTCGCAGTGCGATCAGAGCGACAGAGTGAGCCGGTTTTGATTTGGCCAGCATTGGTGGCGACGGCAATGTGGGCGATGGTGCTGTCTTCTGTCTCGCCGGAGCGGTGCGAGATGATGCTGTTGTAATTTGCAGCTTTGGCGATGTTGATCGCGGCCAAAGTTTCGGTCAAAGTTCCGATCTGATTAAACTTCACCAACAAAGCATTGGCCATGTTATCAGCAATGCCGCGAGTTAAAATTTTCGGATTAGTGACGAATAAATCATCGCCAACCAATTGAATTTTTTTGCCCAAAATTTTGGTGATATTTTTCCAGCCTTCGAAGTCATTTTCGGCACAAGCATCTTCGATTGAAAAAATTGGATAAGAATTCACCAACTCTTCGTAGTAACGCACGAGCTGATCGGAACTCAAAATTTTTCCTTCGCCTTCCAAATGATATTTTCCATTTTTGTAAAATTCAGTGGAAGCAGCATCGAGTGCTAAAACCACTTCGCTGCCGAGCTTGTATCCTGCGGCCTCCACAGCTTTCGCGACGTAATCCAAAGCCTCGTGAGTTGAATTTAAATTCGGCGCAAATCCGCCTTCGTCACCGACATTGGTATTGTGGCCATCTTTTTTTAGCAGAGATTTTAAGTGCTGAAAAATTTCAGCGCCGATGCGAATTGAATCCGCAACTGACGTGGCTGCGACTGGCATCACCATAAATTCCTGAATGTCGATTTTATTGTCAGCATGCTTGCCGCCGTTAATAATATTCATCATTGGAACCGGAAGGATTTTTTTATGCACCCCCATCGCGGCGCTAACGCGTCCGCCTTCTCGCTGAAAATGACCATTCAGGTCATTTTCTTTGCGCTCAAAGCCCCCTAAATAGGGGGATCCTGTGGAGCAAAACAATTCCGAAAGATATTCAAAAAGTGGAAGTTTTTTTGAGAGCGCAGCAGCTTTGGCGCAAGCCAGCGAAACCGCTAGAATCGCGTTAGCACCGAGGTTTGATTTATTTTCCGTGCCATCCATTTCGATCATCATCGCATCGATTTCTTTTTGCTTCGTCGCATCAAAACCAAGCAACTTCGTGGCGATTTTTTTATTCACATTTTCAACAGCGTGCAAAACACCTTTGCCCAAAAATCTCGCTTTGTCACCGTCGCGAAGTTCGCAGGCTTCGAGACTTCCGGTTGAAGCTCCGGATGGAACTGCGGCAATTGCGAATGATCCATCTTGCAAATGAATTTCCGCTTCCAACGTCGGAAACCCGCGCGAATCAAGGATTTCGCGTGCTTTTAGATTTATAATTTTTGTCATGAAAATTTTGAATTGATGTTTGGACAGCGGGCGGCGTAAATTCTCTTTTTGTAAAAAAATGTCAATTTTGAAATCTTATGTTTCGCATCATTCTCATCATCACCTTAATTCTAATTGCCGTTCCACTCTTCAACAAAGCAAAAAATTACATGGGAGATGCTGCACACAAGGCCAAAGCCCTTGGCCAAACAACGGTAAAAGCGGTAAAATATTTGGATGGGGAAAGGGAGAAATAGGCTCTAATTATCTTCGAATCCGGTAATTTTTTTCATCTCAGCACGATGCCTCTCCACTTCTTTTTTTAAAGCTTCTCGTTGCTGTGGAGATAGTTTTTCCATCATTTCATGACGTTTATCCATTCTAGATTTTTCTTCCGAAGAAGCGTTGTCATAACCCTCTTTCCTTGCTTCCTTTTTTTCTTCATGCATTTGCTTCATTTTTTCACGCTCTTCTGGCGACATATTAGCCATTTTTTCTTTGCGCTCCATCATCCGTTTTTGCTCTTCCGGAGAAACATTTTTATAGCGTTCATTCATCGCATTTTTTTGTTGTATCATTCTCTGTTCTGATCCTGTTGACGCTGCTGTAGAAGAAGTTGAGTTTTGCGCATTCACTCCATTTGAGCAAATTATGGCGAGGGATAAAAGTGCTAAAAATTTTTTCATAAATTTATTTTGGATTGATGAATGGCTTCAAAGGGAAGTTGCTTGAAACGTTTCGTTACTAAAAAATTTAATCAACCACAGCTCATGCCAACGTTTCATTTTGGGGAAATTTTTGCGCAAATTCACCGAATTTTTTTTCTTCAATCGCCTCACGAATTTCTTTCATCAAATCTTGGTAGTAAAAAATATTATGTTCGGAAAGAAGCATTGAACCCAGTATTTCATTGGCTTTGACGAGGTGATGCAAATAAGCGCGCGAGTGATTTTGACAAGCGTAACAGACGCATTTTTTATCGAGAGGATTTGGATCATCGCGATATTTGGCATTGCGAATGTTGATTGTGCCAGATCGCACAAAAGCCTGCCCAGTGCGTCCGGAGCGCGTTGGGATCACGCAATCAAACATGTCGATTCCACGCAAAACTGCGCCGACGATATCCGACGGCTTACCAACTCCCATCAAATAACGCGGCTTGTCCTCCGGCAGAAACTCCACAGAATAATCCAGAACCTCAAACATCACCTCTTGCCCCTCACCTACAGCCAAGCCACCAATTGCATATCCATCGAATCCAATTTCTACTAATTTTTCTGACGAAACTTTGCGTAGATCTGGAAAAGTTGAGCCCTGCACAATTCCAAAAATTCCGTAACCTGCACGTTTTTGAAAAGCTGATTTTGAGCGTGCAGCCCAAAGCAGAGAGCGCTCCATCGCTTGTTTGGCTTGATCGTAAGTTGCAGGAAATTGTACACATTCGTCAAAAATCATCGTGATGTCGCTGCCTAATTTATACTGAATTTCGATCGATTTCTCCGGAGTTACAAAATGTTTTGCACCATCAATATGCGAGGAAAATTCCACGCCTTCATCAGAAATTTTTCTGATTTTTGAAAGAGACATGACTTGAAAACCACCTGAATCTGTGAGGATCGGGCCCTGCCATCCAGAAAATTTGTGAAGACCACCGAGCTGTTCAATCAACTCTGCCGTTGGCCGTAACATCAAGTGGTAAGTATTCCCCAAAATAATTTCAGCACCGGATTTTTTGACATCAGAAATTTTCATTGCCTTCACCGTAGCTGCAGTTCCAACCGGCATGAATGCTGGAGTTTGTATCGCACCGTGAGCAGTTATAACCTCGCCTCGCCTTGCTTTATTTTCACTGATTTTTAGTTTGAAAAAAAAATTCTTACTCATTTTATGAAAAAATTTTTACCATTTTTAACGTTACTTTTTTTAGTTGGATTGATTGGCATTTCCACTTACAACCTCAACAAAAAACAGGCAGTTGAACAATTCACAAATTCTACAGAATCCGGCATTCATTTCGTAAAAACAAAAATCATTTTACCAGAATTTTCTTTGCCAAATTTATTCGATGAAAATCAGGAATTTTCCAAAAAAGATTTGGTTGGAAAATATTCAGTTGTTAATTTTTTTGCTTCTTGGTGCACCACATGTCGCGCTGAGCATGATATTTTATTGCGACTTCAAAACGAAGGAATCATCGATCTCTACGGCATAGCTTGGCGCGACATTGATGAAAATACCAAATCTTATCTGAATAAAAGCGGCAATCCTTTTAAAAAAATTGCCAAAGACAGTCGTGGTTTATTTACACAAATAACCGGGATTGAAGCGGTTCCAGAAACTTTACTTGTTGATCCGAGAGGAAATGTTGTGATGCGCTTTCGCGGCAATTTACAGGAATTTTCGATTGATGAGATTCGAGAGTTTTTGCAGAAAAATAAGTAATGCCGTGAGGTCTTTTTAGTGTCACACTGAGCTTGTTGAAGCATTGTCACCGAGAGAAAAACCAAATAAAAAACCCGACTCTTTTTGTCAAAGAATCGGGTTTTTTATTTTTTAAAAATTCAAAAAATTACGCTGCTTTTTTCTTCACTACTTTTTTCTCTTTCACAATTTTTACTTCTTCCAGCTTACCCAACTTAATCAATTTTTTCTTAATTTGGATTCTAAGCTTCTTAGCTGAGTCGGTAAGTTTTGCATAGCTGTAATTAACCAAAAAATTATCAATGCTGCCATATTTATTGACGGTTCTGAGAGTAGAAGCCGCAATTTTTAAATTTAAATCTGCACCAAGAGCATCGCTCTTGAAAGAAATTTCTTTGAGATTTGGTAAAAACCTTCTTCTGGTTTTGCGGTTAGAGTGAGAAACTTTGTTTCCACTCATTACGCCAACAGCAAGCAATTCGCATCTTCTAGACATCGTGAGAAAACCTTTTTTTAAATTTTAGAGAAATTTTTATCCTTGGCAATCATAAGCACTTTTGCCGGTGATGGCAGAAACAATAGATGGAGCACCAAACATTGCCGCAATACCAGCAGCAACACCAATCATCAAACCCCAAGAAACTTTTCCGGTAAAAAAACCGATGCCAACGGAAAGAATTGCAAAAGCCGCAAATGCTTTACCAGCATTGCCAGTGATGATTTGCATCACGTTGCACATGGTATCAACTAGAATGTTTGAGTTAACGCCCTGACTGATCGATGAAGTAGAAGCAAAGGCGTCAGAAGATAGAACCGGAACAATTGCTGGAGCAATCGCCAAAAAGAAAAAAGACAAAAGAGCGGTTTTTGTCAAAAAAGCAGAAAATTTTTTCATAATTTTGTTTTGATTAAAATTTTTAAGAGAGAATTTTTTATGGCTGAAGAGCCATGGCGGGTAAAGCGCGGCGCAACTTGCCTGACCTATTTTAAAATTGCAACAAAGAATTTTATTTCACTGTAAAATTTTTATTTCCCATTCCAAATCGACACCAGATTTTTCTTTGACTGTTTTTTTTACTTCATTCCCAAGGTTAATTAAATTTTGCGCGCATGATTTGCCGCGATTGATCATGAAGTTGCAATGCTTCTCTGAAATTTGGGCATCGCCGACAATTTTTCCACGACATCCAGCTTCATCAATTAGCTGCCATGCTTTTTTTCCTGTTGGATTTTTGAATGTACTACCGCCGGTTTTAGCGCGAATTGGCTGGGCTTTTTCTCGCTGTTGGTTTAGTTCAGAAATTTTTTCTGCAACAGCTTCAATCGTTGATCTCGTTGTCTTAAAAACACCTTCAACAAAAATAAATTTTTTAGAAATTTTGCTACCGCGATAAAAAAATCCGAAATCTTTATTTTTTAATTCAACCAAATTTCCGTCGAGATCGAGAGCTTTTGCGCTCACCAAAATTTGCGAAATATCTGAACCGTAGCAGCCAGCATTCATTGCAATTGCACCACCGACAGAACCGGGAATGCCGCTAAAAAACTCTAGACCAGAAAGTGCGGCATTTTTGCTATGCAGTGCTACGTTGCCGCAAAGCGCTGCTGCACCAGCTTTGATGATTTCTTCATCACAAGAAATTTTTGCAAACTCACCAGAAAGCCTTACCACTACTCCCTTCACGCCTTCGTCACTGATAATTACATTCGATGCCGCTCCGATGATTTGAACTGGAATTTTTTTCGAATAATTTTTGAGAAAATTTTGCAAATCTTCGATATCGGCGGGACGAAAAAGGATTTCAGCCTTGCCACCAACATCAAACCAATTTTTCAGTTCAGCATTGTAGCGGTAAGCTCCACGCACTGTGGGTAAATCGTAAGTCATTTGTGAATTAGATTAAAAATAACGGAGGTGCGGCCTTCTTTTACAGCTTTGCGCTGGTATTTTGTTTCGACCCAATCTTGCGGAAAAATTTCCCAATCTTTTTCTGAATTTGCGAGCCAAGAAAATTTTTTACTACGAGAAATTGTGGATAGTATCCAAGTTTTGTAAGAGTCGTGATCTGTTGCGATTACTATCTTGGCACCAGTTTTCATTTTTGGCGACAAAACTTCATCCAAAAAATTTGTATCGATCAAACGACGCTTAAAATGTTTTAACTTCGGCCAAGGATCAGGAAATAAAATAAAAACTTCATCGAAGAATTTTTGCGGAAATTTTTCGAGAAAAATTCGCACATCATCACGAGAAATTCTTAAATTTGGCAGAGGCTCAATTTCGAGTTTTGCCAATAAATTCACGACTCCGTTGATGTGTGGCTCTGAACCGAAAAAAAATTGATCAGGATTTTTTTGCGCTTTTTCGAATAAAAAATCACCGAAGCCGAAACCGATTTCTAAAGAAATAGGCGTTAGGCGTAAGGCGTTAGGCGTAAGGTAGTTTTGGGTTACTTCGTATTTCGGTAAAAAATTTTCGAGGAGGAAATTTTTGTGGTTTGAAAGTTTGCGACTTTTGATACGCCCGAAACTTCTGATGAGGCGATCATTCCCCCGCTTAGAGGGAAAGTCATCGCGTTGCGAACTTTGTTCGCAGTTGCGTGACGAAGGGGGAGAATATTTATTTTGAAAGTTTTTTAACTCTTGCTGCATGCCTTCCGCCTTCGAATTCAGTGATGAGAAAGGCCTTCACGATTGCCAAAGCCGCTTTATTTTTTGTTACTCTTGCCCCCAAAGAAATCACATTCGCATCATTGTGAGCGCGCGCTAATTTTGCTGATTTTACATCACAACAAAGTGCGGCACGAACATTTTTAAAACGATTGGCGGCGATAGAAATTCCAACGCCACTACCGCAGATTAAAACTCCGAATTCTGTTGTGATTTTTTTGCTCAATTTTTGTGCGTAGTCAGGATAATCAACCGACTTTTCTGCGGAGTTACATCCGAGATCAACTGGCTTGCAGCCTAGTTTTGTAAGCTCTTCAACGAGAAATTTTTTTAGTGAAAATCCGGCGTGATCAGAAGCGATGAGAATTTTTTTTTCTGCAAAATTTTTCATCTGAGAAACAGAAAAATGGGAAAGAATTTTTTCCTTCCCAATGTGAGGAAAATATTAACGTTTGCGGTAGGTCTGAGCTTTACGAGCTTTTTTGAGGCCATATTTTTTACGCTCAACAACTCGCGAATCGCGGGTTAAGAATCCACCAACTCTTAATGCTTTGTGAGTGATTGGATCAAAAGCGACTAGAGCTTTGCTGATTCCATTGGATAAAGCTCCTGCCTGTCCACTTTTTCCGCCACCAGCAATTGTTGCAATAACATCAAATTTGTTTTCACTTTTAACTGCTCCAAATGGGGCTTTGGCAATGTTAAAAAGAATTTCTCTGCCCAAATAAATTTTGGCATCTTGTTCATTAATTTTGATTTTGCCGGTTCCTTTTTTAATCCAAACGCGAGCAACAGCATTTTTTCTTTTGCCAGTTGCATAGGCACGTCCTTGTGCATCAACCTTCTTTTCTCTAACGATCGCAGGCTCAACCGCTTCTTTGATTTCGATAATTTTTTCTTTGATAATTGAAGACATAAAATTTGTTTAGTTGGTTTTTTTATTTTTACGATTCATGGCAGCGATGTCCAAAATTTGTGGATTTTGTGCCTGATGTTTATGCTCCGGACCCTTAAAAAGACGCAGCTTCAGCATGATGTCGCGCTGTAAAGGACCGCGAGAAATCATTCTTTCAACAGCATATTGCAAAATTCTTTCTGGAAATTTTCCCTCAAGAATTTCACGCGCAGTTTTGTCTTTGATTCCGCCTGGATGACCGGTATGCCAGTAGTAAAGTTTTTCGGCATATTTTTTGCCGGTTAATTTTATTTTTTCGGCATTGATGACGACGACATGATCACCACAATCAAGATGTGGAGTAAACGTGGTTTTGTGCTTACCGCGCAAAAGGTTTGCAATGATGGTAGAAACGCGGCCAACGACTAAATCTTCGGCATCAATCAACCACCATTTTCTTTCAATTTCGCTAGGTTTAGCGGAGTAAGTTTTAAGCATAAAATATCCTGTTCTGTTCGTTCGTATTTTTGAAAGTTAAGTGTAACGTCTCAAGGCGTGGGTAGGAAGGGGCGGCGCATTAAATTTGCGAAGAAGCAAAAGTCAAATTAAATTTCAGATTACAGGAAATTCTTCTCGCAACAAACTGAAGGAATAAACATCCACAAATCGACCACGATGATAGCGATGCTGACGCAAAACACCTTCCAACGTAAATCCACTTTTCAATAAAAGATTTTTAGACGGAATGTTAAAAATAGAGGCGACAGCTTCAATTCGATTCACTTTCCATTCTACAAAAGCATATTTTACCACGGCCATGATTGCTGATGTCATGATACCTCGACGCCAATAAGGGGCAGACAAGTCATAGCTTAATTCGATACGACTTTGGTAAGGATTATGCCCAGTGATCCCAATCGAACCAACCATCTCACCACTTTTTTTGTCAGCGATAGCAAAATAAACTCCGTCATTTTGGTAAAAAATTCCACGCCAGTAAAGCAATTCTCTTTTGGCCTCTTCAATAGTCTTTGGAATTTCGCACAAGATAAATTCGTTAACTTGTGGATCGGAATAATAACCAAAAAAAGTTTCGACATCGGACTCTTGCTTCTCGCGTAAAACAAAATCACCAAGATCAATTGTTGGAAAAATTTTTGCTACAGGATGATGAATTTCTTGCATTAAAACTTGCTTGATAAATTGCGGATTTCGTAGTGTTGGAATCGGTTATTTTAAAAACCAAATTTAACTTTTGAACATGAAATTAGTTGCTCAGATGGATGAGATTTTATCTATCGACATCACGACCGATTCAACATTCGCAATACTTTTGGAAGCGCAAAATCGCGGTCACGAAATTTTTTACTACTTACCGAGTGATTTGAATTTTGATTTCACAACACAAAAATTAAGCGCTGCAGTCAAAAAAATTCATCTAAAAAACCAACGCGGAAATCACTGCAAAATTCTTGAAACAAAAGAGGAAGATCTTGCCAAATTTGATGTGATTTTAGTCAGACAAGACCCGCCTTTTGACATGAATTACATCACTTCAACCTACCTTCTAGAGCGCATTAAAAATCAGGTTTTAATCCTAAATAACCCAACAGAAATCAGAAACTGTCCGGAAAAAATTTTTATTACCGAATTCCCAGATTTAATCACGCCAACACTCATAGCCAGCAATGTGAAAATGGCCGAGGAGTTTCGCAATCAACATCAAGACATCATCCTCAAACCGCTTTACTCTTGTGGTGGCGATGGCGTGGTTTTACTCAAAAAAGACGATGCCAATCTCAATTCAATTTTTGCAACTCTTCTCAAAACTTACATGGCGCCATTGGTCATACAAAAATTTTTACCCGAAATTAAAAATGGCGACCGCAGAATAATTTTAGTAAATGGTGAAGCTGTGGGAGGAATGGCTCGAATGGCCAAAAAAGGCGAAATCCGCTCCAATCTTCACATTGGCGGCTATGCTGAGAAAATGATCTTTTCAAAAAGAGAGCGAGAAATTTGTGCAAGAATTGGACCAGAGCTAAAAAAACGCGGATTATTTTTTGTCGGGATCGACGTGATTGGGAATTATTTAACCGAGATCAACGTCACCTCTCCAACCGGCATTCCGCAGATGAATCAGCTCGATAAGATTCGCGTTGAAGAAATTATTTTACAGGAGATTGAGGCGCTGATTGCGACATGATCCTGAAATTTTTAAAAATCCTCACCGCAATTTTTTTCCTCCTACCGCCCTCATCTTATGCCAATCCCAACGTCGCAATTCTCAACTGGCAGGAAAATATTCAGCTAACCACCACTGGAAGAATCTCTGATGTTGCAATCAAGGGTAAAATTCGCGACCTACCTACAAACCAAGAGATGACTTCATTCTCGATTATTTTTGACGAGAAACAAAATTTAAAAATCACTCGTGTTTTTTGCGATAATCAGCCGGCAGATTTTACATTTTCACACAACGCTTTGAGCGTAAAATTTCCAAAAGCAAAAAAAACCAATTCCAGCCTTGCGCTTTATTTCACCTACGAAGAACGCTACGACAAGATCAATAAATTCTTACGCCAAGAATCAATCAACATACCAAATTTTGCAGTCGGCGCCAACGCTCAAGTAGTGATTAATTTTCCCGGATATTTGGAATCAGCAACACTCAATCCGAATGTCACCAAAACCGCTAGCAGCTTTGTTTACAGAAACATTGTGCCTGAAAATGGCGTAGAAGAAATCATAAAATTAACCGCGGCGCAAAGTGTTTGGGATGTAGCAATTAAGATTAAGGTAAGCGCTGACAAAGCATTAAATGACGTGATTGTAACCATACCAACTTACTTTCAAAATGCTGGACAAAAAGTTGAAAATTTTACCACAAAATCAAGCATCAAAACACTGCAACAAAGCACGGATGGAAGTAAAAAAGTTTTGAAATTCAACACAGCTGAGCAAGAAATTAACATCGAAAATAGAGCAAAAATTTCGACAGGAAAAAATAACCGAACCATGATTACGCGCAATCCCGGCGATTACTTGAAAGTTAGTCCGGATGAGGCGGCATTGCTGACTCCAATTTTGGAAAAAATAAAACGCGATCCGAAATACCGCGATTTACCACTATACGCCAAAATCGGCAGATTCGTTCACGAGTTTTTAAAATACGATCTTAGCTATGTTGGAAGGCTTCCGAAGGTGAGAGAAATCTTGCAAAATCCTATCGGCGTCTGCACGGAATATTCTCGACTTTACAACGGTCTTGCGAGAATCGCCGGAATTTCATCGCTGATTATCGACGGCGCTGCTTGCGGCGAATATGACAAATGCATGGGTCATTCTTGGAATATGATTTTTTATAACGGTCAGTGGATTGATGTTGATGCTACGTGGGATCTGATGTCAGGAGTAGTTTCATCCTCTCATATTTTTTTCAATGATGATGAAAAGGGGGCGATAGAAACGCAATATTTCGATGATCAAAAAACACTAAATTCAAGAATGGATTTCGAGATGAAAAGTTTGTGATTCACGCTAAGGTTGAAAGCGGCACTAAAAAACGTCCCCGAAAGCTTTCCTGAAACCAAACTGCACCCAACTAGTTCTGCGATGAGTAGCTTCATTATTGGCGTCGTAGCCCATAAAAGTTGGCTGACTGCCATAAAGAATGTTGAAAGAGGCGTCGGCGGATTTCACGAATTTAAATCCTAGCTGATAGGAGTGAAAAAATCCCGGTGAGTCGCGTGGCGAATTTGGAGCACCGTTGTAACTTTCGGCAAGAAGCCGAATATCCTTGCCAATCAAGGCTGCATCAACACCAACGCCAAGCTGCAAACGACGTAAATCTTTCTGCCCGTCAATGTTGTAAGATGTCTTTAAGCCAGAATTGGCGTGTATTATCAGACTTTCATCAAAAAATTTTGCGGTGGCAATTGCCATCAAATAAGAATTTGTTGCGGTGTCGTAATATTGCCCGCGACCGTTCTTATTCACATATCCAAAAGACATTGCAACATCAGGGATTCCAGCTTTTTTTGAATGAGAAATAACGGATTTAATTTGCAAAAGCGGATTGGAAAAAGAGGCGGAATGTTCGCTTAAATCGTAGGAGCTCATTGCTCCCGTAGTCATTTCAAAATTTTTTAAAACGCCGTAAGAAAATCCCAAATATTGCCCAAGTAAATTCGCCGAAGCGCTATCTGACTTCTTCGGCAAGTGCCAAGATTCAGTATAAGTTTCAAGAAGGAGCTGATTTTTATCGCTAACTGCAGCGTCGTCAGTAACAAATGGAAGCGCTGCAAAAACGCTGTTTGAACTAAGAAACAAAATCAGATTGAAAAAAATGTATAAAAAAAGTTTTTGCATGATTTTTTTGGACAGATTCTAACTAATTTTCGTCACAGCAACTAACTTCACCAACCGATTATCCGCATCAATAATTTTGAGATTCAGGCCATATTTTTTTATTTCTTCGCCAATCTCAGGAACGCGCTTGAACATTGACATTGCAAGCCCGCCAACCGTTTGGAATTCGTCATCATCCTGTCTAATTTTTATCTGCAAAACTTCTTCAAATTTATCAATTTCAACGCGACCACCAAATTGAAAATTTTTACCGTCAATTTTTTTGATGCGAAAGAATGAGCTTTCAGATGGCAAATCATGCTCGTCTTCAATGTCGCCAACAATTTCTTCCATCAAATTTTCGATCGTCACAAAACCGTCAACACCACCAAATTCATCAAGCACAATTGCGACATGAACCCTCGCCATTCTCATGCGCAGCATTACATCAAGCAGTTTCATCGAGCCAGGAACAAATAAAATTTTTCGTAAAATTTTTGTTACAGAAAAATCCTGATCTTCAGCACACAAAAATTTTGCCAAATCTTTGCTGTGAATAAAGCCGATAATCTCGTCAACATTTTCTTTAAAAACCGGAAGGCGAGTGTGACCATCAGTGGTAATAATTTTTTTGATTTTTTCTAAAGTAGCATCATGTGCAACTGCAATAATATCAGCACGCGGGGTCATGATGCTCGCAACTTTTTTATCACCAAAAGAAGCGATATTTTTGAACATCTTTTTTTCTTCAACATTGATCAGCCCTTCTTTTTCATAATCTTCAAGAAGGTGAGATATAACGGAGAAAAATGATTTTTTGGTTTTTTTACCAAAAAGATTTAGAAAAAAACTTACCAGCTTTTTAAGACGCGATTTTTTGTTTGAGCCCTGATACTTCTGATTAGGCAAGCCTTCCATTATTTAAAAAATTTGTTGATACGGATTTTGAATTCCAATTTTTTTTAGAATTTTAATTTCCAAATCTTCCATGATTTTTGCCATTTCTTTATCTTCGTGATCATGCCCGATAAGATGCAAAATACTGTGTAGAATCAGGTGGGTAAGATGGTCTTCAAATTTCTTTTTTTGTGCAAGAGATTCTTTTTTAACCACTTCATAAGCAATAACAACATCGCCAAGAAACAAATAGTTGTAGGGCTTCACGACTTTCTTAAATCCAACCTCGCGAATTAAATTTTCGTCCAGAGCAGCAAAAGACAGAACATTTGTCGGCTGATTTTTTTGACGGAATTGCTGATTTATTTTTTTTATCTGCTGGTTTGAAACCAATGAAATCGAGATTTCGAGCACAGAATCTGTTGCTAGAATTTTTTTTAAATCGGTTAGAGGAATAATTTCTTTACAGATTTTTTTAACAAATTTTTTAGCATTCTTCTCGTTAGACCATTTTTTACTTTTGGTCATAACGTCAACGTTAATCATGCTTCACAATGGTTTTGATTTAGACAAAATTTAAAACTTTTTGGACAAATTCTTTCTGACTTTTGTCCAGAAAAAATTTGAGATTCGTTGTTGGAATCAACAGCTTTACAAATTTCTACCAAGCTCTTGATGAAGTGTCCATCAAGGTTCAAAGCTGGCACGCGAAAATAATTTTTTATCCCCAAGCCCTGAGCTAAATTTTTGTAATCAATGTCGAGCTCAACCAGAGTTTCGGCATGATCCGATACGAAAGAAATCGGCACCACCACCGGAATTTTTTTATCAAGAGCGACGCGTCGCAGCTCATAATCAAGGCTCGGAGAAGTCCATTGCAGACATCCAACTTTTGACTGATAACAAATTTGAAAATCAATTTCTTCCTCATGAATTAAAAAAATTTCTGCTAAATTTTTAACAATTTTCTTGGCAGTTTCCGTAACTTGAAAAACGTAGGGATCGCCGGCATTAATTAATTTTTGCGGTAGGCCGTGAGCAGAAAATAAAAAACGAAATCTACTTAAATTTTTCTCGCAAACCTTTGAAATAGTTTGCTTAATTAAAAAGCTGTGCGCTTTGATAAAAGCTGGCTCTGCTGGATAGCAGCAAACAATTTTTGTCGTGATTTTTTTATCATTTTTTTGCCGCTGGAACAAATATTTTTTTATAAATTCCTGCAAGGAAGAATTGGAAGTGGCACTAGAAAATTGTGGATAAAGTGGCAATAAAATTAATTGGTTCGGATCATATTTTTTAATTTCTTTAATCACTTCAGATGCACGTGGCCTCCAATATCTCATTGCCACAAAAACTTTAAAATTTCCAAAAAAAGACAACTCTCTCTCAAGCGCATAGGCCTGCGACAGGCTTATGTTCAACAATGGTGACCTACCACCAATTTGCGCATAAATTTTCTGCGCTTTTTTTGCTCTTTTTGTCGAAATTAATTTAGCGAAAAAAAATCGTAATGGCTGCGGTAAAGAAATTATCGCGGCGTCGTTGAAGAGGTTAAAGAGGAAGGGCTGCACTGATTTTAAACTATCTGGCCCGCCAAGATTGAACAAAATAATCGCGGTTTTTTTATCAAAAACTTTCATGCGGAAATGAACTTTTTGAACAATAAACTAAAAATAAAAATGAGAGAAAAAGTTGCGATAATTGTTGAGCTAACTGTTAAATCATAATTGCTTGCAAGCTTGAATGACAAGGCTGAAACGCTGGTACCAATTGTCAAACTAAGCATCATCATTTGTTTAGCTGATGATGAAAAAATTCGTGCAATTGCCGCAGGCAAAATCAATAAAGCGGTCATCAGAAATACCCCGATTATTCGCACTGATAAAGCGATCACCAATGCTAGTAAAATCAAAAAAGATATGTTCCAAAATTCTGTTTTGATGCCTTCAATTTTTGCTAAATCTTGACTGCTATTGATCAGCAGAATTTTCTTGAAGGCAAAAATTATGTAGAAAATTACAATCACCGTAATGGCTGCTAGCACTTGAATATCCTGGCTTCCAACCGTCAAAATATCGCCAAAAATGTAAGAGGTAAAATTAAAATTTTTAATCCAAACATCATTTAAAATAATCGCCACCGCGATGCAAAAATATGACGAGATCATGATAATTGTATCTTTGGAAAAATAACGGTTTTGAGAAATGAATCCGACCAGAAGTGAAAAAATAAAAGCAAAAATAATCAGCATTGAGAGCTGATTTATTTCAAAAATTGTACCGATTACCAAACCAAGCAAAATCGAGTGTGATAAGGCGTCACCGAAGTAAGACAATTTTTTCCACAACACAAAAACTCCAAACCCTGAGCAAGAAATCGCAATTAGAATCACTGCGAAAAAAGGTTTGATGAGTAAGTCTTCGAACACTTGAGTTTTTGATTTTTATTAGATTTCATCCGCGATTTTATTCCCTTCACAACCTTCATGCATCATGTCAGAACAAACTAAAAAATCGCTTTCTTCATTCATGAAAAAGCAAATTAGTGAAAAATCTAGCAAAAAAAATTCAGCCAAAAAATCTAACAATCCTGCAGATGCAGCAAAATCTGATTCCAAAAATAAGGAGGAGGAGCAAGAAAAAAATAAAGACCAAGATCAAGAAGAAATGACCGAGGAAGAGCAGTTGGAAGAAGCGAAGAAAGCCTCGCGCAATAAGGCGTCAGAACAAGATCAAACCGAAATGTTTAAAAAACTTATTTTGGAAAATATCGTGAAATACACCGTCATAATTACGGTGATGGTGATGTTTGCTATCGGCGTCATAAAATTTGGCCCAGCAATTTTTTCTTTTTTAAGTGGCTTTATGTATAAAATTTTGATGAGCGCATTGCATCAATAATGAATTTTAAACGGGCTCTAATTTGACTTTTTATTTTGCCAAATTATCAAGCGCCGCCTTGCTTCCTTCGATAAAATTTTCCTCCAAAAAATGGCTGCTAATTCCAAAGAATTTTCAAAAAAAGATTTACTAAATTTTTATCGCGAAATGCTGCTGATTCGTCGCTTTGAGGAAAAAGCAGGACAGCTTTACGGCATGGGTTTGATCGCAGGTTTCTGCCATCTTTACATCGGCCAAGAAGCAATCGCGACAGGCATGCATTCAACAATGAAGCAAGGCGACAAGGTGATCACCACCTACCGCGACCACGGCCACATGATTTCCACTGGCTCTGATCCGAAAAAAATTATGGCGGAATTGCTTGGCCGCAAAGACGGCTCATCCAAGGGCAAAGGCGGCTCGATGCATCTTTTTGATCTCGAAAAACATTTTTACGGCGGACATGGAATTGTCGGCGCATCAGTGCCGATCGGCGCCGGACTTGCCTTCGCCGATAAATATCGCGGCAATGACAATGTAACTTACTGCTATTTCGGCGACGGCGCCGCACATCAAGGCCAAGTTTACGAGAGCTTCAACATGGCGAAATTGTGGAACCTTCCTGTGCTCTTCATCATCGAAAATAATCACTACGCAATGGGCACCTCGCAAGCGCGCTCTTCCTCGATAGACGAGCTCCACAAGCGCGGCATCGGCTTCAATATTCCCGGAGTAAAAATCAACGGCATGGATGTTTTTGATGTGATCCGCGACGGCCAAAAATGCGTCGATTTCGTCCGCGCCGGCAACGGTCCGATGATTTTAGAAATGGACACCTACCGCTATCGCGGCCACTCCATGTCTGATCCGGCAACCTATCGCAGCAAAGAAGAGCTCAATTGCAAAAAAGAAAAAGACCCGATCGATTCACTCCGCGCCCACATTCTCACCAGCAAAATCGCCGTTGAAGACGAAATTAAAAAAATCGACGACGCGATTAAAAGCGAAATTAACGAGATTGTCGAGTTTGCTAAAAATAGTCCGGAACCGGATGAATCGGAGCTTATGACTGAAATTTATAATTAAAAATCCCATGACTCTAAAAAAACTAACCGTCCGTGAGGCCTTGCGTGAAGCGATGGCGGAAGAAATGCGTGCTGATCAGGAAGTGTTCGTGATGGGCGAGGAAGTGGCGGAATATAACGGCGCTTACAAGGTCACGCAAGGTTTGCTCGCTGAATTTGGGGCAAAGCGCGTCATCGACACACCGATTACTGAACATGGTTTTGCTGGCTTGGCTGTAGGCGCAGCATTTGCCGGATTAAAACCGGTGGTCGAATTTATGACTTTCAATTTCGCCATGCAGGCGATGGATCAAATCATTAATTCCGCAGCAAAAACTTGCTACATGTCGG
Source organism: uncultured Alphaproteobacteria bacterium (assembly GCA_903927415.1). Taxonomy (GTDB): domain Bacteria; phylum Pseudomonadota; class Alphaproteobacteria; order Rickettsiales; family UBA1997; genus UBA2645. The sequence goes on from CAIYMZ010000115.1 coordinate 34,919, forward strand.
GCGGACAGGTTCATTCGCCGATTGTCTTTCGCGGTCCGAACGGCGCTGCTTCTCGCGTTGGCGCACAGCACTCGCAATGTTACGCAGCTTGGTTTGGTTCAATTCCGGGACTGAAGGTGGTTTCACCCTACTCTGCAGCTGATTGCAAAGGATTGCTTAAAGCTGCAATTCGTGATCCTAATCCTGTAATTTTTCTCGAAAATGAAATCACTTACGGCATGTCTTTCGAAGAGGAATATGACGAGGATCACATTGTCGAAATCGGCAAAGCCAAAATTTTGCGTGAAGGAAAAGATGTCACGATTGTCACTTTTTCTTTGATGGTAAAATATGCGCTTGAGGCCGCGCAGCAACTGGCCGCAGAAGGAATTGATGTCGAGGTAATTGACCTGCGCACCATCCGCCCAATTGATCGCGAAACAATTGTTGAATCAGTGAAAAAAACTTCGCGCTGCATCACGGCTGAAGAAGGGTTTCCATTCGCTTCCGTCGGCAGCGAAATTGCCTCAATTTTGATGGAAGATGCTTTTGATTATCTCGATGCACCGGTAAAAAAATTGGCCTCGGTTGATGCTCCTCTGCCTTATGCCGCCAATCTAGAAAGCCTCGCTTTGCCGAAAGTTCACAACATCGTCGCAGCGGTTAGGGAGGTTTGTTTTAGAAATTAAATCTTTCGTCACTTGGCACTCTTTTTTGATTGTCACCACGTCGCATGACGGGGTGACAAAGGAAGAATGTGCAACAAACCAAAGAAGGGATAGGCAAAAATTAAAACAAAACCGACTTTAAAAAAACCTAATGTCAGAAAATTTTCTCTACACTTTCGTTAAAAAACATCGAATCACCAAACCATTATTCATCGGCTATTTCGTTGCCTTCTCAATCATTTTTTATTTCACATTTTTTATTTTTTTTGGCGAGAAAGGTTTGATAAAATTTTTTACATTGAAGAAACAGATAGAAAATAAAGAAATCGATAAACAGGTGCTTTACAACAAAATGCAGGCCAAAAAAAACATGGTTGATGGCATGAATTTAGACTCGCTCGACATTGATCTTTTAGATGAGCAGTCACGAAAAACTTTGGGTTATATCGGCAAAAATGAAGTTGTAATTTATCGCGAAGATAGTGATCAAAAAAATTAAATTGATGAGGAGTTAACGACGATGAATTTAACAAACGAGATTTACCGCAAAACCCTGCATCTCTTACTAATCCTCATTCCTCTCGCTTATTACCATTTTGGAAAATGGCAAACATTGGTGGTCTTATCACCAATCGTAACAATCGTGGTTTCACTTGATTATTTACGTCGCAGCAATCCAAAAATTAAAATGATTTTTGCAAAAATTCTCGCCCCAATTTTAAGAGAACATGAGCTTGACGGCAACAAATTATGCGGCGCCAGTTTTGTTGGTCTTGCTGCTTGCATTAATTTTTTGCTCTTCAAAGAAGAAATTGCCATCACCTCATTTTTGATTCTTGTCATCTCGGATGCCATGGCAGCATTGATTGGAAAGTCATTTCCAAGTCAGCCATTTTTTGAAAAATCTTTTGTTGGTTCGGCAGCTTTTTTTATCAGCGGGTTTATAATTTTGCTTTCCTGCGGCGCGTTTTTTGATTCCAAAGCGTGGTTTTATTTATTCGGATTCTTCGCCTTATTCTGCGTCACCATAATTGAAGCACGACCAAGCTTTTTAAAACTCGATGATAATTTCACCATCCCGATTGTCTTCTCTACCATCATGGCCTTCTTTGATATTCTTTGGAATTATTCCTACTAAAAATTTAATGCTCTTCCCCAAAGATTTTCCCGACAAATTGCGCTCAACAATTCTGACTTCTGAAATAGTCGGAAAAAAAGTGCGGCTAAAATTACGCGGCAAAGAATTCATCGGCCTCTGCCCATTTCATAACGAAAAAACCCCGTCTTTTAGTGTCAATGATCAGAAGGGATTTTATCATTGCTTTGGCTGCGGAGCTCATGGCGATGTGATTAGTTTCGTGATGAATTCGGATGGCCTCGATTACCGTGATGCGGTGACAAAATTGGCGGATGATTTTGGTATTCCGATTCCACAAATAAAACTTGATCAAGTAAAAGAGGACAGGCTTGAGCACGATTATTTAATCCTAGAAAAAATCTGCCAATTCTTTGAAAAAAATTTACATACTGAACAGGGATTTGAGGCGCGGAATTATCTTAAAAAAAGAAGTTTAACCACGGCCATTGCAAAAAAATTTCAACTCGGCTTTGCACCAGCTTCATACGAAGCTCTGACTAACTTTTTAAAGACCGAAAATTTTACCGACGCAGATCTGTTGCGCACTGGAGTCATTGGCCAAAATGATCGAAAAAAAATTTACGACAAATTTCGCAACCGCATAATTTTTCCAATCACCGATAAAAAAAATCGCGTTATTGCTTTCGGCGGACGCGCGATTGGCGACGAAATGCCAAAATATTTAAACTCATCCGAAACAGAATTTTTCAAAAAAAATCAGACGCTTTACAATTTTTACAATGCCCGCAAAGCCATATTTGCCAAGGGTTCAGCGATTGTGGTTGAAGGCTACATGGACGCAATCGCACTGGCATCAAGCGGTATCGAAAATGTGGTGGCAGGACTCGGCACCGCACTTGGCACCGAACATTTGAAGGAACTTTTTTACACCACCGACAAAATTGTGATTTGTTTGGATGGCGACGCCGCCGGTATCAGCGCCGCTAAACGCGTTTCTGAAATTGCTCTGCCGCTGATTAATGCTAAAAAAAATATTTATTTCGCCATCCTGCCAAACCAGATGGATCCTGATGATTTCGTCAAAAAGTTCGGCGCCAAAGAATTGGAAAAAGTTTTTGCCAATGCTGCGCCGCTTTCCGAAAGTCTTTTTGATTTTGCTTTGATTGAACTTGGGATCGAAAAAAATCAAAAAATTTCGGCAGAAAATAAGGCGAAGATCGAAGCTAATTTAGCCGCTAAAATCACGGCAATACAAGATCCATCGTCAAAAAAATATTTCTCATTTTTTGTCAAAGATTTGCTTTTTTCTCTCGGCCGCAATCAGAAAAAAAATCTCGGAAATTTTACCAGCAAAATTTATGCTACGCCTCAAAATTTCTCCAATAATTCTGCTGACTCATTAGCAAAAAACATCATCGCTTTTATCATTCATTTCCCAGAGTTGGCACACTTTCGTGACGATGATTTCAATGTTACGGGGGTACAATTCAGCAATGAAAGCCTCACTCTTTTGAAAGAATCTGTCATTGAGCTCATTGAAAATAACGAGAAAGATTTACTCGCCGCCCTTGAAAAATCGCAGTTCAATGAAGATATTGCTGATATCAAAAATATTCTTGTAAGGCTTGCACCAATCGATCTAGACTCGGGCGTGATTAAATTCCGCATCCTACTTCTGAAAGATTTATTACTTCGAGTAGAGCAGCAATATCAAGAGTCACATCAAGAGACACTTGGTCAATTTGACGAAGTTACAAATCAAAAAATCAAAGAAATTTTTAATTACAAAAACTCTCTCGAGCAAAAAATTTTATCTCTAGAGAAAGCAATTATTTAACCTGTTTGGAGAAAAAAATGGCGGCAAAGAAAAAAATGGCTAAGGTGATAAAAAAAGCAGTAGCTAAAAAGCCGCTGAAAAAACCTACGAAGCCAATAAAAGCGGTGGTTAAGAAAATCTCCAAACCGGTTAAAACGCAAATCGACAAGAAAAAAATTCAACCAAAAAAATTGGCCAAAACTCAGAAAGTTGCGCCAAAAAAAGCGGCAAAAATTACGCCGAAAAAGCTGCTAAAAATCGCAAAGCCAAAAAAAGAAAGGGAGAAAAAAGCGCCAAAGATCAAAAAAGAAAGGGAGAAAAAAGCGCCAAAGATCAAAAAAGAAAAAATAAAAAAAGAGCCGAAGCCAAAAAAAGAGAGGAAGGTTAAAGTAAAAATCCCAGTTAACGATAGAACTGTCGCTCTCGCAGAAAAATTTCAACTCATCCAAGATGTTAGGTCTGCTCTGCAAAAAAAAGATGATGATGGTAAAAAACTTTCGAACGATTTGGCGGATAAATTAAAAAAACTTTTGGCTTTAGGTAAAACTCAAGGTTTTTTAACTCATGATCAAATCAATGAAAATATCGATTCCGATATCGACCCCCGTAAGCTCGATCGCATTCTCGACATTCTAACTGAGTTCAAAATTCAAATCGTCGAGAAAGAAGATGACTTGGAAAAATTACTTGAAGAAGGCCTTGCCGCAAAAGATGAGGAAAAAGCACAAAAGCGCAGTGAAGACTCCGTAAAAACTTATCTCAAATCAATGAGCATGGTGAAGCTTTTGACTCGTGAAGATGAAGTGGCAATCGCAATGCGCATCGAAGAAGGTCGCAATAAAACCGTAAAATCACTTTACCAAAGCCCGATCATCATGCGCCATTTTATCGAGTGGTATGGCGGACTATCAAACGGCACCATTTTATTGCGCGACATCATTCGTATTGATGAGACCTATAACTCAGAACTCGAAGAAATTATTAGAAATAATGAACAGCAAGCCGCAGAAGCAGAAGCCGCTGCAAATGCTAGCGCGGTTGAAGATGTAACAGCGATCATCAATGAACAAGTTGATGTTTCTGCAGAAGAATCTTTGTTTGAAGATGAGGAACTTGAAGAAATCGATGAAAGCGTGGTTTCATTTGTTTCGATGGAAAGAATTTTGATGCCAAAGATGCTCGATCTCTTTCAAAAAATTGCTCACGTTTGTCAAAAAATTCTCGATAAGTCAGAAAATAAAACTTACGAACAAGCAAAAACAGACAAAGAAATTAACAAGCTAAAGATTGAGTTTGAAAGACTCTCGCAAGAAGTCAGTTTCAATGATTCTCTGATTAAAGCATTGGTTGAACAGCTTTATGAAGCTCAACAAAAACTCATCGAAATTGAAATGGGGTTACTACGACATTCGCAAGGATTCGGGATCGATAAAAGTGATTTTCTAAAAAATTATCCTGGCGTTGAAGAGGGTGATCAATGGCTCAAAAAAATAACCGCACTAAAAGATAAAAAATGGCAAAATTTTTCCTCAAAAGGCAAAGAAACCATAAAAGAAATTCAGACCAGAATTAACAAATTTACCAAAATTATGGGACTTAAAATCACTGATTTTAAGTATCTCATCAACATTTTGCGCCGCAGTCAGGAAGAGGAATTGAAGGCAAAAAAAGAAATGATTGAGGCCAATTTACGTCTCGTAGTTTCAATCGCCAAAAAATATACCAATCGCGGCTTACAATTTTTGGATTTGATTCAGGAAGGCAATATTGGTCTGATGCGCGCCGTCGACAAATTCGAATATCGTCGTGGTTACAAATTTTCGACTTACGCCACTTGGTGGATTCGTCAGGCCATCACTCGCGCCATTGCCGACCAATCACGCACAATCCGCATTCCAATCCACATGGTTGAAACGATTAACAAAATCGTCAAAACTTCACGCCAACTCACGCAAGAACTTGGTCGCACACCAGACGCACAAGAAATCGCCGATAAACTTTTGATGCCAGTCGATAAAGTCAGAAAGGTTTTAAGAACTTCGAAAGATCCAGTAAGCCTTGAATCTCCCGTTTCTGGAGATGATGAGGATAGCGTACTCGGCGATTTTATTGAGGATAAAACAGCAGTTCTGCCTTTCGACGCTGCATCACATTCCAAGTTAAAAGAGGTAACAGCTCAAATGTTGTCATCACTCACCCCGCGCGAAGAACGAGTGCTACGCATGCGCTTCGGCATTGGGATGGTGACCGATCACACTTTGGAAGAAGTGGGCAAACAATTTTCAGTTACGCGTGAACGGATTCGCCAAATTGAAGCGAAGGCGCTGAAGAAATTGCAGCATCCGAAAAGAGCGAAGCTGTTGAAGAGTTTTTTGACGGACGTTTAGAAAAAAGTCAGAACACGTTTTACAAAAAATACCCCGTCAGAAATTTTTTCTGACGGGGTATTTTTTTGCCCAAATTTTTTGCTCAGAATTTTTTTGCTTGTGAGTTTTTTTGAAGAAAAAAATAAGATTGTCGCCCTAGGGCGACTTTTTAACAAAACAGCTCCGGAGTCAGCAATTTCAATGTCTCAAACAAAAACATTAATCTCTCAAAAAAATGCAAATTTCCTAGTAGCAGGATGGACCCCGCAACAAGTGCTGGGTGACAATCACGATGAGATTTAGAGTGCGTAACACTGAAGCTAATTTTTTAAGCGTTATTGGGGTTAAAAATAAATTCTGAACTCGCGGCGAGGAAATCCTCCGACCTCGCTTTCGTGAGGCCATTCTCGCTAAAAACGATTTCATCGTTTTTTTAACGCTCGAAGCCTTTTTACTCACAAATTTTTTTATTTTTTTGAGTGAGTTGCAATCGCTGAAGCGATTGTCAAAGGAGGTTTAGATCGAATCTGCCTCACGCCACTGAAAACAGCCGTTGAGGCTGTTTTCTCCTATTTTCGTAGCCGCTTAAATCCTGCTTCGAGATCTTCCATCAAATCCTCAACATCCTCCAACCCAACATTAATTCGCAGGCAGGTTTTGTTGCTGTAAGGCCATTTGGTGGCGGTGCGAACTGCGGTTGGATCTACCGGTAGAATCAATGATTCGTAGCCGCCCCACGAATATCCCATTCCGTAAAAGTGAAGCCTGTCAACCATTCGAGCTAGTGATTCGTTGGAATATTTGCGATCCAAAACAATGGTGAACAATCCTGCAGCACCGTTGAAATCGCGCTTCCACAGCTTGTGTCCGACATCTGATTCCAAGGCCGGATAAAAAACTTTCGCAACTTCTGGTCTGCCTTCGAGCCAAGTGGCAAGCTGCAGCGAGGATTTGAAGCAGTGATCCATGCGGATTTTGGAAGTGCGAAGTCCGCGTTGAACCATGTAGCAACTGTGCGGCGATGCGGTTACGGCCATGTAGCGGAAGGCTTCGTACATTACGCGGAAATGTTTTTCCTGCACCGTGATTGAACCCATCATCATGTCGGAATGGCCGTTAATGTATTTTGTGAGAGCCATCACCGACACGTCAACGCCGTGCTCCAACGGTTTAAAATAAATTCCGCTCGCCCAAGAATTGTCGAGAATGGTGACGACGCCGAGCTTCTTCGCCACTTTGCAAATCGCTGAAACGTCTTGCACCTCGAAACTTAGAGAACCGGGGCTTTCCATGAAAATTACTTTGGTGTTTTTCTTGATTAATTTCGCGATATCAGCGCCGATTAGCGGATTGTAGTAAGTGGTTTCAATGCCGAGTTTTTTCAAAAATTTATCAGCGAAAGAACGCGTTGGCGAATAGGTGTTGTCGACCAAAAGCATGTGGTCGCCTTGTTTCAAAAATGCCACGAGAGCAGTGTTGATGGCAGCCGCACCCGAAGAGGTGACGAAGGAATTGTAGCCGCCTTCGATCTCAGCAATCGCTTTTTCCAACGCAAAATTTGTTTGCGTGCCGTAGCGGCCGTATTTGAGTTCGTAGGGTTGAACCAGATCGTTGTTGGAATAGCCGCGCTCAGCGTAGAGCAAATCTTTCAGCGTCGGAAAAACGATTGTTGAAGTTTGGTAGATTGGAGGATTGACCATCCAGCCTTGCTCTTTGGGATCACGTCCAGCGTGAATGATGCGAGTTGCTTCGCCGATTTTCTTTTCCATTTTTTTACCGAAATTTTGAGTTAGAGGGAGTGCATTTTTTTCCCCGCCAAAATATGCAGGTGGAAATGTGGAACGGTTTGATTGGCGTTAAATCCAGTGTTTGAAACGATGCGGAAGCCTGATTTATCTGCTTCGAGCAGCTTGGCGATTTCAGAAACTTTTTTAAAAAAATTAGAAATTTCTTCGGTGCTAGCTTGCGCAGTGAAATCAGAAAAATTTTTATATTCGCCTTTTGGAACTACTAAAACGTGAATCGGCGCCACTTTCGAAATGTCGTGAAATGCCAAAATTTTTTCATCTTCGTAAACTTTTGAAGCCGGAATTTCTCCGCGGATAATTTTGGCGAAAATGTTATTTTGGTCGTAGGGCATGTTTTGTTTTTTCGAAATTTAGCGATGAAAAATTTATTTCTTCATCAAACCATTTGGCGATGTCAGAATTGATCCAGCTAACAATTTCGATAAATTGGCAATAATATTTTTCTAGCGGGAAATAAATTATGCACTCGCAATGAGAAATTCTATTTCTCAATTTTCGCAATATTTCCAATCTTTCACGAATCTTTGCTCTGCTTGGGTGCGAACCTTCATTATAAAAAATTTTATGGAGTGATTTTTTCCACAATTTATCGCAATGTGGACTAAAAATATTTGTCCAAAAACCAAAATTTAAATTCGATGTGACATTGCAAGAATTAATTTCTTTCTTGTCTCCAAGCAGCTTCAGCTTCACTTCATGAATCATGTCACGCTGCTTATCGGAAAAATTAATCGCCTCGTCATCAAACCAATTTTTACCAAAATTTTCTATGAGCTGATGGTTTACCGAATTCCGTAACAGAACTTCGAATTGAATTAATGCGGTAAAAAATTTTTCACTGCATTTTATGTTGAGCTTGTAGAGCTCAATAAAATCAACTCCACCGCCAGCAATTTGCTGATATTTCTCGAGACGAGATTTGGAAAAATATTTTTCCAAAACAGGTTTTTTGATGTTTTGCATTTAGGTTTTTTTGTGGTTGACAAAAAAAAAATTATTCTAACGATTCTGCGCCGTGTGCCCAAGGAAATCCTCTGACCTGACAAAATCAGGTTATGACCCTTGGGTTTCTTTTTGCCTAAAATTTACCTCACCCTCTCCACATCAACAGCTACACGAACCGTAACCATGCGGTCTGGATCAATAACTTTTCCGTCTCTTCCTCCGCCTTTTTTAATTTGGTCAACAAGCTCCATACCTTTGATCACGCGTCCCCAGATCGTGTATTGATTGTCCAAAAATCTTGAATCTTTGGTGACGATGAAAAACTGACTATTGCCACTGTTGGGATCGGAAGCGCGCGCCATTGAAACTGCGCCACGAATGTGAGGCTCATCGGAAAATTCGGCTTTAATGTCAGGCAATTTACTGCCTCCCATTCCGGTTCCAGTAGGATCTCCAGTTTGCGCCATGAAACCGTCAATCACGCGGTGAAAAACGATGCCATCATAAAATTTTTGACGCGCCAAAAGTTTGATGCGCTCAACATGTTTCGGAGCGATTTTTGGCAAAAGTTCGATCACAACGCGACCGTTTTTTAATTCGATGTAAAGAGTGTTTTCCAAATCCACATTACTGCGATTTTGTTGAGCTGATGACTGATTCATAAAAGAAAAAAAGAAAGTTAAAAAAGTAAGAAACGAGAGAAATTTTTTCATAGTTAGGCTGATTGAAATTGGCAGGATTTCTACGAGAAGGCGCGCGGGTTTTATGAAATGAAAAACAATTTTCAAACCAAAATAATTCTGCTTGTTTATTGCTGGAGGCGTTAATATTTTTTTGTGACTTGAGTAGCATTTTTCACTCAAGAATTCCCCCCAAAAAAATAAAAAGAGGTTACACCATGTCGATTAATAAAGTCATTTTAGTAGGTAATGTTGGCCAAGATCCTGACATCAGATCAACCAGCGACGGACGCGAACTCGCAAATTTTTCTCTCGCAACTTCTGAGAGCTGGAAAGACAAAAACACTGGTGAAAAAAAAGAAAAAACTGAATGGCACAAGATCGTTATTTTTTCGCAAGGCCTTGTCGGAATTGTAAAAAATTACGTCAAAAAAGGTTCGAAACTTTACATCGAAGGCTCAATGCAAACTAGAAAATGGACCGACAAAGATGGCGTTGAAAAATACACCACTGAAGTCGTGCTCCAAAATTTCAATTCAACTTTACAAATTCTTGACTCGAGAGACCGCAATTCATCTGGCTCTGGAGATTCTTACTCCTCAAGCCAAGCAAGCAGCAAACCAAAAAATAACGATATTTCAGTCGAAGAAACTGACGACGAAATTCCGTTCTAAATTTTTAAAGAATTTTTAGCGCATCTGAGTCAATCAGGTGCGCTATTTTTTTGCCTATTGCCTAACGCCTAATTTTTTTATGACCACCCTCTCAATCAACGGCAAATCTGTCCAGGTTCCGGATGGCATCACCATCATCCAAGCCTGCGAAATTGCTGATGTCGAAATCCCGCGCTTCTGCTACCACGAACGCTTAGCCATCGCCGGAAATTGTCGCATGTGTTTGGTTGAAGTCGCCGGCGGTCCGCCAAAGCCCGTGGCTTCTTGCGCCATGCCAGTCACTGAAGGAATGCAAGTTTTCACCGACACACCTATGGTCAAAAAAGCGCGTGAAGGGGTAATGGAATTTTTGCTCGCTAATCATCCGCTTGATTGCCCAATTTGCGATCAAGGTGGAGAGTGTGATTTGCAAGATCAGGCCTACCAATACGGAGCCGGAAAAAGTGAATATCACGAACATAAGCGCGCCGTAAAAGACAAAAACATGGGGCCGCTCGTCAAAACCCAAATGACACGCTGCATCCACTGCACACGCTGCGTGCGCTTCATTGAAGATGTTGCAGGAACAGTAGAAATTGGCGCCATCGGTCGCGGCGAAAGCATGGAAATCACCACTTATCTCGAGCAAAATTTAAAATCAGAATTGTCAGGAAACATCATCGACCTCTGTCCCGTCGGCGCTCTCACCTCTAAACCTTACGCCTTCAAAGCCAGAAGTTGGGAATTGCGAAAAACCGAAAGCATCGACGTGATGGATGCGGTTGGAAGCAACATCCGCATTGATTCGCGCGGTGTTGAAGTGATGCGAATTTTGCCGCGCTTGAATGAAGAAATTAACGAAGAATGGATATCGGACAAAACGCGTTTTTGCTGCGACGGCCTAAAATATCAGCGCCTCGACAAGGCTTACGTGAAGCGCGATAAAAAACTTCAGCCCGTAAATTTTTCCGAAGCAATCTCGGAAGTCGCAAAAAAAATAAAATCGGTTCAAGCCAATGAAATCGCGGCTTTAACCGGACAACTCTCCGCTGCCGAAGAAATTTTCGCGCTAAGAAAATTGCTCGAAAAACTCGGCGTAAAAAATTTTGACTGTCGCCTTAGCGGCGAAAAATTAAGCGCCGACGATCGCGCTTCTTACCTCTTCAACACGAGAATTGCCGGAATTGATTCGGCTGATGCCTGCTTATTAATCGGCGTAAATCCGCGCAAAGATGCGCCAATTTTAAATGCCAGAATCAGAAAAAGATTCTTGAGCAAAAAATTAAAAATAGCGGCGATTGGCTGTAACACTGATCTCACCTATGCTTACAAAAATTTGGGTGACGATGTTTCGGCGCTGAAAGAAATTTTGGATGGTCGCGGAGAATTCGCTGAGATTCTCAAAAATTCTAAAAACCCGATGATCATCTTAGGCCATGACATGCTTGCTCACACCGATGGTGATTTAATTTTAACTTACGCCAAAAAAATCGCCGAAAAATTCAACATGCTTCGCGAAGATTGGAATGGCTTCAATTTTTTATCGAAATCAACCGGCCTACTAAATGGCCTCACAACTGGCTTCGTCGGCTCTTCAAATGTTCCAGAAATTTTAAACAAAGCTGAAAATGGCGAAATTAAAATCGTAATTTTGCACGGAGTTGACGACGAAATCGATTTCGAAAAATTAGAAAAAACTTTTGTGATTTACATCGGAAGCCACGGCGATCGTGGCGCGCATATTGCTGACGTAATTCTGCCAGCGGCAGCTTACAGCGAAAAAGATGCGATTTACGTCAATCTTGAGGGGCGTCCGCAAAGCACTGTTTGCGCCTCTTCAACGCTTGGTGAGGCAAAAGAAGATGCTGAAATTATTTTGGAACTCGCGCAAAAACTTCACATCGATCTTGGATTTAAAAACATTGCCGGCCTTAGGAAAGCGCTGTCTAACGAACATTTAATTTTTAAAGATTTAGAAAAAATTTCTCCTGCAATTTGGAAAAAATCCGCTGAGTTAGAAGGAGATTTTTTCAACCAAAAAATCGCGATTAAAGATTTCGATTTTTACCTCACTAACCCAATCGCTCGAGCTTCTCGCACGTTGAATAAATGCAGCGCAGAACTTTCGTAAAACCACTTGCAAAAAAACTTTCGCTTCATAGCTTGCCGCGCTCCTCACCGTCAGTCACTTTCAAAATAAATTTAAAAAAATGTTAAAAATTCGTCTCTCTAGAGGCGGCAGAAAAAATTTGCCCTTCTATCGCATCTTAGTCACTAACCACACTTCTCCGCGGGATTCCAAATTTCTTGAAAAGGTTGGCACTTACAACCCATTGCTTGCTGACGATAAAGAAAGTCGCGTCACCATCAATAAAGAACGCATCGAACATTGGCTTTCAGTTGGTGCAAAACCAACAGAAAAAGTTGCAAAATTTTTGATCTCTCTTGGTGTTAAAGGCGCTGAAAAATACAAACCTGATTTCAAACCAAAGGCCAAAGGCACTAGCTTGAAGAAAAAGGCTTTGGAAAAATTAGCGAAGGCTAATGAAGCTGCAACTGCAGCAGCGTAGGCTATAAGGGCGGGTAAATCCCGCCCTTTTTTTTGTCCATACCCATTCAAGTTGAAGAAGCCGAACTCATTTTGGAGTTCGTCATTGCGAGCAAAGCGCGGCAATCCACGCGTTCCAACCAACTGGATTGCTTCGCTAACGCTCGCAATGGCGGAACTCAAGATCGGTATTTTGAATCAGTTTGGGTATAAATATGAAATTCGAAAAAAAAATTCTCATCGCCACCAACAATAGAGGTAAATACTTCGAGATCAAATCTCTCCTCAAAAGCATCAACATCGAATCAGTTCCAACATTCCAATTTAACCTCGAAGAGCCGGAAGAAACTGGAAAAACTTTCGCCGAAAATTCTCTCATCAAAGCAAAATTTTACGCTCAAAAAACAGGATTAGTTTCTCTTGCTGATGATTCCGGATTATGCGCCTCCGCCATGAATGGCGCGCCAGGAATTCATTCGGCGCGTTTTGCGCTTGATGAGAAAGGTGAAAAAAATTTCCCCGCAGCTTTCAAAAAAATCTCCGAAAAAATTTCAGAAAATCCTCGCGCTCACTTCATTTGCAATCTTGCAATTTTTGATCCTAAAACAAATTTTGAAATTTTTTTTGAAGGAAGAGTTGACGGGACACTAACCTTCCCAGCTCGCGGAAATCAAGGCTTCGGCTATGATCCGATCTTCATCAAAAATGGAATGAAAAAAACTTTTGGCGAAATTTCTGCAGAAGAAAAAGATAAAATTTCCCACCGCGCTGAAGCATTCAAGAAGTTAAAAAACTGGCTTGTAAACCAAGCTCAACTTCCTATCTAAACCTCTCTCCTATCGGTCAACTGACAACCAACAACCGGCAATTAGATTCCATGTCCAAACGCGATTACTACGAAATTCTTGGCGTCACAAAAAACTCTTCGGACGACGAAATAAAAAAATCCTACCGCAAGCTGGCGATGCAGTATCATCCTGATCGCAATCCAGAAAATAAAGAGGCGGAAGCTAAATTCAAAGAAGCGACCGAGGCTTACGAGGTTTTAAAAGACGCGCAGAAAAAAGCGGCTTACGATCAATTTGGTCATCAGGCTTTTGGTCAAGGCGGAGGTCACAGCGGTGGACAAGGACACGGCTTCGAAGGCTTCGACTTTAACGACATTTTCAGCAACTTTTCTGATATTTTCGGCGAAATGGGCGGACGCCAAACTAAAAAAAGAAGCGCGGCGCAACGTGGCAGCGACATCCGCTACAATCTAGAAATTTCATTGGAAGAAGCATTTCGCGGCACGGTAGAAAAAATTTCCTTCACCATCCCATCAACTTGTGAAAGCTGTCATGGCGCTGGCGGAGAAAAATCTGATATTTGTGGCACTTGCAAAGGAAATGGCAAAATGCGAGCGCAGCAAGGTTTTTTCATCGTTGAGCGCACTTGCACAACTTGCAGCGGTTCAGGCCAAGTAATAAAAAATCCGTGCAAAACCTGCCGAGGCGAGGGTCGAGTCAATAAAGAAAAAACCTTATCGGTAAAAATTCCGGCGGGAGTTGAAGAAGGAAATCGCATTCGCTTAAGCGGTGAAGGCGAAGCCGGATCACGTGGTGGCACTGCTGGAGATCTCTACGTTTACATCACGATTCGCAAACACCAATTTTTTACGCGCAAAACCGATGATATTCATTTTGAAATACCGCTGAAATTCACGACAGCAGCACTTGGTGGCGCCATCGAAATTCCAACAATTGACGGCACAAAAGCGAAATTACAAATTCCCGAGGGCGCACAAAATGGAGATAATTTCCGCTTAAAATCAAAAGGCATGAGTGTGATAAATTCTGGCGGCCGTAGGGGTGACATGTATGTCAAAATCAACATCGAAACACCGGTGAAGCTTTCGGGAGATGAGCGCGAATTGTTGATGAAGCTGGATAAACTGATGATTGCGAAGGCGAGTAATCCAAAATCGGAAAGTTTTTTTAAGAAGGTGACGGACTTTTTTTAAAAAATTTAAAAAAAATCCGTCATCCTTGGCCTGAAAGGCCGAGGATCTCGTGAGATTAGCTTCAGAGCTCTCAACGCCAGACGGAGTTTGTAACTCCGTCTGAATGTTCATTTCCATCTCTAGCTTTAACTGAACATGAGGACGGAGTTACAAACTCCGTCCTGCTTCGGTCATTCTGACTCAAGGATGACGATTATATTTTTTCTCCCTCTCCGACTCCGACTTCAACTGTCCGCAAGCCGCTAAAACATCATCTCCGCGCGTCTTTCTAATCGGCGAAATTAAATCGGCATCTTTCAAAATTTTTTGGAATTTTTGGATTTGCAAAAGCGCAGTGCGATCATATTCACAGCCATTCCACGGGTTGAAGGGAATTAAATTTATTTTCACATTCAGGTTAAATTTCTTGATGAGCTTGATCAATTCTTGGGCGTGAATTTCTTGGTCATTTTTGCCGGCAAGCATCACATATTCGAAAGTGATTTTTTGCTGCGGATTTTCACGATTATAAATTTTGCAAGCAGCCAAAAGTTCAGCGAGCGGATATTTTTTATTGATGGCCATGATGTCCGTGCGAAGCGCGTCATTCGTGGCATGAAGCGAGATCGCCAAATTCGTTTTCAACTCTTTCGAGCAACGTAAAATTTCCGGAACAAGTCCCGAAGTTGAGATCGTAATTTTGCGCGCCGATAAATCTAAGCCGTCAACATCATTCAAAATTTTCACCGCCTTGGCAACATTTTCGTAATTAAAAAAAGGCTCGCCCATGCCCATGAACACTATATTGGTCAGCTTCCGAGTTTTTTTGTCCCAGTCAGAAATTAAATCTTTAGCGAGTAAAATCTGCGCGATGATTTCGTGAAATTCCAAATTGCGCACCCAAGTTTGCGTGCCGGTGTGGCAGAATTTACAAGCCAATGTGCAGCCGACTTGCGATGAGATGCAGAGCGTGCCGCGAGTCTCTTCCGGAATGTAAACCACCTCAACTTCTCGACCATCCTCAAATTTCACCAACCATTTTCGCGTGCCGTCAAATGAGGTTAAATCTTTAGAAATTTCCGGCCGAGAAAGTGAAAAATTTTCGGATAATTTTTGCCGCATTTCCTGCGAAATATTCGTCATCTCCTCGAAAGATTTTACACCGCGCGCATAAATCCAATTCCAAATCTGCTTAGCGCGAAATGGCTTTTCGCCTAGGTTGGCGAGGCCTGCTTCGAGCTCTTGTTTGGTAAAATGAGTGAGATTTTTAATCACATCTTAAGCGGGTTTATTTATTTCCTTTTTGGCCTGGCGTCGAATTTTTTTATTCAATTCTTTCGCCTGTTTTTTGTTGCGATGTTTGTTCCAAGAAGCGGAGTGTTTTAGTTTTTTTAAGTCGTTACTCATGGTGTTTGACTATACTCTTTCAAGTTGAAGATACCGATTTCCTTTTCATCTTTCTGGACCCCGCAACAAGTGCGGGGTGACAACTCATACTCAGTGTCAC
>CAIYMZ010000116.1 GCA_903927415.1 uncultured Alphaproteobacteria bacterium
AAAGAAATTTACGAACAGCCGCGAGTTTTGGAGGAGACGATTCAGGCCTACGTTGATCTTGGCAACAATTCCATTCACTTGCCGAACTTCGCTTTCGATCTCAAAAAAATTAATAAAATTACCATCATTGCCTGCGGAACCTCGTATTACGCAGGTTTGGCGGCGAAATATTTAATCGAAGAAATCGCCGGAGTTGAAGTTGAGGTCGACATTGCCTCCGAATTTCGTTACCGCGCTCACCCATTTCGCGACGACAATTTAATGATTTTTGTTTCGCAATCAGGAGAGACGGCCGACACTCTCGCCGCCTTGAAATACGCCAAAAAAAACGGCCAGAAAATTTTGTCGATTGTCAATGTTGCGCACAGCTCAATGGCGCAACTTTCTGACTCTGTAATTCGCACCGTCGCCGGACCAGAAATCGGCGTCGCCTCAACAAAGGCCTACACTGCGCAGATTTCAACTTTGGCACTTCTGGCGATTCATTTGGGTGACATAAAAGAAAAAGTTTCGACGCAAAAAAAAGCGGAATTGTTGCAAGAACTTGCTGAGGCAGGCACGAAAATGACTCACCTTTTCGACGAAAAAAATCTTAAAAATATCAGAAAAATTGCGCGATCTTTGACGCGCGCCAAACATCTGCTCTACATCGGCCGCGGCGTTTCTCAGATCACCGCTTTCGAATCAGCTTTGAAGCTCCGTGAACTTTCTTACATCAACGCCCAAGGCATTGCAGCGGGAGAGTTGAAGCACGGCACCATTGCGCTGATTGACAGAAAAATGCCTGTAATCGTCATTGCGCCGCACAATGTTCGTAACGATCTTTTTGAAAAAACTTTGTCGAACGCGCAGGAGGTCAATGCGCGCGGCGGAAAAATTATTTTCATTAGTGACAAGGTTGGAATTTCTCAATTTGGAAAAATGGCGAAGAAAAAAATTGAAATTCCGAAAATTGCTGGAATCATTCAAGAAGCGCTGTTGCCGGTAATACCGACACAACTTCTTGCTTACTATGTCGCACTTTTTAAAGGCAATGACGTTGACCAGCCAAGAAATTTAGCGAAGTCGGTAACGGTGGAGTAAGTTTTAAATTCACGATTTTCGCTGAAATGCGACTAACTTAAAATCAAATTAAAATGCCAGCAAAACAAGGTGGTAGACAAGGAGATGCATTAGGGGCGGGTAATCCGTTCGATGATGATGTTACTAGTGATAGTAAAACAAGACCTCCTGTTTCCACAGCAACCACTTTCAATCCGTTTGATATGTGGGATCGGGAAACAAAAGCAGGAGATGTCGATTTTTCATCGCAACCGTTCGATCAATTTGAACAAGACAAAGCATTAACCACCAAATCACAAGCCGCTACAGCAACTGCTACTGCAGAGCCAGATTTTTTTTCACTAGGATACACTTCATCGTCACAACAACCACAAGCGACTACTAGAGCCGTTGAAGTTAACTCTGATAATGATTTGTTGGGGTTGCTGACGTCACAACAACCGATGTTGAAACAACCTAGGACAGGGCAACAAGTCGATTTAGGCGTTGCAGAAGTGCTTTTAGAGTCTGCTCGTCAAAAAAGAATAGAAGAAGCTCGCGCTAGAGATCAAAAGGAAGGAAATGTAAATCCATTTGGTTATGAAACAAAAGGTTGGCATGAGCGTCGCGAGGAGAGAATAGCAAAAAGCAGAATAGGACAACAAAGAAATCCAGAGCAAGAATCACTTGCGCCTCGAGAGGAAGCGCCTGCTACACACGCAGAAAGTGGTAAAGCAGAAGTTACGGGAAATTCTGTGATAAAATGGCTTAGAGAAGCGTTTTCAGCACTTCATAAGACAGAACAGAAATCGACAACAGATACTCCTGAGTCTGTGCAGATTCAAGCAGCACAAAATAATGCAGATGTAGGATCGTCGGGTGTTGCGCTACAACCAAAAGAAGCTGCTGTTAAAGGCCGGATAGCTCAAGGAGTTATAAATTTTTTTAAATCTTTTTCTCTGCCATCATTCTCTCGAAAATCGAGTGCATCAGCAGCTCCAGCTCCTACTGCTGCTGAGGTTGATGTTAATGATTTTTTTAAGATTACTCCACCTGGCACATCAAGCGCTGTCGTCGGAGCCGCTGAACACGATCCTTTTGAAACTGAATTAGCCGCCACACCACCACCTTCAACACAATCGTTTGCTGGTATTGAAGGAGTAGGGGAAGTGGGAAAAATTCTTGCAAATGCTGGAGTAGCTCAATCAGGAACATCAACTGCTGTTGTAGATGGAAGAGTGGGTGCCCAGCCAGAAGGCGGGAGGAAGGATATAACCCGGTGATCAAGCTTTCTGGACCCCGCAACAAGTGCGGGGCGACACTGAGTATGAGTTGTCACCCCGCACTTGTT
>CAIYMZ010000117.1 GCA_903927415.1 uncultured Alphaproteobacteria bacterium
AATTTTTCTGCAAAAAAATTACACGGTAAAAAATCCAAACGCTCACTCAAAAAGTTTAGCTGATTTTTTAATTCAACAAGAACTGGCGTGGCCAACTCTGCTGCCGCTGTTGGCGTTGGCGCACGTAAATCGGCAACGTAATCAATCAAAGTTGTATCCGTCTCATGACCAACCGCTGAAATTAGAGGAATTTTTGAAGCAAAAACTTCACGAACCAAATTTTCATCACTAAAGCAAAGCAGGTCTTCGAATGATCCTCCGCCTCGCGCCACAATCAAAATTTCGGGACGATTTTTTTTCATCCGATTAAAAAATTTAATGCCAGAAATTATTTGCGCCGCCGCTTTTTCACCCTGAACCAAAGTTGGATAAAGCATGAGATTACATGGGCAACGCGCTTCGATACGATGCTTAATATCTTCGATCACAGCACCAGTTTGCGAGGTAATCACACCAATAATTCTCGGAAAAAATGGTAACGGTTTTTTATGAATTTCATCGAACAAACCTTCTGCCAAAAGTTTTTGCCGCCTTCTTTCAATCATCTCCAAAACAGCACCAACCCCAGCTATTTCAACTTTCTCAACAATGATTTGGTAATTTGATCGACCTTCAAAAGTTGTAATACGACCAGAGGCACAAACCTGCAAACCATCCCCAATTTCAAAATTTATTAAGCTGGCAGAATTACGAAAACAAACTGCGGAAAGCGTCGCATTTTCGTCCTTCAGCGTGAAGTAAAGATGACCGGAGGAAGCGCGTTTGAAGCCTGTAATCTCGCCTTTGATGCGCAGATAGCCAAAAGAATCTTCAACCACGCGTTTGATTGCACGCGAAAATTCAGAAACGGAAAATTCTGGGATATTGAAAGCTGGTCGCAAGTCGTAAGTCATAAGTCGTTTCAGGAGAAATTTTTAATTGATCTTTTGCAACCCATTTTCTACTTTTCGCGCCTTCATTCCCCCCTCAAATTTCGGAGCTCCCTTGCTAAAAAAAATCAAAAATTTTGTCGTTTCTGGCGTTGAATGTTTGCCAATCATTGAAGGTGGAAAAGGAGTTGGAATCACAACTGGCGTGACCGCGGGACATTTCGCCAAAGCTGGAGCGGTCGGAACTTTTTCCGGAGTCAACGCTGATTCAATCGACGAAAACGGAAAATATGTTCCACTGATTTACAAAACTCACACTCGTCGCGAAAGACATGAGGAGTTAGTTACAGACAGTATTCGTGGCGGAATTTCTCAAGCAAAAATCGCTCATGATATCTCAGGCGGCGCAGGACGCATCCACATGAATGTGCTCTGGGAAATGGGCGGCGCAGAACGCATTTTACACGGGATTCTTGATGGCACTAAAGGCCTCATCCACGGCATCACCTGTGGCGCCGGCATGCCTTACCGTCTCGCCGAAATCGCCGAAAAATACAAAGTTTACTACTACCCAATCGTGTCCTCGATGCGCGCCTTCCGTGCTTTGTGGAAGCGTAGTTACCACAAAGCAGTCACGCTTCTCGGCGGTGTGGTTTACGAATGTCCTTGGCGCGCCGGCGGTCACAATGGCTTGTCAAACGCTGAAGATCCGAATGCCTACGAAGATCCCTACCCTCGCGTTGCTGAACTTCGCACTTTCATGAATTCTGTGGGCTTAAGCGAGGTCCCGATCATCATGGCTGGCGGGGTTTGGAACTTGGAAGAATTTGAGCATTGGCTCGACAATCCCGAAATCGGACCAATCGTTTTCCAATTCGGCACGCGCCCAATTGTGACGCAGGAATATCCCGTCACCGATTCGTGGAAGAAAAAATTAATGACGCTGAAAGAAGGCGACGTCTACCTCAACCGCTTCAGCCCGACCGGATTTTACTCCTCCGCCGTTGAAAATGATTTCATTCGCGAGCTCAAGGGACGCGAGATCCGCCAAGTCGAATACCGCACTAAACCAATCGACACCTTCACCGCTGAAATTCCTTTTGGCCAACGCGGCCGCGTGGTTTACATCAAGCCTGAAGACAAAGTGAAAGTTGACGAATGGATCCGCGCTGGCCACACGGAAGGCATGAAAACGCCGGATGAAACGCTGATGTTCGTCGACAAATCGAAAGCCAATCAAATCGTCACCGACCAAATCAACTGCATGGGATGCCTCAGCCAGTGCCGCTTCAGCAACTGGTCAGACAAAGAAGAAATGAATCACACCACAGATCGCAAAGCTGATCCGCGCAGTTTCTGCATCCAAAAAACTTTGCAAGATATCCGCCTCGGCGGCGACGTCGAAAACCAGCTAATGTTCTCCGGCCACAGCGCCTACCGCTTCGCAACTGATCCGTTTTACGCGAACGGATTCGTGCCAACGATTAAGCAGTTGGTGGAAAGGATTATGAGCGGGAAATAATAAAAAGGCGGTAGGAAATAGGCGATAGGCGTTGTTTTGTCTATCGCCTATCACCTATCGCCTAACGCCTAACGCCTTTTAAAAAAATGACCAAATTCATCTTCATCACCGGCGGCGTTGTTTCCTCACTTGGAAAAGGTCTCGCCTCCGCTTCTCTTGCCGCGCTACTTCAGGCTCGCGGCTATTCTGTTAAACTTCGCAAACTCGATCCTTATCTCAATGTTGATCCCGGCACGATGAGCCCGACGCAACATGGCGAGGTGTTCGTCACTGAAGATGGTGCGGAAACTGATTTGGATTTGGGGCATTACGAACGCTTCACCGGCGTGGATGCGAAGAAATCTGACAACGTAACTGCGGGGCAAATTTACTCCAAACTTCTCACCAAAGAACGCAAGGGCGATTATCTCGGCGGCACGGTGCAAGTGATTCCGCACGTTACTGATCTCATCAAAGAATTTATTTTAAACGACGTAAAGGGTGCAGATTTCTTACTCTGCGAAATCGGCGGAACAGTTGGCGACATTGAAGCGCTGCCATTCTTCGAAGCCATTCGCCAGCTCGGTTACGAGATGCCAAATCGTTGCGCCTTTTTACACCTTACGTTGCTGCCCTACATCGAAAGTGCCAACGAACTCAAAACAAAACCGACACAACACTCGGTGAAAGAATTGCGTTCGATCGGCATTCAGCCCTCAGTGTTGCTCTGTCGTGCCGAACGCCCGACCAGCAAAGCTCACCTCGAAAAAATTGCCAAAATGTGTTCGGTGCCGATTTCGTCGGTCATCGCCGCGCCAAACGCCACAAGCATCTACGAGGTTCCGCTGATCTACCACAAAAACGGACTCGACAAAGAAATTCTAAAATTCTTCAAACTCGATCACAGCAAGAAGCCTGATTTGACTAAGTGGATCGCAATTAAAGACGCGATCGAAAATCCGACGAGCGAAGTCAATATTGCCATAGTCGGAAAATACACCGACTACCGCGACTCATACAAATCGCTACTAGAAGCCATTGATCACGCCGCATTTTTTTTGAAGGTAAAGGCAAATATTGTTTGGGTGAATGCCAGAACTAATAAAAGTAATCTGCCGAAAAATCTGCAAGCAATCCTAGTGCCAGGCGGCTTCGGCGAAGATGGGACAGAAGGCAAAATCGCCATGATTGAACATGCGCGCACAAAAAAAATTCCTTATCTCGGCATTTGTTTCGGCATGCAAATGGCGGTGATCGAATATGCCCGCAACGTGCTTGGCATCAAGGACGCCACCTCCAGCGAAATTTCTAAAAAAGGAAATTTTTTGATCGGCATGATGCATGAATGGCAAGATCAGTCCGGCAAAAAAACTAAAAAAGCCGGCAGCGATTTAGGTGGAACAATGAGACTTGGCGCCTATCCGTGCAAAATTTCAAAAGGAAGTTTGGCTGAAAAAATTTACGAGAAAACTTCGATTTCCGAACGTCACCGTCACCGCTACGAAGTGAATATTAACTTCAAATCGCAATTGGAAAAAGCCGGCCTCACCTTCTCTGGCATGTCTCCCGACGGTCATCTTTCTGAAATTGTTGAAATAAAAAATCATCCATTTTTTGTCGGCGTGCAATTTCACCCTGAGCTAAAATCGAAGCCTTTTGCTGCTCATCCACTCTTCGTTTCCTTCATCAAAAGCGCGATTGAACATGCGTAAAATTATCCAACTCGCACTACTTTTGAGCCTGTGCTCATGCGGCTTTCGAATAATTTATGAAGAAAGAACTGACGTCGTTTCCTACGCTCAAGAACTCGCCGCAATCCGCATCAAAAAAGATCGCACCCGCTTAAGCCAACAATTAAAAAACAACCTTTACGACATTCTAAATCCAGACTACCTCAAAGTTGAGCCAAAATATTTTTTGATTCTTGATGTAAAAGAACTGACCAGCTCAACATTTACAACGATCACTGGCGCTTCTGGTCGAAATAAAGTAACATTGACCGCAAGTTACGAATTCAGAAATCTTGAAACTGGCGAAACAATTTCAACCGGAACTACCTCAGTAAGTGATAATTACGATGTAACCGCAAACCGCTACGGCACCTACGTCGCCGACGAATATATCCAATCCAACATCACCATAATTGCTGCGCAAAATATCAGAAATTCTTTGGTGAATGATTTAATCGAAACTAAGAAAAAATGTGATGGAGAGATTGAGCTCAATAATGAAAAAAATGATGCGCCGGAGTTTGTTTGTCCGCTAGCTAATTTGAAAAAAGACATTTCAACAAAAAAAATAAAATCAACCAAGCAGCCCTTCAAAAAGCACTAACCCGTCCTTTGATCCCATATCATCATCAATCGCTCTTTCGGGATGAGGCATCATTCCTAACACATTTTTTTGATCATTAAAAATTCCAGCAATATTCAAAACTGAGCCATTAGGGTTTGATTCATCGGAAAAATTTCCATCAACATCAACATAGCGGAATGCAATATTTCCGCCATCTTCCAACTTTTTTAAAGTTCCTGCATCAGCCAAATAATTTCCGTCCATGTGAGCAATTGGAACATGGATTAGTTGATTTTTTTTGTATTTTTTGGTGAAAAAAGTTTCGTTATTTTCAACCCGCAAAATCACTTCGCGACAGATGAATTTCATTTTTTTATTTCGGACAAGAATTCCAGGAAGAAGTCCAGCCTCAGTTAAAATTTGAAAACCATTGCAAATTCCAAGCACCTTCACACCCTTCGCCGCAAGCCTTTTCACCTCAAACATCACCGGTGAAATTGCCGCCATCGCGCCAGAACGCAAATAATCGCCGTAAGAAAAACCTCCCGGAATGATGATTAAATCCAGATCGTCATCGAGCTTAGTTTCTTGGTGCCAAATTTTTTGGATTTTGCTTCCAACTTTCTGCAAAGCCGTGACCGCGTCGCGATCGCAATTGGAGCCGGGGAAGGTGATTATTGCTGATTTCATGATTTTTTAGGCGTAAGGCGTAAGTCATCAGGTTTTAACTTGATAACTTATGGCTAATGAGACGGCTATTTTTAATTCAAAATTTCGTAGCTGTAGTCCTCGATGATTTTATTCACGAGCAACTTGTCGCAAATTTCATCGACAATTTTTTTGATTTTTGCTGAATCTGTTTCGGCGATGTCAAGCTCTACAACCTTACCCTGCCTAACTTGCGAGATTTGCGCAAAGCCAAGATTTTTTTGTAAAGATGCTTCGATTGCTTTGCCTTGAGTATCGAGGACTGCTTTTTTTAAAGTGATGAGGATTCTGATTTTCATGAAAATAGTCGTAAGTCGTAAGTCGTAAGTCGCAGTCTAGTTGACTTGCGACTAGCAACTTACGACTGGTTAATATTGATTCCAAGTCTTGAAGCCACATCCAAGTAAGCCTCAACGAGGCCACCCAAATCTCTGCGGAAGCGGTCTTTGTCTAATTTTTCGGAAGTTTTTTCATCCCAGAGTCTACAACTATCTGGACTGATCTCATCGGCGAGGAGAATATTTTCGGCGGCATCAAAACCAAATTCGATTTTGAAATCAACCAGTTTGATGCCAATTTTTTTAAAAATTTCGCGCAAGGTTTCGTTGATTTTAAAAGTGTAATTTTTGATTTGCTCAAGCTGCGCACGAGTTACAACGCCAAGCACATTCACCGCATGATCGTCATTAATCAGCGGATCACCGAGCGCATCATCTTTTAAGCAAATTTCGAAAACCGGTGCTGGCAATTCTAAACCTTCTTCGATGCCCAAACGCTTCGCCATCGAACCTGCAGTCACGTTGCGAACAATCACTTCCAGCGGAATAATTTTTACTTTTTTCACCAATTGTTCGCGTTCATTCAGGCGCTTAATGAAATGCGTCGGAACCCCAGCCCGAGCCATTTCAAGCATGATGTGCTCTGAAATAAAATTATTCAAAACACCCTTCCCTTCAATCACCGCTTTTTTCTGCGCGTTGAAAGCAGTGGCATCGTCTTTGAAAAATTGGATGAGAAGATTTCCATCCTCGGTGGTGAAAAGTTGCTTGGCCTTACCTTCGTAAATTTTTTGAATTTTTTTCATAAGAATAATTAGGTGTTAGGCGGTAGGCGGTAGGCTGTAGGCGGTAGGCGTGGTGGAGGCTGCTGGAACTACCTCCTATCGCCTATCGCCTATTTCCTATCGCCTTTATTACTCCCACTTCGCAACCGGCGGCAGTGACATCAGAATCGCTTCCGCATTGCCACCGGTCATCAATCCAAACTTCGTTCCACGATCGTAAAGCAAATTAAATTCGGCGTAGAGCCCGCGTTTTTTTAATTGGATTTCACGTTGATCATCAGTCCATTTCTCATGCATGTGACGACGGACAAGTTGCGGGAAAATTTCTAGAAAAGCCAGCCCGACATTTTTGGTGAAGTCGAAATTTTTTTTAAAATCGCCTTCGAGGTAATCATAAAAAATTCCACCAACACCGCGTGCCACATTGCGATGTTTGATAAAAAAATATTCATCGCACCATTTTTTAAATTTGACGTAGTAATCGGACGAAGCTTTGTCACAAGCAGTTTGGAAGGCTAAGTGAAAATCGCGAGTGTCAGCTTCAACTTCGATCATCGGATTTAAATCTGCACCCCCGCCGAACCAGTTTTTATCCGTGCAAATAAATCGCGTATTCATGTGAACCGCCGGAACCAAAGGCGATTTCATGTGTGCCACCAACGAAATTCCGCTGGCCCAAAATGCGCCATTTTTTTCAGTGCCGGGAATGTGAGCGCGGAACTCTTCGCTAAATTCTCCATAAACTTTAGAAAAATTCACGCCGACTTTTTCGAAAACATTGCCTTTCATCAGTGACATTTCACCACCGCCACCGCCACCGCGATCCCAGTTTTTTCGAGAAAATGTTTGCACCCCCATCGTCGCACTAACGCGTCGACTCGATCCCCCTAAATAGGGGG
Organism: uncultured Alphaproteobacteria bacterium; assembly: GCA_903927415.1. Classification (GTDB taxonomy): domain Bacteria; phylum Pseudomonadota; class Alphaproteobacteria; order Rickettsiales; family UBA1997; genus UBA2645. The sequence goes on from CAIYMZ010000117.1 coordinate 7,336, forward strand.
ATCCTGCCGCACTAAATTCCTCCTCAATTTTTTCAAACTCCGCGCAAATTTTATCACGCAAAAGCTGAAACCATTGTGATGTAACCTGCTGTTTTTCTTGGATCTGCACGGCTTTGCGCTTGATTAATTACGAATTGAAAGACAAATTTTCCAGAGCCTATTTTCAAACTCAGCGCACCTCGATTTTTTGGAAATTTTACGCAAAAAAGAGCAAAAATTTACGGAAAAGCGAGGTGCGCTGAGTTTGAAAATAGGCTCTACATAAATTTTCGCGCAACCTAACCATCCAAAATGAATTTCAAATCAGATTTTTTACGCGAATTTTCCCAACGTGGATTTTTTGCCCAAGTCACTCACGCCAAAGAATTAGACGAAATTTTTTCCAACGAAAAAATCACCGCTTACATCGGATTTGATTGCACTGCAAAATCACTGCACGCCGGCAGTCTCATCCAAATCATGATCCTGCGCCTTTTGCAAAAACACGGACACAAACCGATTGTTTTGCTTGGAGGTGGGACGACGCGGATCGGCGATCCATCTGGAAAAGATGAGGCACGACAAGTTTTATCCGATGAAAAAATTTCCGAAAATCTTTCCGGCATTCGCAAAACTTTGGAGAAATTTATCAGCTTCGGCGGCGGCGCCTCGAATGCCATTTTAGTCAATAATGACGACTGGTTGCGCCACTTGAACTACATCGATTTTCTGCGCGAAGTCGGCCGCCATTTTTCGATCAACCGCATGCTCACTTTTGATTCGGTGAAGTCGCGACTCGAGCGCGAGCAGCCACTCTCATTCCTTGAATTCAACTACATGATTTTGCAAGCCTACGATTTTTTTGAGCTCAACCAAAAATACAATTGCCGCTTACAAATCGGTGGCTCGGACCAGTGGGGGAATATTGTGAATGGGGTGGAATTGACACGGAGAATTTCTGCAGGATCCCCCTATTTAGGGGGCTCGAGCGGACGCGCTAGCGCCGCGATGGGGGTGCATAAAGAAGCATTCGGTTTAACCTCCCCTCTCCTCACCACCGCAGACGGAAAAAAAATGGGAAAAACTGCTGAAGGCGCAATTTGGCTGGATGAGTCGATGCTCACACCTTTCGATTATTTTCAATATTTCCGTAACACGCACGACGCTGATGTCGAAAAATTTTTGAAACTTTTTACTGATTTAGAAATTTCCGAAATCGAAAAACTTCGCGATTCCAACATCAATTCAGCGAAAGAAATTCTCGCTTTTGAGGCTACAAAAATCTGCCACGGAGAAAAAATCGCGGCGGAAGTTTTGCAAAAAGCGCGCGAGATTTTTATCAGCAAAAACTCCGCTGCTTTCGAGGAAAAAATAATTTCTCTCGGCACCGAAAAAAATAAAAAACTCACCGAACTAATTTTCGAAATTGGCGCCGCTGAATCAAAAGGCACAGCAAAAAAATTAATCGAAGGCAATGGCGTTAAAATCAATGGGGACGTGGTTTTGAATGTGCAACATTTAATCACAGAAATCGGTGAATTTGAATTGTCGGTGGGGAAGAAAAAGTTTTTTAAAATCCTAATTAAAAATTAAAAAATGACTAAAAAAATCTGGGGAATCGGCAATGCAATTGTCGATATTTTGTGCAAAATTGACGATAATTTTTTAAACGAACACAAGCTCCCCAAGGGTTCAATGTCACTGATTGACGAAGCCACGGCAGAAAAATTATCCAAATTAAAATCAGAAAAAATCACTTCCGGCGGATCGGTCGGCAACACAATTGCTGCATTGGCGCAGCTCGGATGCGCCGCGGGTTTCATCGGCAAAGTTGGTTGTGATGATTTTGGTGTAAAATTTATCAGCGAAATCGAAAAAACTGGCGCTGAATTTTTTAGCGATTCCAGCCATGAAAACCCTTCAGCAAAATCTTTCATTTTAGTCACGCCCGACGCCCAAAGAACAATGTGCACATTTTTGGGTTGCGCTTCGGAAGTTGGTGAAAATGACATCAGTGAAAAAGCTTTGGGAGACATGTCAATTCTGTACTTGGAAGGATATTTGTGGGATGCGCCAAACACGATTTTAGCTCTAAAAAAAGCAATAAATTTGGCGAAAAAAAATGGAGCAAAAATTGCATTTTCTTTGTCGGATGCATTCTGCGTTGCCCGTCACAAAAAAGATTTTTTGAGCTTGATTGAAAATGATCTAAACATTCTTTTTGCCAATGAACACGAGGCACGCGAGCTTTTAGGTAATGAAAATTTTGCCGAATTTTTTTTAAAAAATAAAAATCTGATCGCCGTTGTAACTAGAAGCGAAAAGGGATGCAGCGTTTTCGCAAATGGTTCTTCTTTCGATTTACCTGCGGAAAAAATTAAAAAATTAATTGACACTACTGGTGCCGGCGATGCCTTTGCAGCTGGCTTTTTGCATGGCTTGGTTAGCGATCATGATTTAAAAAAATCCGCTCAATCTGGAAATATTCTTGCAGCAAAAATTATTCAAAAATTTGGAGCGCGATTTGAAACAAAAGAACTTCTTTAAAAAAATATTTTAACTCCCATGCCTCTCTGGACAAAAACTGAACTACTTGAAGCCTTAGAAGGCGAGCTTCTACAGCATAACCTTCCCGACGATTTAATCATCGATGAAGTCGTAATTGACAGCAGAAAAGCCAAAAAAAATTCACTCTTCATCGCCATCAAAGGCGAAAAAAATGACGGTCACGATTTCCTCGCAGAGGTTGCCAGCAACGGCTGCAAGCTGGTATTAATTCACGATCCACAATTTTTTAACGACTTACGACTTACAACTTACAACTTACGACTAATTCTCGTAAAAAACACCTTCACCGCCCTCTACTCCCTCGCCAAATTTTCTCGAAAAAGGAGCGCCGCAAAAATAATCGCGATCACGGGAAGTGTTGGCAAGACTGGCACGAAGGAGATGTTAAAATTGCTTTTCGACAGTCAGGGTAAAACTTTTGCGACCGCCGGAAATCTCAACAACCACTTCGGCGTCCCACTCTCACTTTGCAATTTTTCGCGCGATTGCGAGTTCGGAATTTTTGAACTTGGAATGAATCATTTGGGCGAGATCGAACCGCTGTCACGCCTTGTCCAGCCTCACTTGGCACTGATCACCAATGTTGGCCCTGTCCACATCGAATTTTTCAAAAATGAAGAAGAAATCGCGCTGGCGAAATCGGAAATTTTTTGCGGAATTCTTGACGGCGGAATCGCGCTAATTAATCGCGACAATCGTCATTTTGAATTTTTGCGGAAGCGAGCGCAATACTACGCAATCGTGGATCAAAACATCATTACCTTCGGCGAAAAGAATCCGAGCGATTACCAAATTATTCATTCCAAAACCAGCAACCCGAGCAATTCAATAGTCGAAACAAAACTCAAAAACGGCGAAAAAATTTACTACGAAATCGCCACTTCCAACCCCGCCATAATTTTTAATTCAACCATCGCCATCGCTTGTCTGGACTTGATTGGCAATAATTTAAGCGCCGGAATTTCAGCGCTAAGAAATCTTCAAACTTTCAGCGGTCGCGGCAATATTAAAGAAATAAAAATCGGCGAGAAAAATATCACGATCATTGACGACACCTACAATGCCAGCATTCCATCGATGCGCGCCGGACTCGAACATGTGGTAAATTTAAAAAACATTCTCGGCAAAAAAAGAGTCGTGGTCGCGCTTGGCGACATGCGTGAACTCGGTGAAAAATCAGTTGAGTTGCATGAAGAGGTGACGAATTATTTGCAGCAACTCCACGTCGATTTTGCACTGCTAGTTGGTGAAAACATGACCGCCGCCGCGAAAAAATTACCCAAAGATTCTTACAAAACTTTTCCTGATTCTACCGCCGCAGCGCTTGAGATTAAAGACTTCTTGAGTAATGGGGATATTCTTTACGTTAAAGGTTCGCGCGGGGTGCGGATGGAGAAGGTGATCGAAAAAATTACAAATTAAACTATTTGAAACCGTAACGTTAGTTTGTCATTCCCGCGAAAGCGGGAATCCAGAATTAACTTGCGCAAAACTGGATTCCCGCCTTCGCGGGAATGACACAACCTACTTTAATTGAAAATGCTCACAACCATCTCCCTCCTCCAAAATCTCTGGCTCAAATCCTTTATCTGCCTGCTCTCATCCTACCTCATCGGATTTTTCAGCATCAAAAAATACATCAAATTCGCCAACGCCAATCCGAAATTTTTTCAACCGATTCGCGAATCAGGACCAGCATCGCATCTCCTCACAAAACAAAAAACTCCGACAATGGGCGGAATTTTCATCATCCTTGCCACGCTAGCAACGACGCTACTTTTCATCGATTTCAGCAATCGCTACATCCTTGTTGTTTGCACAGTTTTTTTAACTTTTGCCGCCATCGGACTCACCGACGATTTGATGAAAGTCTTCTACAAAAATTCCAAAGGTTTTCGCGGCTCGGTTAAACTCATCATCCAATTCACCATCATCGGCGCAGCATTTCTGTGGCTCGGCAGCATTGATGAAATCCATTTCGGCAATCGCGTTTTCCTGCCATTCGGCCACGGACATTGGATTCATCTCGGCATCGTACTCTACGTTTTATTCGTTACTTTCGTCATCGTCGGAACTTCCAACGCCGTTAATTTAACCGACGGTCTTGATGGCCTCGTCTCAGTGCCAGCGCTCATCAGCCTCGCTTGTTTGATTTTGCTAATTCACGCCTCGTCAACGCAAGAATTGGCAAAAAGTTTTTACGTCCCTCACGTAAAATTTTCCGGCGAATTAATTTTCTTCTGCATCGCCTTGATTGGCGCGATTCTGGCCTTTCTAACTTTCAATTTGAAGCCAGCGAAAATTTTTATGGGCGATGTTGGAAGTCTGGCGATCGGCTCTGTCCTTGGCCTCATCGCCATCATCGTCAAACAAGAATTTATTTTTTTCGTGATTTCACTTTTGTTTGTCGCCGAAGCCGCATCCGTAATTTTGCAAGTCGGTTCCTACAAATTGCGCAAAAAAAGAATTTTTTTAATGGCGCCGCTACATCATCATTTTGAAAAATTAGGCTGGGCTGAACAAAAAGTTGTACGCCGCTTCTGGCTAGCGTCAGCGCTATTTGCAACGGTGGGAATGGGGATTTTTTTGCTTTAACTTTTACAAACCAAAATCATGAAAAAACAAACCTCTGTAAAAATTTTCGAAAATAAAAAAGTCAGATCTCTTTGGGATCTCGAGCAAGAAAAATGGTATTTTTCTATTGTTGATGCGATTGCTGTTTTAACTGACAGCATTGATTCAACGGCTTACTGGAGAAAGTTAAAACAAAGGCTGAAGGAAGAGGGAAATGAAACCGTGACAAATTGTCACGGTTTGAAAATGCAGGCGCCAGACGGAAAAATGCGAATGACTGATGTCGCTGACACCGAGCAACTTTTTAGACTCGTGCAGTCAATCCCCTCACCAAAAGCTGAGCCATTCAAACTTTGGCTAGCGAAAGTCGCCGCGGAAAGATTGGATGAAATGCAAGACCCCGAACTTTCCATCGACAGAGCTTTAGAACAATATTTGAAGCTGGGCTATTCCGAAAATTGGATTAATCAGCGGTTAAAAAGTATCGAGATTCGCAAAGAATTAACCGACGAGTGGAAAAAAAGAGGAATGAAAGAAGGTACGCAGTTCGCCACTCTAACCGACATCATCACCAAATCTTGGTCGGATAAAACCACCAAAGAATATAAAATTTTAAAAGGCCTGAAAAAAGAAAATCTGCGCGACAACATGACCAACACCGAGCTGATTTTAAACATGCTCGCCGAGGCTTCGACCAAGGATATTTCTCAAGCTGTAAGTCCAAAAAATTTTTCAGAAAATAAAAAAGTAGCAAAGCAAGGTGGCAATGTTGCCAAGGTTGCGAGACGAGAATTGGAAGCGAAAACTGGGAAAAAAGTTGTGACGGCTTTGAGTGCAAAAACGGCTTTGTTTAAAAATTTATGACCAGCAAAAACTCAAACATCATAATTTATCAGACTGAAGACGGCAAAGCATCGGTATCGTTGATGACACAAGATGGCAATGTTTGGATGAGTCAAAATCAGATCGCGGAACTTTTTACCACCTCTGTTCCGAACATCAGCATGCACATCTCCGGAATCTTGAAAGACGAGGAGTTGCGAGGAAATTCAGTTGTTAAGGATTACTTAACAACTGCCTCCGACGGCAAAAATTATTCCGTCACCTTCTACAGCCTAGAAATGATTTTGGCGATCGGCTTTCGCGTAAAAAGCCGCAGAGGAACGCAGTTTCGCCAATGGGCAAATCGCAATCTGAAAGAATACATGGTGAAGGGTTTTGCGATGGATGATGAGCGCCTCAAAAATCCCGATGGTAGGCCGGATTATTTTGACGAACTCCTCGCTCGCATCAGAGACATCCGATCTTCTGAAAAACGTTTTTACCAAAAAGTTCGAGAATTATTTTCCTTAAGCAGCGACTACGACGCCAGCGACAAAGCCACACAAATGTTTTACGCCGAAACTCAAAATAAAATTTTATTCGCCATAACCGGAAAAACCGCCGCCGAAATTATCGTGAGCCGCGCCAACGAAAATGAACCAAACATGGCGCTCAAGAGCTGGGAAGGCTCCGTAGTGCGCAAACAAGATATTTTAATCGCAAAAAATTATTTATCCGAAGACGAAATCGACAGCCTCAACCGTTTCGTAATGGTCTTTTTAGAAACCGCGGAATTGAGAGCTAAAAACAGACAAGACATCACCGCTGATTTTTGGCGAGAAAATATCGACAAAATTATTCGGCTAAATGATAAAAAATTATTGAACCACAAAGGCTCTGTGAGTAATGCTGTGATGGAGGAGCAAGTTACAGAAATTTACGAAAAATTTGATTTAAGAAGAAAGGAGTTTGATGCAAAACTAGCCGACGATCAAGATTTGGAAGAGCTAGAGCGGTTAGAAAATAAAATAAAAAAACTAAAATAGTTATGACCAAAAAACCTCGCATCTACCTCTACGATTCCACCTTACGCGACGGCGCGCAGACTAGCAGCGTGAACTTCAGCGTGCGCGACAAAGTTGAAATTGCGCGCAAGATTGATGAACTTGGGATCGATTACATCGAAGGCGGCTGGCCGGGTGCAAATCCAACCGATGATGAATTTTTTGCTGATCTGCCGCGTTTAAAAAAATCACAATTTGTGGCATTTGGAATGACGCGTCGTAACAGTGCTTCAGCGGCGAATGACGCGGGTTTGAGCGCACTCATCAATTCCAACGTCAAGTCAGTTTGTATCGTCGGAAAATGTTGGGATTTTCATCTCACTCACGCATTGCACATTTCCGAAAAAGAAAATCTCGAAATGATTTCTGATTCGATTGCACAGATCGTGAAAAAGAAAAAAGAAGCAATGTTTGACGCCGAACATTTTTTCGACGGCTACAAGGCAAATCCAAAATTTGCGCTGCGTGCGATTGAAGCGGCCTACAAGGCTGGAGCTAGATGGATCGTGCTTTGCGACACTAATGGTGGAACTTTGCCGAACGAAATTTCAGCAATTATTTCTGCAGTCACAAAAAAAATTCCCGGTGAGAATCTTGGAATTCACTGCCACAATGACACTGGCAATGCTGTCGCCAACTCAATTACAGCAGTGCTCGCCGGCGTTCGACAAATTCAGGGAACGATCAACGGACTTGGGGAAAGATGCGGCAACGCAAATTTAATCAGCATCATTCCAACCTTGATGCTCAAGCTTGGATGCGATGTCGGCATTGATGAAAAAAATTTAAAAAATCTCGTAAAAACTTCCAACTTCCTCGACGATTTATTGAACAAAGAACGCGACAAATTCGCGCCTTACATCGGCAAATACGCCTTTGCGCATAAAGGCGGGCTGCATGTTTCCGCAGTCGCGCAAAACGCCAAATGCTACGAACATATCGAGCCGGAAAAAGTCGGCAATCGCCGCGAGATCATGATTTCCGACCAAGCCGGCCGCAGCAATGTTATCGAGCGCTTGAAGGAGATTTTTAAACACCCCCCATCCCCCTCAATGGGGGGGTCGCGCATACGCGTCGACTCCATGACAGACGAAATACCGAGTTTGCAAGGAATCGGAGTGAGCCAAGTCGCGGCTTTGGTGAACCAAGTGAAAGAGCTCGAGGCCAAAGGCTACGCCTACGACGCAGCCGATGCCAGTTTCGAAATCCTCGCCAAAAAATCTCTCAGCACTGTTCCAAATTTTTTCGATCTCGTTTCCTTTCGTGTGCTCGACGAACGCAAGTTTGACGCACGCGGACGAGTCATCACCATCGCCGAAGCCACGATCAAAATTAAAATCGGAAATAAAATCACGCTCGCTGTTGCTGAAGGAAACGGCCCCGTCAACGCCCTCGACAAAGCCTTGCGCAAAGCCCTCTCGCGCAAATATCCAAGTTTAAAAAATGTGAAATTAACGGATTACAAAGTGCGGATTTTAACTCCATCGGATGGCACAGAAGCCGTGACACGCGTGCAGATTGAATCTACGGATGAAAAAGGAAATAAATGGACGACGATTGGTGTTTCGCAAAATATCGTAGATGCGTCGTTTCGGGCTCTGCATGACAGCATTACTTATCGGTTGATGCGGGGGTAAAAATTAATTTCAATTTTACATGTCGAGACCATTCAGATATGGCGTCATTGCTCCAGGCGCTGATAAAGAAGATATTAAATTCTTCAAACCATTCTTAACATCCAGCGGATACACCACTCGCGATGAAATCACGGAACGATCGAATGAATTTAGAACTGCTGACGAAATTCACGTGACTGCGATTGGGCACGGGGAAATGGATAGTAGACTCATTAACAACAGTTTAACCGCAGCAGAACTCATTACCCTCACAGCAGTAGAGCTTGGTGTTGATCAAGCAAAGAAAGTTACAAAATTCAGATTGCAGGCTTGTTACCAAGGACCGCTAGTAACGGAGGCGAATGCAGAAAGCGGTAAAACAAAATTAATACCAGAGGTGGTTGCATCTTTGCAGCAATTCGGATCTCCATCACTCACATTTTCCTGCCCACAACAATTTTCTTACATCGCTGCTAACGGCTATTTCGACACAAACGCTACCTCACTTGAGGACTGCAAGGTAAAACAAGAAGACGGTTCACTTGAGCGCGGTGGAGTTTGGTCTGTAAAAAAAGAAGTGCGCTGCGTCACTGCAAAAAAAGGAGTTTCAAGAATTTAAAACCAAAATCCAATGACCCCAATCCCCAATTTCATCTACGGCACCGCGTGGAAAAAAGAGGCTACGACTGCTCTGGTTGAGCTGGCATTGCAATCTGGTTTTCGTGCGATTGACACGGCGAATCAGGCGAAGCATTACTCGGAAAGTTTGGTGGGAGATGCTCTGGCGCGGAGTGGAATCGCGCGCGATCAAATTTGGTTGCAGTCGAAATTTACTTCGCTTGACGGACAAGATCACCGCCTGCCCTACGATCCCAAGGCCAGCATCGCAACACAGGTTGAGCAATCTTTCGCCAGCTCGCTGCAACATTTGCGCACCGATTACCTCGATTCTTATTTGCTACACGGACCCTACAATCACCCTCTTCTCGGCACTGAAGATTTCGAAGTTTGGAAAGTTTTAGAAAAAATTTATCACCGCGGCGCAGCGAAAATGATCGGCATTAGCAATGTCAATTTACAGCAAATTGAAATGTTGCTTGAGGCGGCGTCAGTGAAGCCGATGTTCGTGCAAAATAGATGCTACGCCGCGAAAGGTTGGGACAAAGATGTCCGCGAATTTTGCCGCAAAAATAAAATTCACTACCAAGGTTTTTCGCTACTCACCGCCAATCCGCAAATCGTGCAAAGCCGCACTGTTGCAGCGCTTGCGAAGAAATACAAAACCGCCCCCGAACAAATTATTTTTCGCTTCTGCCATCAAATTGGTATTATTCCACTGACGGGAACGAGCAGCGCAACTCACATGAAAGAGGATTTAGGTATTTTTGATTTTGAGCTTGAGGATGAGGAGATGGAGACGATTGTAGCACAGTGATTTTTGACGTAAAAAATGAGTTCAGCTTCTTCAGTTGGAATGAGAATAATTTCGAAAATAAATTTCCCAAATCATGAAAAATAATTCCTCGAAAGCTTTCTCCCTAATCGAATTGTCGATCGTGATTTTGGTCATCGGAATCTTGATTGCCGGCGTGACGCAAAGCTCGATTTTGGTAAAAAAATACAAACTTAGTGCGGCGCAAATCATTACGCAGAGCTCACCTGTGACTTCAATTAAAGATCTCGCTTTGTGGTTGGAGCCCGCAATGGAGAACAGCATTACCAGCGTCACTAACGGCGCTGCGCCGCAAGAAGGTGATTTGGTTTCGGCGTGGAATGATTTTAATCCGCAGCTCATTACCAAAATAAATCCGGCGCAAGCCACGACCGCAGCGCAGCCAACTTACAAAACAAACGGCATTGGAAATTTGCCAACACTTTCTTTCGACGGCGGCGATTATTTGGAAACCGCGCTCACCGCCATTCCAGCGCGATATAGCACTTACACAATTTTTTTGGTGTGGCAGCAAAATACTAGCGGCACGACGCAAGTAATTTTTCATCAACGCGGCGCAGATTCTTGCAGCGCCGATTACGCCGGAACTTATCTCAACACCAGTGGCTACATCAACGGCTGGGCCTGCGGCTCTGGTGATACTCTGGCCAGCGCCTACTCCGTTAGAAAACCTTACGCCACAATTTACCGCGTCGACAACACTCAAACAAACAACGTCACCGTTTACGCCAACGGCACCAAAACCGGTCCGACACAAAAAACCGGATTAAGCCTCGGTGCCACTGCCACCGCGATCGGCTACGGCAACAACAACACCTACTATTTCCGCGGCTACATTTCGGAGGTGATTGTTTTTACACGAGCTTTGAAGGATGTGGAGATCACAGACGTGCGGAGTTATTTAGCGAAAAAATATGGGTTTGGGGCTTAGCTGGATCTTTTATTAATCGGATCTTGAATCAGTTTTGGTATATACCAAAGCCACTTCAAACTTGAACAAACCGATTTTCAAGTTTGTCATTGCGAGCTTTAGCGAAGCAATCCAGAAGGTTGAAACATATGGATTGCTTCGCTAAAGCTCGCAATGACGAACTAAAAAATTGAGGTCGACTTCTTCAAGTTTGAAGGGTCTTTGGTATATACCCATTCAAGTTGAAGATACCGACTTCTGACTTCGTCTTCTTGGGTCTCCAACAGCAAGACTCGCATGATCAGAAGGAACAACATTACTTCCCGGGGCTTTACCGCCAGAGCCAACTTCCACAATCTTCTCACCATCAAAGGCACAAGCCTTGTAACCATCCACTTTTGTCCACACTTCTTCTGCCGCAAATTGTTTAAAAGCTTCTTCGAGAAGACTTTTTTTAGTTGCAAAATCTGGCCTGTTGGGATTTGCCGGAACATGCGAAGCGAAATAATTTTCTTTAATTTCTAACGCCTCTTTCAACGACAAACTTTTCCCACCACCTGTCGCGGATTTCACAATGTTCAAAAATTCTGCAGCGGAAAAATAAGATAAATGTTCTCCAGATTTTGGATCACGAGTTGCCGGATTTTTTGCTCCACGCAAATTTGCAACTCCAATTACAGGAATATCGCGAGCCAGCATGTAAGAGGCTTGACGGAAAGATTGGACGCCACCTTCTCCCATCAAAACAATTCCGTCGGTCAAGCTGTCTGAAGCAATTGTGTCATCTCCAAATTTTGCGCCTTTTTCACTGTAGACTAAGAGAAAATTTTTTACTCCCTTGGCAAAACTACATCCCCATTTTTCGAGTGCGATCGGCGTATGTTCGCAAACCACATTGCCGATGAAGCGCTCTGCTTGCTTCGGATGCTCGGCAAGATATTTCCCCACCGCACCATTCGCATCCATTCTTCCATCAGATTCATTGTGAGCCGTGAAGCCGTACAACCAGTGGTCTCCCTTATCAGCCAACTCTTTAAACATTTTGTAAAATGCCAAAGATCTTACGGTTGAACCCTCTTCGTCAAAAGAAGCTGAGTCTCCTATTAGCTGGTTGAATTTTGGTTTTGAAGAATGTGCTGCTCCACTTTTTCTTAGTTTTTCAGCAAAAAAATTTCTGGCAGATTCGTAGTGAGCCTCGTCTTGCAAGGCTTGGTGGATTCCGAGAAAAGTAAATTCCCCATCCCCGTGAATCATAAAGGGCTTGGTAAAAGGCTTGGACACACCGTCAGCGCCTAGATGCGCCGGCACTCGGCTAAAAGCTTTTTTTGCAGCCTGCAACGCTGTCACAACTGGTTTGGACATATTTTAAAAAATTTAAGTTGGATGAAATTGGTTTTTATTTTTTAGAGCCCCCTTGTAGATTTTTGGGGAGATTTTTGGGGAGATTTTTGGGGAGATTTTTGGAGAATTTTTGATTGACGGTGATGTGGTCGGTGGTGACAAAAAATTAACTCCGCACAATTTTCTTACGCAGCTCCTCCCAATATTCCAACCGCTTTTTTAAATCTCTTTCGAAGCCGCGTTCATTTGGAATAAAAAATTTCGGCCGCGAGATTTGGCTGGGATTTTTTTGTAATTTCTCGGGGAAAAATTCTTGTCCTGAAAAACAATTTGGGGTGTCGTGGTCGTAGATGTAGCCTTGGCCGAAGCCCTGCTCTTTCATCATCTTCGTTGGGGCATTTAAAATATTTTTCGGCGGATTTAGCTCGGTGGTTTTTTGTGCGAGCTCGATTGCAGATTTGTGCGCGAGGTAGCTGGCGTTGGATTTGGGAGCCGTCGCACAATAAATCGTGGCGTGACTTAAAGCGTAATCGCCTTCGGGACTTCCTAAAAAATCGTAATTTTCTTTCGCGGCCATTACTTGCAGAAGTGCGTTTGGATCAGCGAGGCCAATGTCTTCCGTCGCGAAGCGTGCGAGGCGGCGCAGGATGTAGTAGGGTTCTTCTTTTGCTTCGAGCATTCGCGCGAGGTAGTAGAGCGCGGCATCAACGTCGGAGCCGCGCAAACTTTTGTGGAAGGCGCTGATTAAGTTGAAATGGAAATCGCCTTTTTTGTCGAAATGGGCAGCGCGTTTGGAGATTAAATTTTTTACTTCTTCAACTCCGAGTAACTGACCCCTCCCCGAAGTCGCAAGCGACTCCGACCCTCCCTCAAGGGGAGGGTAATCAATCGATGCAAAACTTAAAATTTCTTCGCAAGCATTGAGTAAATAACGACCATCGCCGCAAGCCAGAGCCAGCAAGGCTTCGCGCGCTTCTGAGGTTAGCGGCAATTTTTTTGCTAAAATTTTTTCTGCACGCTGCAAAATTTTTTCGAGCGCATTTTCGTCGAGCGATTTCAGCGTAATTATTTTACAGCGTGAAAGCAGAGCGGAGTTGATGTGGAAGGAAGGATTTTCAGTCGTGGTGCCGATTAAAATAATCGTGCCGTCTTCAACGAAAGGTAAAAAAAGATCCTGCTGCGTTTTGTTGAAATGGTGGATTTCGTCGATCATGAGGATGGTTTTGTGAGATTTACAC
>CAIYMZ010000118.1 GCA_903927415.1 uncultured Alphaproteobacteria bacterium
CAATAGCAGCGATAATAGCAGCAAAGATATTCTTAAAGAGCTCGATGAATAAGATTTTTTTGCTTTTATTTGGAGCGGTTCTTTCTCTCACATCTTGCACCAGTAATTCTGATAAATCCTCAGACTCTCCCTCTTGGTATATCTCTCCAAAACAAAATAATGCTTCAAATCTTTACGGTGTTGCTGAAGGCTATACTCTTGAAGAGGCGACAAAATATGCGCTTGCCGATGCCGCGGCGCGCTTAATGGTTAGCATCTCTTCGGAATCAAGTTTGCTTCGCGAAGAAAATCAAAACAGCGTAAATGAGGAAATGCGTCAACAAGTTCGTCAAAGCGTTGAGAAGATTAATTTCACTAATTTTCAAGTTACAAAAAGCGATAAATTTGGTCAGAGATTTTTTGTAGAGGTGATGATTGATCGTGCGTCATTCATCAATGATCAAAAGGAGCGTGTTGAACTTTTGGAAAAGAAAATTGCTGATTTGGAGAAAGGCTCGGCCGGAAAAAATCCGATTCAAAAAAGAAATTCCCTAATAAAAATTTTAGATTTTGGCAAAGAGTTAGAGTTGAAAAGTCGTATTCTTGCTGGCGCGGGAGAGAGTGTTAATTTAAAAGAAAAGCTGCATCGCATTGCCAATTTTCAGAATCAATTCGATAAAACTTCGGATAAAATTGAGTTTTATTTTGAAATAAATTCTCCGAAAGAAATTGCTCAAACGATTCGCAACAGTCTCAATAAAGAAAAAATTAAAATCGCACTCAGTCGCGATAGCTCTGATGCAAATCAGATTGTTATTAAAATAAAATCAAGCAGCAGATCTAACGAAATCTACGGCTCTTACATGACAAAGCTGGAGGTTGATTTTGAAAATTTGGCTGATGGAAAAGTAGTCGCTAGTAATTCAATTGAGGTGGTTGGAAGTTCGACTATTGGTGAAAAAGAATCACATTTAGCAGCATTAAAATCTCTCGAAGAAAAAATTGAGAAAGATGGAATTTTGAAAATAATCGGCATCATTAACTAATCTCCCAAGTCATGAAAATCCTGCATTTAGCCATTATTTTATTCGCTGTTTCTTGTGCGCCAACGATCAAAAATTTTGACAAATATCAAAAACAATTTTTGTCAAAAACTGAATTTATGCCAAGCAAAGAAAATCTTGAAGGTAAGTCGCCGAAAGTTGTGGTTTTTGCCCTGGATGAGAATGACAACCCGGTGGCAATGCAAGCTCAGCTTGGTAATGTAATCGCCAATAATGTTGAAAATGTTTTAGCGCAAAATCGTCTCGCGGAATTAGTTGATCGCAAAGCTGCGACAAAATTACAAAAAGAAATTGCTTTGGCTGAGATGAATAAAACCGGTTCTTACAAAGGTCCGCAAGTAGCTGAATATGCGATTTCAGGCACTATTTCTAATGCTGATTTTACAAACAAATATTCTAGCGGTAGCACTTACATTGATCCAAGGAATCTCAATGTTATTTCTATTCCGCCAAAATTTACTTACAGCGCTAGCGCTGCAGGAAATTTAAAAATTTACGAATTGCCATCTTTAACCGTTATTGAGGCGATTGAATTTTCTGGAAAAAAAGTTCGTACGGAAAATGTGCAGCAAAAAGGTGGGCTTAGTCTAGGTTCTTTGCAAATTGGTGGTGAGCAAGCCAAAGGCGCTGATCGTGATGATGGCTTGGTGCGCAAAGCAGGAGCTGATGCGATTGATGAAATACAAACCGCTATAAAAAATTCTTTTGCTAAAAAAGGTTACATTCTTGAGAAGCGCACCTACGGCTCAAAGGTAATTTTTAAAATTACTTTGGGCTCGCTTGATGGCATCAAGCATGGTGATAAATTTGAGGTTACGGGACAGTACGAAACTGAAAATCCAATTAGCAATCAAAGTGAAATTGAAAGACGCGTGCTTGCGCAAGGAACTGTTACCGACAAAATTGATCCTAAAAATTCTTGGGTCGTAATTGATGATTCTGACAAGATTAATGCGATCAGACTTGGTGACGCGGTAAAGCTGCAATATAAAAAAAGCTCTTTTTCAGTAGTGGCGAAAGCAGCGAAATCAATGATTGAGCAATGATGGAATTTAAATCCGGAATAGCAGAAATTTCTGATGTTTACGATTATTTTCTATTCGATGTTTGGGGAGTAATTCACGATGGTAACGTTGCTTATCCCGGCGTGGTTGAGGCAATTTCTTTTTTGCGTAAGCGGGGAAAAAAGATTTGTTTCTTATCTAACGCGCCACGTCGTTCATCCAAGGTTGTAGCTGTTTTACAGAAGCTTGGCATCGCGCCGGATCTTTACGATTTTGTTCTTACCTCTGGTGAGGCTACTTTCCTCGATCTTCAGAAAAATCAGAAAAGTGGATTTAAAAATTTTGGAAAAAATTATTTTTATATTGGTCCACAAAAAGATATCGATTTGCTTAGTGGACTTGATTACATCAGAGTTAGCAAAGCCTCTGAGGCCAATGTTGCGATTACTACTGGTTTTGATGGTGAAGGTTCAACTCTTGCCGAAAAATTACCGCAAGCCTTGGAGGCAAAAAAAAATAATTTACCAATGATTTGCGTAAATCCTGATTTAGTTGTGGTTAAACAGGATGGGCGCGAAATGATTTGTGCCGGCGCTCTGGCAATGGAATATGAAAAAATTGGCGGCAAAGTTTTTTATTATGGAAAACCATTTCCGGCAGTTTATAAAATGGTTTGTGAAATTTTTAATTATCCCGAAATTAAAAAAATTCTTGCTGTGGGGGATGGCATGGAAACCGACATCAAAGGCGCTAGTGATTTTGGGATCGATAGTGTCCTTATAACTGGCGGGATTCTTTCTAATCCACTTGGCATCAAATATTGGCAAACTGCTGATAAAAATAAACTCGCAGTAATTTGCGATTCTTACCAAATCTTTCCTAAATTTGTAATTTCTAATTTAAAATTATGAGACGTTCTTCAAGAAAAAAAAATTCAACAAAAATTTTTGTTGCTATCACTGCTGTCGCGGCCTTGGTTTTTGTGGCTTCAAATCACTTTTTAAAAAATGCAAATAAGATCGTTGTTGCAAAAGTTAACGACACGCAAATTTTCAAATCAGAAATCGAGAGAAAATTGCGCAATGTTTTTGATGGTCAGAATCAAGAAATAAAAATTCCGGAAGTTGAAAATTTACCAAAAGAGGTGATCGAGATTCTAATCAAAGAAGTTTATCTCGATAAAAAATTAACCGAAGAAGCTAAAAAATCACAATTAGCCAAATCCAATGATATCAAGGATAGAATCGCTGAAGCGCAAGATAAAATCTTGCGTCAGGCCTATGTTGATTCTTTGTTGAAGCAAGAAATTACTGATCAAAAAGTTAGCGAAAAATATGTCGAACTCAGCAACGAACTTGCCGGCAAAAAAGAATATTTAATTTTTCACATAGTTACAAAAACCAAAGATGAGGCTGAAAAAATTTTAAAAATCCTCAAATCAAAAAAACCATCTGCAAAATTTTCTGAGTTGGCTAAAAAATACTCTATCGATCAAGACAGCGCAGAAAATGGTGGGGAGCTCGGATACATTATTGAGGATAATATGATCAAAGAAATTTCCGACATAGCTGTGACTTTAAAAAAAGATGAAATTTCCAATCCAATCCAAACCAAGTTCGGATGGCATTTGGTAAAAGTTTCTGATGTCCGTGAAGCAAAGGCGCTACCTTTCGAATCAGTCAAAGACAATATCCGCGACCAATTAACTCAGGATAAATTAAACGAAATTAACGCTAAAATTACCAAAGATGCTAAAATTCAAATTTTGATTGAGTTGAAAGAACCGGCGGTAGAAAAAGTGGTTGAAGCCCCTGTTGAAGTGGCTCCATCACAAGTTGAATTAGAAAAAGAAGGCACTACTTCTCCAGCCGAAAATGCTGAAAAATCCGAAGAAGTTAGTGCTGAAGCTGCTGCAAAATCAGCAGAAAAAGTTGAAAAAGAATCTGATGAAAAATCACAACAGAAAGCAGCAAAACACAAAAAATAAAATAGAATCTCGATCCCGCCGCAGCCAACAAAGCGACGGGAATCCGAATGAGTTGTGGCTCTGCGGCAAGCATCCAATTTTCACCATCCTCCAAAAAAAACGTCGCAAAATTTTTGAAATTCTTGCCACTCGCAACACGATTTCTGAACTCGAAAATTTCCTCAAAAAAAATTCCCTCACCAGTCTCAAGCCGCTGATTAAAGTGGTCGACAATGATCACATCGAGTCACTGTTGGGCAAAAATCAACTACACCAGGGCTTTGCAATTCGTGCCGCAAAACTTCCGACCAAAAATCAAAATGATCTTTTGGAGGAACTCTGCACCGCTGAAGAAGGCAGCAAACTCCCTACTTTGTTGCTGCTCGATCAAATTTCTGATCCGCACAATATTGGCGCCATCATTCGCAGCGCTGCAAGTTTTGGTGTTACCAAAATAATTTTTTCCGAACATAATTCGCCAAAAGAAAACGCCACCATCGTCAAGTCATCAGCGG
This sequence comes from uncultured Alphaproteobacteria bacterium, assembly GCA_903927415.1. Taxonomy (GTDB): domain Bacteria; phylum Pseudomonadota; class Alphaproteobacteria; order Rickettsiales; family UBA1997; genus UBA2645. Next base: position 4,529 of record CAIYMZ010000118.1, read on the forward strand.
GAACCATTGAGCTGGTTGACCTCATCATTGTCACCAATTTCAACAACCTCATCGAGAAATTAAAAAAAATCGGCTATTGGTGCATTGGCCTTGCCGGCGAAGGCGCTGCGTCAATCACTGCAATCAAAGAATATAAAAATATCGCTCTCATCATCGGTTCGGAAGGGGATGGAATACGAGACTTGGTGAAAAAAAATTGTGATCTTTTGGCGCGCATCGAAATTGACCAAGAGGTAGAAAGTCTCAACGCTTCCGTGGCTGCAGCCATTGCCCTTTACGAAATTTCAAGGAGATAGACAATGTTGGCTAATTATTTTTCCGCGCTTTTCCGCGAATTTTTACTCTTTTTTTTGCAAAATTTTTCGCAGTATATCAAATACAGCTTCAAAATTTTGCAAAAAAATCGCTAAAAATTGGCGAAAAATCACGAAAAAAATAATTAACTAACAGTGTCTAAAATGCACAAAAACATCGCCGTCATTGCCGCTAAAAATAATCAGGAAGCGGCGCAGAAAAAAAATTTCCTCATCAAAAAATTTGGCTTCAAAGACATCGCCGATCACAAAAAAATTGATGGCGCTGACCTTCTCATCGCCATTGGCGGAGATGGTCTGATGTTGCATCTGCTTCACGAATATGAAGCTAATCCTTTGCCGATTTACGGAATTAATTGTGGCACAGTTGGATTTTTAATGAACTCATTTTGCGAAGAAAATTTTTTAGAAAACCTTGCCAAAGCCCACGAATCAACACTTCATCCACTACGCATGAATGTCACCGACATTGACGGAAAAAAATTCAGCCACATCGCCATCAATGAAATCGCGCTTCTGCGCCAATCAAGCCAAGCAGCAAAAATTAAAATTGAAGTTAATGGTCAAGAAAGAATTGCCTGTCTCGCCGCTGATGGCGTACTTGTAGCAACCTCTGCCGGCAGCACCGCTTACAATCTTTCCGCCGGCGGACCAATCATTCCCTTCGGCTCCGAAATTTTAGCCCTCACCACAATCAGCCCATTTCGCCCAAGAAAATGGCGCGGCGCTCTTCTTCCCGCCAGCAGCAAAATAAAATTAGAAATTCTCGATCCAACATCGCGTCCAACCAGTGCCACAGCAGATTCAAACGAGATCAGAAATGTAAAAGAAGTTTTAATTTCCGAAGATCGCTCCATCACTTTCAAAATTCTTTTCGACCCCAATCACTCGCTGGAAGAAAGAATTATTCGCGAGCAATTCACCAATTAATCGAGAACCAGCGTTGACTTATTCTTAGTCGGTTCATAATTTCCCGCCCCTCTTTCGCCCCCTCACATTTCCCCCTCACAAATTCATGGGTCTGTAGCTCAGCTGGTTAGAGTGCGCGCCTGATAAGTGCGAGGTCGGTGGTTCAAGTCCACCCAGACCCACCATGAATTAATTTTATAAAATTTTATAAAAAGTTCTCGCGCCTTCTCCCTTGCAGAACTTTCAATCGTAATTTTATCATCGGGATTTTGGTAGCCGGGGTTATTCAGGGCTCGCGCATGGTTATGCAGATGGCACTTACTTCAGCAAGGTCTCTTTCTAAAAGTTCAGACGTGGCTTGATGTAACGGCAGAAGATTCTTTGGCTAATTCAAGTGTCGTAGGATCTCCTACCCAAAATCTTTTGTAAAAAATTTTAAAAATACCCCGCCTAAATTCTCCCCATTATCTCCGCAAATAACTGCGCCGGCAGAGATCCTCCGGTAATTTTATCCGTCGCTGAATTGTCGTCATTTCCAATCCACACTCCGGCAACGTAATCATCGTCGAAACCAACAAACCACGCATCGCGAAAGTTTTGGCTGGTGCCGGTTTTGCCGTAAATATTTTTGGCAATATTGGCATTTTTTCCGGTGCCACTCTCGACTACTTCACGCAAAATTATTTTCATATTTTTTAGCGCCTCGGGAGAAATAACCGATCCCAAGCCAGAAGATTCGCGGCTGTAGAGCAATTGACCTTCGCCATTTTTAATCGCTGAAATCGCGTATGGAATCACCGGTTCACCGCCATTGGCGATTGTGGCGTAAGCGCCGGTAAGCTCTAACAAACTTACTTCCGTGGTGCCTAGCGCAATCGTCGGATCATTTTTGTCAATTGCCGACAAAATTCCACACTTACGCGCTGTAGCTGAAATCGCCTCTCCCCCAACTTTTCGTGCCAATTGAATCGACACCGAATTCAGCGAATTCGCGAAAGCGCGCCGCAACGTCACCTCGCCCGAATAATGATTTTCGTAATTTTCCGGCAGCCAAGTTCCGACATTAATTTTTTTGTCTTCAAACACGTCATCAGACTGCAATCCATTTTCAAAAGCGGTTAAATAAACGAAGGTTTTGAAGGCCGAGCCAGCCTGCCTTTTAGCGTAAACTGCACGATTAAATTGACTTTGCTGATAGTCTCTGCCGCTAGACATCCCTAGCACCGCGCCATTTTTATTCATTACCACCACCGCGATTTCTGACTTACCTAATTTTTTAGAATTTTTCTCAAAAAACTCGTTCAAAATATTTTCCAAATTTTCCTGAATTTTTTCATCCAAGCTGCTGGTGATTGAAATTATTTTTTGCGACAAATCTTTTTTCGCCAAAAATTCTGGAAATTGATTGTAGGCGAAGTCAGCAAAATAGAGTCTCTGCGAGTGGTCAGCTTTGTAATTCGGATCTTGATTCAGCTCCGACAAATTCTTTTCACTCAAAAATCCGGCATCAATCATTGCCTTCAAAACCACGTTGGCTCTGCTTTCGGCAAGGGCGTGATTATTTTTTGGTGAAAATTTTGAAGGGGCTTTGAGTAGGCCAGCAAGTAAAGCAGATTCATTCAAGTTGAGCTGCGCCACATCCTTGCCAAAATAATGTTTCGCAGCATTGCCGACGCCGTAGGATCCCGAGCCAAAATAAGCGCGGTTGAGGTAAAAAGTTAAAATTTGTTCTTTAGTGAAATGCTTTTCCAGTTGTACGGCCAGCAAAATTTCCTGAATTTTTCTTTTAAAATTTCGATCCGGTTTCAGAAATAATAATTTCGCCAATTGCTGCGTAATCGTGCTGCCGCCCTGAATGATTCTGCCAGCTTTTTTATTGGCGTGATAGGCTCTAATGATACCAAAAATATCAACACCGTGATGTGAAAAAAAACGACGATCTTCCGTTGCAATCACGGCATTAATTAAGTGCGGTGGTAATTCGTAAAAATTTGTTTCGCTGAGATAAATTTCGCCGCGATTAGTAATGCGATCATCGTTGGAATAGTTAATCTGAACAATTTGTTTGCCATTTTTACTTTCTAGATCACTTAAACTTGGCAGACCTTGAAAGTAGTAAAATAGAGCGATGGTGATGAAAATTGTGATCCAGATGGAGAAAAAAAATATCCATTTTATGATGAAGAATAAAGGTCTCGCTGCTTTTTTCTGCTTGTGACTTTTTACAATTTTCTTGCCGAGTTTGTTCTTAGGTTTCACTGACTAAATTGGTTAAATTAATGACAAAAAAATATATTTTCAAAAATCAGCAACTTGTCGAAGAAAAACAAGCAACGATTTCTATCCGCGAAAGAGGATTCCTTTTTGGTGACGGAATTTTTGAAACTTGCAAAATTTCGAACGGAAAAATTTACGATTTCAGAGCGCATGAGAATAGGATTTGTAAAGGCTTAAAGACGTTAAAAATTTTTGTTGAAATTGCGGATTTAGAAAAACGATCTCAGCACCTGATCAAAAAAAATCAGGTCAAAAACGGCATTTTAAGAATTTCAATTAGTCGTGGAATTGGCTCTGCAGGCTATTTGCCAACCCATGAATCAGGGCCGCTTGTGATCATCGAAACTTTGGTGGAAAGAAAATTGCCAGAAAAAATTTGCTTAGGAGTTTCTAAAATTATCGCACCAAAAACTGCTTTTAAATCAATGAATGCACTGCCTTACGTGCTTAATAAAATTGCGGCGCAGGAGTCTAATTTTTTTGATTGCGTAATGCTTTCCGAGAAGAAATTTATTGCTGAAACCTCTTCGGCAAATATTTTTTGGGTAAAAAATGGTAAAATTTTTACACCGTCAGAATCTTGTGAAATCTTGCCTGGTACGATTCGTCGCAAATTATTAAAAATTTCTCCACTCAAAATTTTTGCGGTTGAAGCAAAAATTTCGGTGCTAAAAAACGCGGATGAAATTTTTCTCACCAACTCATCTTTTTTGATTTTACCGGTTGATGAATTTATTGGCAGAAAAATGCAAAAAAATTTCGGAAAAGAGTTTTTAAAATTACTCCAAAAAGATTTAAAAAAATCATGCAGCGAGTAAAATTAAAATGGCAGAATCCATTAGATTTTGCGCAAGAAATTTCTAATAATTATGGTGATGAAGACTGGTGTTTATTATATTCTGGACTTAGTGAGGATGTTAAGAATTCCCATTCTTACATCGCGCTTTTCCCTCAAGAAAAAATTGTAACTGATGATTTTTTTGCTGCAGAAAAAATTATAAAAAACAGCGATAAAAAATGGTTTGGATATTTGTCTTACGAAGTTGCAGAGGCTTTTGAAAAATTGCCAAAAACGAAAAAATCTTTTGTCGATTTGCCAAAAATTTTTCTGATAAATTTTGCGCTAGTTTTTGAGTTTGATCACGAGAAAAGAAAGTTGACGCTAATTTGCGATGATAAAAAAAAGATCGATCAAGTTTTGAGATGGGCCCCGCAACAAGTGCGGGGTGACATGTTAAGAGTAAATGGTGACATGTCACCCC
>CAIYMZ010000119.1 GCA_903927415.1 uncultured Alphaproteobacteria bacterium
CCGCCGACTCTTCTTCTGTCATGACATTCCTCAGTGTCATTGGTGCCATATACGTTATGAAATTCGTAGCTGGGGTAAGTCATTGTTTATTACTTGTTCTTCGTTTCGTCGTTCATCGTTCGTTGGTGTGATTTGATTCAGTGAAAATATAATTGAGCTAACACACCTGTGCGATTTATTAATCCCAACCTTTCTTCTTTCCGCTCTTCAACTTCCTGATACATCGAAACCAACGGCTCATCAGAAACTTCGATTTGTAGATTTTGATTGAAGCCATTGAAGTTGGTTCTGATGCTGCGGGAGTAAGCACCGAGCTGACCAATTTCGATATAATCTCCCTCGGAAATATTTTCTGGCAAATAAAACGGGCCCTTCATGGAATCAAGGGAATCGCAGGTTGGACCATAAAATCCAAATGGCATTGGGATCAGAGAAAGAGGATCTTTATTTTTAATTCTGATCGCTTTGCTTGGATAAATAAATCCGGGAAAGCCGGCGTCGAATAAGCCGCCGTAAGTTCCATCATTCAAGTAAAGCATATTTTTTTTGCGTGCTTCGATGCGAACTAAAAGTGAGCCGGACTCCGCAACTAAAGCACGACCAGGCTCGCACCAAATGCGACAATTTTTGTCGAGATTGAGGTGGTTGATGGCATCAAAAATTTCGTCAAAATAACTACGTAAATTTGGTGGCGTCATTCCGGGATAAGATGATGGAAATCCTCCGCCAACATCAAGTACATCGAGTTTTACTTTTGACTGCTCAAGAATTTCTTTGGTGATGTTTAAAGCGTTACGATATTCTGTTGGTTCCATACATTGAGAACCAACGTGAAAGCAGATTCCAAGCCGTTTTGCAGCGTTTCTTGTTTTGCGTAAAAGCGAAATTGATTCAGATGGAAGGATGCCAAATTTTCCAGATAAGTCGATGGCAGCATGAGAATTTGGGATCGATAAACGAACATGCAAACCAAGATCTTTTGCGCCATTTGTGACTTCCAAAATTTTCTTTAATTCCTCAAGTGAATCTAGTGAAAAATCACGAATTCCATGATTGAAATAAGCATCAAAAATTGCTTCTCGTGATTTAATTGGATGCATGAAATACATCTTTACCTCATCACCGAAAAGTTCATTGATGAGCTTTATTTCTGACATTGAAGCAACGTCAAAATTCTTGATACCAGACTTGAATAAATGCTGTAGCACAGAGGTGTCAGGGTTGCTTTTCACCGAGTAAAGAATATCGCTAGCATGTTTGTTGGTGCAAAAATTCTCGAGGAAAAACTTAGCAGCGCGCTTGATGGAATTTGGGCGAATAAAATAAACAGGGAGAGAAGGCTTTAATTCAAAAACCTGATTTTCAACTGTGCTGAGATTTTTTTGTGGAGCTAGCGCTTGGAAATATTTGGGAGATTGTTTCGATCCCTTGGTACTTTTTTTGCTAAAATTTAAATAGTGAATTTTCGAGTTCACTTCTCGGTCATATTCTTGCGCTAGTTCCATTTCTTTGCTGTTTATTCAAATTAAGTAAAAGAGAAAAAGACTTAATTTTTGTTTAAAAATAAAACTGTTGAGAAGCCTTGATTTTGTTGGCTTCGCGCAAGAATTTTTAAACGCAATTTCTTGAAGAGCGCGCAACGTAAAAACAAATTTTTATTTGTAAATAAAAAATCAAAAACTTTTTTAACGATTGGAAAGAGCTTACACAAAGCTAGAATTTTTTGAGGAATTTTTAGGCAACAAATGAGACTTGATGAGATGCTTAAAAATTTCTTCGAGATCTGGCTGCTGCGACATGATGTCTCTGATCTGCATTTTGCTGTCTGAGATGATGCGCAAAATTTTTTCCACCTGAATTTTTTCTGGATCGTAAGTGATGGAAATTTTGTCAACAGCAAGAAGTTTGGTTTCCAGTTGCGGCAAAGCAGTAATGAAGTCAGGCCTTACCTCGCCAACAAAAGAAATGATCAACTCTTTGCTTGAAAGAAGTTTCATTAAATTTTCTTTACGATCATGCGCGATTACTTGTCCATGATTGATGACGGCGATTTCATCGCATAATTCTTCCGCTTCTTCGAGATAGTGCGTGGTCAATAAAATCGTGGTTCCGTCAGCATTTAATTTTTTTACGTAAGTCCAAAGTTGATTGCGCAATTCCACATCAACGCCTGCAGTAGGCTCGTCTAAAACTAAAATTTCTGGATTGTGAACGAGAGCTTTTGCGACGAGAAGGCGTCGACGCATTCCGCCCGACAAACTGCGCGGCGCGGCCTTGGCCTTATCTTGCAGGCCTAGAGCTTCGATAATTTCATCCGTTCTGCGCTGAGATTTTTTGATGCCGTAATAGCCGGCGTAAATTTCCAAAGTTTCCCTCACGTTAAAAAACGGATCGAGAATTAATTCTTGCGGCACGATGCCGATTTTAAATTTTGCTGCTTGCGGATTTTTTTCGATGTCGATGCCGGCAATTTTTACTTCACCGGAAGTTTTATTTACGAGGCCAGCAAGAATATTGATGATGGTTGATTTGCCAGCGCCGTTGGGGCCGAGGAGGCCGAAGAATGATCCTTTTTTAATTTCGAGATTGATCGATTTGAGCGCTTCTTTGCTGCTGGATTTTTTGCGATAAGTTTTGGAGAGGTTTTTTATTTCAATCGCAACGGATGACATCAAGCTTCAAATTTAGATTATCTTTTTTTCTTTCAATAATTCTGCCAATTCTCCCGACTGGAACATTTCTTTCACGATGTCGCAACCACCGATGAACTCGCCTTTGACGTAGAGTTGCGGGATTGTCGGCCAATCAGAAAAATCTTTGATGCCTTGGCGAATTTCTGCATCGCTCAAAACATCGACGTCCAAAAAATCAACTCCGAGAGTTTTTAACGCATGCGAAACAGCGGCGGAAAATCCACATTGTGGAAAATCTTTGCTGCCCTTCATGTAGAGCACGATGTTGTTTGATGAGATGGTTTGTTGAATTTTTTCAAGAATGTTGGTCATGTTTAAAATTTTTATTGATCTGAGGTCTTGAGTTGCATGGCATGAAGCACATCTCCAAGAATTTCTTTTAGCGCATTATTCACAAGCTTATGTTGCTCAACGCGAGTTTTTCCAGCAAAAATTTTGTCAATAATTTTCACACTGTAATGGTTGTCATCGTCGACCAAAGCAATCACTTCAATTTGCGCTTGCGGAAAATTTTCTACGAGAATTTCTTCTAATTTTTTTTTGGCAATTGGCATATTTTGGACATAAAAAAAGCGGACTTTTTTGGAGTCCGCTTTTTTAAATTTTAAATTAAATACTAACCAAAAAATCCGCGGCGTTTTTTTGGAGCGCCGTCACGATCATCACGATCACGATTTTCACGTCTATCGCCACCGCGGTCATCACGATCACGGCCTCCTCTTCTGTCTCCACCGCGGTCATCACGATCACGACCGCCGCCTCTTCTGTCTCCACCACGATCATCACGATCACGTCCGCCAGAACGACGATCATCACGACCACCAGATTCTCTTTCGTCAACTATTTGAGGCTTGTTTGGCAAACGATCTGAAATGTCTTCTCCGGTAATTTGATCTACGCAACGGTAACTCAATTTCGGACGACCTTTTTTGTCGAAGCCGATGACTTTAACTTTGACGATGTCGCCTTCATTGATGACATCTTCAACGAAATCAACGCGATATTCAGCAAGTTCAGAAATGTGAATGAATCCATCGCGATTATTTGAAACGCTAACAAAAGCCCCGGCATCGATCACTTTCACAACTGGACCTTCATAGATGTCACCAATTTCTGGTTCAAAAGTAATTTCACGAATCATGGCGATAGCCTTCTTAACTGAGTCAGCATTGTTCGAAGAAATTTTGATGAGACCAGTGTCGTCAATGTCGACAACTGCACCAGAAACTGAGCAGATTTCTTTGATCACCGCGCCACGTGAGCCAATAACTTCGCGAATTTTCTTTTGCGGGATAGTCATGGTTTCAACTTTTGGAACGTTGGCATTGAGCTCTGCTCTAGGCGCGGTCATAACTTCGTCCATTTTGTCCAAGATGTGCAATCTGCCGACATTAGCTTGCTCAAGAGCGCGCTGCATGATGTCAGAAGTGATGCCGTTAATCTTGATGTCCATTTGCAAAGAAGTGATGCCTGTTCTGGTTCCAGCAACTTTGAAATCCATGTCACCGAGATGATCTTCGTCACCCATGATGTCAGACAAAATTACGTAATTGTTGCCTTCTTTGATGAGTCCCATCGCGATTCCAGAAACTGGCGCTTTGATTGGCACGCCTGCATCCATCAATGCAAGTGAAGCGCCGCAAACTGTGGCCATTGAAGATGAACCGTTTGATTCAGTGATTTCAGAAACGATACGAGTTGAGTAAGAAAAATTTTCGGCAATTCCGGGGAATACTGGATTTAAAGCTCTCCAAGCCAATTTTCCGTGACCAATTTCACGACGTCCCGGGGCGCCCATGCGACCAGTTTCACCAACTGAGTAAGGAGGAAAATTGTAATGCAGCATGAAACTTTCTTCATGCATGCCTGGATCCAAGTTTTCGATTAATTGCTTGTCTTTGCCAGAGCCGAGAGTTGCAACAACAATGGCTTGGGTTTCGCCGCGAGTGAACAAGGCCGAACCGTGAACTTGTGGCAGAAATCCGGTTTCGATGGCGATTTGACGAACTTGATCAGTCTTACGACCGTCGATTCTGATGCTGTTTTTCAAAACATCGTTGCGAACGATTTCTTGCGAAAGTGTTTTGAAGATTGATTTGAGTTTATTGGCGTCAACACCCGCTTCTTCATTGATGAATTTAGCTTTGATGTCGGCAGAAATTTGGTCGAGCTCACCAGAGCGAACTTGTTTAGCTTGCTTTTTGTAAGCACTGATTAAGCGGTCGCCGATGAAAGAAGTGATTTCGTTTTTGAGCGTAGAATTGTCGATTTTTACAACTTCAATTTTTTGTTTTCCTGCTGCAGATTTCAATTCATTGATCAAGTCAATTACGGGCTGGAATGCGGCGTGGCCGAAATTTACAGCTTCTAACATTTCAGCTTCAGACAATTCTTTTGCTTCAGATTCAATCATCAAAACTGATGATTGCGTTCCTGCAACAACTAGGTCTAAGCGACTGTTTTTAAGTTCTTCGGCGCTTGGATTTAAAACAAATTGGCCGTCGATGTGGCCAACTCTTGCGCCAGCAACAGCTTCCGAGAATGGAGCTTCAGAAATTGCTAGAGCTGCAGAAGCGGCAATGAGAGCAACAACGTCAGGAGTAGAGCTCGCATCGTAAGAAAGTACGGTGCAAACGACGTTAACTTCATTGTAAAAATTTGATGGGAAAAGCGGACGGATCGGACGATCGATCAAACGAGAGGTGAGCGTTGCAGCGTCAGATGGCTTAGTTTCGCGCTTAAAAAATCCACCAGGAATTTTTCCAGCAGCGTAAGATTTTTCGAGATAGTTAACGGTGAGTGGGAAAAAATCCGCACCTTCAGCAGCTTTATTTGCGACAGTTACGGCACAAAGAATTGTGGTATTGCCATATTTTGCGACCACTGATCCGCTTGCTTGGCGCGCGATCTTGCCAGTTTCCAGAGATAGAATTTTTCCATTCCAGTTAATTTCTTTTTTTACAACATTGAACATAGTTTCAGCTTTTGATTAGTAGGGTTGGGTTAGTGAAAGAACCGGTGATTTTATTTTCTGATATCGAGTTTTTTGATGAGATTTTCGTAACGCTCGGTGGATTGAGCTTTCAAGTAGTCAAGCAAACTTCTTCTTTTGCTGACCAAGATCAACAATCCTCTTCTCGAAGAAAAATCGCTTTTATGAATTTTTAAATGCTCGGTTAAATTGTTAATTTGCTTAGTGATGACTGCACATTGAACCTCAACTGAACCAGTATCTTTTTTGTCTTGAGCAAATTCTTGAATGATTTCTTTTTTTGATTTTTGGAAAAATGACATTTTTAAAGTTTTTGAAAAACAGTCATCCTGAGCTTGTCGAAGGACGATAACAATTTGATATTCATGCTTAAAGACAGCTCTGCATGAGTTAAGACTTACAATTTTGAACTGAGATTTTTGAGACTATCCGGCAGTGAAAGCAGCGAGCCATCAGAAAAACGGCCGCCATAAGTAGCTACGAGTTTTAAGTCGTCAAGAAAAATTCTTTTTTCGTAAAAAAAATTCCCGACTTGCAAACGAGTGAGAACAGAAACGAATCCACAAACTCCAGATTTTTTGCAAATGTCACGTGCCAAGGAGCGAATGTAGGTGCCCTTGCCGCACTCTACTTCAAACTCAGCAAATTCCACAGAATTTGAAATTAATTTTATCGAAAAAATCTCAACTTCGCGTGGCGGCATTTCAAACTGCACATTCTTGCGAGCCAATTCGTAAGCGCGTCGGCCATTAATTTTTATCGCCGAAAATCGCGACGGAGTTTGTTTGATTTTGCCGATAAAAAATGGCAAAGCCGAAATTATTTCTGCTGTTGATGGCCTCACGAAGCTAGATTCTACAACCTTTCCCTCTGCATCGTCAGTGTCACGAAATTCACCGAAAGCGATGCGGAAAAAATATTTTTTTCGCGCGCCCATTAGCGCCTCGGAAGTTTTTGTCGCTTTGTTTAACGCAACAGGAAGGATTCCAGAAGCAAGTGGATCAAGCGTTCCACCATGTCCAACTTTTTTTGCACCAGTAATTCTTTTTATAATCGCAACAACTTTTGCGGAGGAAAATCCGAGCGGTTTATCGATGTTAAGCCAGATGTTTTGATCGGAGAAATTCATCAAAAATTAAATTGAACTCAGAGTGTTCTAAGGATTTTGAGTGATGGCGGTGATTTCTTTGACGGCTTGAGGAGGGAGTGTATTTTTAATACGTGACCGACGAAAGGCGGCAAAAAATCGCCGATAGAGCTCAAAAGCCGACGAGCATTTAAGCAGTGTTGGCACCAGAAATAATATCAATCAGCTCTTTCGTGATGTTTGCTTGGCGCGTGCGATTATAGACCAGTGTTAAATTTTTGATCATTTTGCCGGCATTAGTGCTGGCCGCTTCCATTGCTGCCATTCTTGCGCCTTGTTCAGACGCACTGTTTTCGAGAAGATTGTTGTAAAGTTGAATGGTTAGATTTTTTGGCAAAAGTTCAGATAAAATTTCTTCTTCACCAGGCTCGTAACTCATTGGCGATTCAAAATTTGCTGAATTTTTATCAAAAGAAATTTGTGCTGGAATTAGCTGTTTGCAAATTTGCTCCTGCGCGATTGCTGATTTGAATTTGCTGTAAATCACCTCACAAATATCAAACTGATTTTGGTCGAAAAGTGCGGTGATTTTTCCGGCCAAATCTTGAGCAATTTTGTAATCAACAACACCACGAAAAACTCCAAAAACATGATCAACCACTTGCTTGCCATAAGTTGATCTGAGCTGATCATAAGCCTTACGACCAACGCAAAAAATTTTTACATCACGACCCTGAAAAACTAATTCATTGATGCGCTGCTTGGCGAATTTAACAGTGGCACTATTCAAGCCTCCACAGAGACCTCGATCGGAAGAAAAAATTACCAACAAATGGGTTTCGGCTTTGCCTTTGCCCGTAAGCAGTGGAAATTTTTCATTAAAGTTTTCGCGCACCGCAATGTTTGAAGCAAGTTCTGCAACCATCTCATGAATTTTGTCAGCATATGGACGCGAAGATTCAACCGCATGCTTGGCTTTTTTCAAACGTGAAGCTGCCACCATCTTCATGGCCTTGGTCATCTTCTGAGTTGATTTGACCGATTTAATTCTGGTTTTGAGAGTTTTGAGATTCGCCATAATTAAAAATGCTTACGCATTTTTAGAAAAAGTTGAATTGCTACGGAATTGCTACGCGCGAAGTAAATTCGCGCATCCGCAATGAAATTATTTATTTTTGTTATGAGGTATGCTGTCAGTCAATCCGGCATGCTCAAAATGAGCAGATGGGGCGTGATTTAGAAAGATCGCCAAAAATTCTTCGATGAGTTTTTTGAGCTTAGTTTCAGTCTCGTCAGTAATTTTTTGCTCCTTCTTGATTGAAGCTAAAATTTCTGGATGAGAGGCGTGAAGTTTGCGTAAAAATTCTTTTTCAAATTTAACAACTTCCTTTGCTGGAACCTTGTCTAAGTAGCCTTTAACGCCAACATAAATCGAGGCAACTTGCTCCTCAAAGCCCATCGGCGAATATTGATTTTGCTTCAAAAGTTCAGTTAGTTTGCGACCCTTATCGAGCAATTTTTGCGTTGCGGCATCAAGATCAGAACCAAATTGGGCAAAGGCTTCAAGTTCACGAAACTGCGCCAAATCAAGCTTGATCGTGCCCGCAACTTGTTTCATCGCTTTTGTTTGGGCAGCAGAACCAACGCGCGACACAGATAGACCAACATTCACCGCTGGTTTGATGCCTTTGTAGAAAAGTTCAGTTTCCAAGAAAATTTGTCCGTCAGTGATTGAAATCACATTGGTTGGAATGTAGGCCGAAACGTCACCCGCTTGAGTTTCAATAATTGGCAATGCAGTCAGAGAGCCGCCGCCCATTGCATCCGACATTTTCGCAGCCCGTTCGAGCAAGCGTGAGTGAACGTAAAAAACGTCTCCGGGGTAGGCTTCACGTCCTGGTGGACGACGAAGAAGGAGTGACATTTCGCGATAAGCTACAGCGTGCTTACTCAAATCGTCGTAAGCAATCACGGCATGCATGCCGTTGTCACGGAAAAATTCTCCGATGGTACAGCCAGTGTAAGGCGCAAAAAATTGTAACGCAGCTGCCTCGGACGCAGTTGCAGAAACTATGGTGGTATATTTCATCGCGCCGGCGTCTTCCAAAGTTTTAACGATTTGTGCTACAGTCGAGCGCTTTTGACCAATTGCAACATAGATACAGTAAAGTTTTTTCTTCTCGTCACTTTCTTCGTGAGCCTTGGCCTGATTGATAAAAGCATCGAGAACAATTGCGGTTTTTCCGGTTTGACGATCGCCAATAATCAATTCACGTTGACCACGTCCGATTGGAATCAAGCTATCGATCGCTTTAATTCCGGTTTGCATCGGCTCACTAACTGATTGACGAGCAACGATTCCGGGAGCTTTGATTTCTACGCGACGATATTCGACATTTTGCAAAGCGCCTTTTCCATCGATTGGATTTCCAAGCGCATCAACCACACGTCCGAGCAATCCTTTGCCAACTGGAACTTCAACAATTTTTCCAGTTCTTTTGACGTTGGAGCCTTCTTTAATTTTTTGCGAATCACCGAAAATTACGATACCGACATTATCCGTTTCGAGGTTCAGCGCCATGCCTTTAACGCCGCCATGGGATCCAGTTTCAAACTCAACAAGCTCTCCGACCTGCACATTATCCAAGCCATAAACTTTGGCGATACCGTCACCAACTTTTACAACTTCACCGACCTCTTTGAGCTCGGCAGAACTATGAAAATTTTCGACTGTTTTTTGGAGAATAGTGGAAAATTCTTCGACTCTAAATTCCATGGCTGATTGATTTTTGATTAATTAAAAAATTATTTAACTGCCGCGAGACATGATTTTTTGATCTTCTCAAGCTGATTCTTTAGACTGGCGTCGATGACTTCTGAACCAACTCTGACTTGAAATCCACCCAAAATGTTCTCTTTGATTGATTCTCTGATGATCACAGTTTTGTCAGAATATTTTTTGGCAATAAGAGCTCTGATGCGATCAATCTGCTCTTTCTCTATCTTGACTGCAGTAGTCACCTCAACTTCCAAAATATTTTTTTGAAACTTCACCAAACGCGAAAATTCTTCGTAAATTTCTGGAAACAAATTCAGCCTTCTATTGCGAACGATTGAGGCAAAAAAGTTTGATGTTAAAGCGCCAAGTCCAAATTTTTGCGTAACTTCTGTGATGATCCTTACCAAATCATTTTTTGCGATCACCGGATTTTTTAGTTCATGCGCAAAGCTGGTGGAAAAATTTTGTTTAAAAACGTCAAGCTCTGCGACTGTTTTATCAACAGAATTATTTTTTCGAGCTGCTACAAACAAGGCTTTAGCATAATTTTTGGCAACGACAGAGACTCTGGGCATTAGTGTATTTTTTAAATTTCAGAAATTTGCGAAAACGAGACATCAATTGAGGCGCGGCAAGGTATTTTTGGTAAAATAAAATGCAAGAATTCTGTCTAAAATTTTGCTAGCGAGACAACAAAAAAGAGTCTCGTATCTACTTTTTATTTTTTCAATTTTGAATTCAAAAACGCGTAATTCAAAATTTTGTAACACAATTTTGCAGCTAAAAAATCGCAAGAGTGCAGAGCTTTTACTGGCGCCAATTCCACCACATCCGCCCCAACAATATTCGAAATTTTGCTAGCTTCGCGAATGATGTCGAGCGCGTCTTCCCACATTACACCACCGGGTTCGGGCGTGCCTGTTGCTTGCATTAAACTCGAATCAAATCCATCCAAATCGAAAGTTAAAAAAACCGGCCGACCTTTGAGCACAGCGACGATTTTTTTCGCGTCCCAATTTCTGCGATCCTTGCCGAAGTGAATGGTGATGCGGTGGCGATTGGCCTCGAGGTAAGGAATTTCGCTCGCCGAAATATTGCGAATGCCGCAAGAAATTAAGGTTGAAATCGGATTGTCCATCACGCGGCGCAGCGCAGCGGCGTGGGAATAATGCTCGCCGTCAAAACCGTCGCGCAGATCGGCGTGAGCGTCAAAATGCAAAATCGCAAGGTCAGGATATTTTTTGATAAAAGGCCGAATCGAGCCTGCGGTGATTGAATGCTCGCCGCCAAGAATCAGCGGAAATTTTCCCGCATCCAAAATTTTCTGCGTAATTTTTTCGAGCTGCTTCAGAGATTTTGCGACCGATGTGCGATCAATTTTCGGTTCTTTCAAAGTGGCGACGCCGTATTTGCGAAATGGTTCAAACCAAAATTCTTCGTCGAAAAGTTCAACTTGTTGCGAAGCTTTAATAATCGCCGCCGGCCCGTTTTTCGTGCCTCCGCCGTAGCTCACAGATTTTTCCAAACCGAAGGGAACAACGACAACTTTTGCTTGATCGGGAGATTTTAAATATTTTTCTTCAATGCCAAGAAAGCCGGATTTTTGGGGGAGGAATTCGAGGGTGGAGAGGGGATTTTGGAGAATTTTTTTTGCCATTTTTTTGATCGTTAATTAAAACTTAATGTCACCCTGAGCCTGTCGAAGGGTGATTCAGGATGTGCGGCTCGAATCACCCTTCGACAGGCTCAGGGTAACATTGGGAGAGGGTTGATATGAAAATTTATTTCAACAAATTCACATGCCCCATTTTCCTCCCCGCGGCAATTTTTTCCTTGCCGTAAAGATGAATTTTCGCACGCGGATTTTTGTAAAATTTTTCGAGATTTTTCACCTCGTCGCCGATCAAATTTTTCATCCGACCTTCAGAATGAAACTCGGTTGAACCCAGCGGCAAGCCAGTAATCGCACGGATCAATTGCTCGAATTGCGAAGTGACGCAAGCATCCATTGAAAAATGTCCCGAATTGTGCGGCCTAGGGGCAAGCTCATTCACGAGCAACTCGTCACCAATCACAAAAAATTCCACCGCCAAAATTCCGACCAAATCCAGCTTCTCGACAATTTTTTTAGCAATCGCCTGCGCCTTTATTTGCAAGGCTTTGCTGATTTTCGCTGGATAAATACTTTCGTCCAAAATTCCGTTTTTGTGGATGTTGGTGAGAGGTGCGTAAGTTTTGATTTCAGAATTTTTCGAGCGCGCCACCAACACCGAAATTTCGGAATCAAACGGACAGAATTTTTCGAGGATTAATTCTGGACCCCGCAACAAGTGCGGGGTGACAAGTTGGGAGTGCGGGGTGACAAGTTGGGAGTGCGGGGTGACACCGAGCGTGAGTTGTGTCACCCCGCACTCCCAACTTGTCACCCCGCACTCCCAACTTGTCACCCCGCACTCCCAACTTGTCACCCCGCACTTGTTGCGGGGTCCATCGACCAACTGACTCCAAACTTTTTGCACCTCCGCAACCTTCGTCAAAACAAACTGCCCCTTGCCGTCGTAACCCATTGTCGCGGTTTTCAGAATCGCTTTCCCAAATTTTTTCAGATTTTTTTGCAGATCTTCAAGGCTAAAAATCTCCGCATAATCCGCCGTTTTCACCCCAATCGAATTAAGAAAATTTTTCTCCAAAATTCGGTGCTGCGTAATTTTTAAAACTTCCGCCCGCGGAAAAAATGAAACCTGCGAAGCCACGTAATCCACCGTTTCAAACGGAATATTTTCAAATTCAAAAGTTGCAACATCGACCAAATCCGCAAATTTTTTCAGCGCTTTTTTGTCGGAATATTTTGCCAAAATTGTTTGATTGGTGACAGAACTTGCTGGCGAATTTTTTTGATCGGTAAAAATAACAGTGCGAAATCCCATCGCCTGCGCCGCGAAACAGGCCATGCGTCCGAGCTGTCCGCCGCCGATAATTCCCAAGGTTTTAATTGGGGTTTTTATTTTGAAATTTTTCACGAATTTTGATTTCTTGCTTAGAATGGAAAGGTGCGGGAAGCTAGGAACCGCCTCAACTTTTTCAACAAATTTATGCCGCAAAAATTTCAGCAATTAAAAAAAGCCAAACGCTTAAAAAAATCTTCGCAAAAATGGTTGTTGCGGCAGGTGAATGATCCATTTGTTGAGAAGGCGAAGATCGAGGGCTGGAGGTCGCGCGCGGCGTTTAAAATTATTGAAATCGATCAGAAATTTAAAATTTTTAAGCCGGGGAAAGTTGTGGTGGATTTGGGTGCGGCACCTGGCGGTTGGTCGCAATACGCTGTCACAAAAGTTGGCGAGGGAAATGTGGTTGGGATCGATCTTTTGGAAATCGATTCGATTCCCGGCGTGACTTTTTTGCAGCAGGATTTTTTGGCGGAAGACGCAGCGGAAAAAATAATTTCCGAGATCAAAAATCGCCGACGCAAATTCAATGCCAATTCAACGATGGAGTCATCGCAGATGCGTGACCTCCCCCTTATCAAGGGGGCTGGGGGGATGGTTAACATTGTCCTCTCTGACATGGCCGCGAACACCACGGGAGATCACCAAACTGACCATATGCGAATCATTGCGCTGCTCGAAGAAGCGTTAATTTTGGCAGAAAAAATTTTGAAAGAAGGCGGAGTTTTTGTCGGAAAAATTTTTCAGGGCGGAAGCTCGAATGAGATTTTGAAGAGACTGCGGGAAAGTTTTTCTGTCGTAAAATATTTTAAACCTGACTCGTCACGGAAGGATTCGAGCGAAACTTATTTGGTGGCGGTGGGATTCAAATCTAAGAATTTTGCGGCGGAAATTCGGAAGGAAATTTTGCGGAAAAGTTGAATTGTTCGCTTAAGCGAACAATTGGCAAAAAACTTCGCGGTGGATTTTTTACCCAACATTCCCACCCGAAATCACCACCAGAATTTTCTGATTTTTTTTCTCTGAATTTTTTTTCAAATACTGCACCACGCCAGCAATCGCTAGCGCTGAAGTTGGTTCAATTTTTTGCTGAAATTCTTCCGCTAATTTTTTTTGCCAGAAAAAAATTTCTTCTTCGCTGATTTCTAAAATTCCTGCGAGCTGTTTAACGTAGCCAAAGCAACGCTCGGAAATGGCTAGAGTCCTAGCTCCATCAGCAATCGTGTTTGGCGTGTCTTCGAAATGAAAAATTTTTCCCTCGCGCAGAGAAATCGCTACGTCATTGGCACTCAAGGGTTCGCAACCAAAAATTTTTGCTGCTGGTGAGAATTTTTGCGCCGCTAAAAAACTTCCGACCACCAATCCTCCGCCGCCGCAAGGTGTGAAAATTGCGCTGACCTTTATCCCCTTGGTGCCAATTTCCGAAAGCGCCTCGAAGGTTGCAGTGCCTTGCCCGCAGATCACATCTTCACCGCTGGAAGGGTGAATAAAAAAATAGCCTTCTTTTTGTTTTTCTTCGGCCATCCGATTCACTTCCGATCTTTTTTCCAGCAACACAACTTCCGCGCCCAAATTTTTTACCGCCGCAATTTTGAACGGCGAAGCGTTTTTGATCATGTAAATCAGCGCCGGAATTCCGAATTTTTTGCAGGCAAAAGCAATTGCAGTTGCGTGATTTCCTGAGCTCTGCACCACAATTTTTTCCGGAAATTTTCCGTGCTTTTCTTTGTAAGTTAAAATGGCGTTGAATGCCCCGCGAGCCTTGAAAGAACCGGCCTCTTGCTGATTGTCCATTTTAAAAAAAACTTCAGCGCCGAGCTCTTCGTTTAATTTTTTGCTGGAAATAACGGGCGTATTTTTGATGTGATTTTTGATGCGGAAATGTGCGGCAGAAATGTCGTCGGAAGTTAGATTTTTTTGCATGGGTTTTGGAGGTGGCAATAGTGCCATAACTAAACAGTAAAATTATTAATCGTTGTCTAACATGATTAGAGAAGGCAAAACTTCAAATTCCACAAAATGTCAAAAATTTAATAACAAGTTTCAAGGAGTTTATGTATGCCAAAAGACATGAGAGGCGTTAGCGATAGACAAATGCGTAGGCAAGCTAGCCACATTGACGAAAGACGAGCTAGTCGCGAAGATAGAATAATAAGAGAAGCTGCTAACGCTTTTGCTAAGCAGCTTCAGAGTGCTGCAAGCATAGATTACAAAGATTATAACGATCCGAAAAATTTCGTAGAAGCTTGGCATGATTTTGAAGAATTTTTTTCAGCGTCAGCAACTTCCGAGAAAAGCAGGGGACGACGAGCCTCACTTTCTACAGGAACTGGTTCAAGCAGAAAACGTCTAGGAGCATTTCTGCTGGCACTGACAGTTCTCGAACTTGTTACCAGCACAAGCGCTAATATTTTTCAGCGAAACTTCGAAAATGATTCGCTTGGTAGCATTGGTAGTGATGGACCTGAAAGGCATGGTAATTTACGCGGAACGGTGGGAGATAAGAGCGAAAGAAGTGATGGTTACGCCGTTGCAACGGCGCACACAATGCCTGCGCCAGTTGCTATGCCAGCTACACCAGCTATGCCACCTGTTCCGAGAGACTCTCTCGGAGAAATGGGGCGCGTCGACACTTTTCCATCAAAAAGACGTGCAAGAGAAGAATCTGCTAAGAGGAGAGTTCAATCGTATACGGATGAGGAACTAACGCAGAGAGAAGGATTGAAGGTAGCTCTCGGTAAAAAAGTTAACGAATTTAGAAGGAAGCGCCCGAGCGAAAAAATTCCTATTGCCACTCTAGCAAAAGAAGCTGGGTTTCGTACCTACAATGAGGAGGGGAGCGATTATTATTCTGACATGGTGAATTTAGGATTTGTCTCGTTCGATGATATGGATTTAAGGAACGCTGATTTTAAAGACACTGGACTTAGCGATGTGTCATTTAATCGATGCTCTTTGGTCAAGGCTGATTTTAGAGGAGCAACATTATTTAATAATAAGTTTAATCAATGCGATTTGTCTCAAGCTAATCTTTCCAGTAATGAAGAAGATTCTTATGCTAGCATTTACCTCACCGATTCTAACTGCAATAGAGCAACTTTTGAAGGACTTGGAGGTGAAGTTTTGGTTGGATCTACACCAATAGGTGGATCAGATTTCAGAGACACAAATTGGAAAAACGCCGATATCACTCTCCTAGTAACAAATGTAGCAAATTCTTACCCCCAGTCATTGCCTGATGATGCCGAGCACAGGCCAGATTTTGAAGGCGCTTCTTGGGATGGTGCTAAACTTACATGCGAGATGTCATTTTCTTCACGTCCAAATGCCTTAGCAAGAAACTTGCATTTTGACAAGGCGTCTCAGGTTACCAGCGTTACTTACCCTAAAGGCCTCAGTTATTATGGGCGGATGGGTGCGTGGGGCGATGGCATGGAGGAAACAACGCATCCTTTAAACGGGGAAAGAGTAATTCACGATGATGCTCTTACTTCTGGCGCCGTTGTTGTTGGAGCTTCATCGGGTAATGAGACTGGTTTGATTGGCTTAAAAAGTGATCCCGCCTTGTGTGAAAGCATTGAAAGCGTTCCAAGCACAACTTTTGACTCATCAACTGGACGAGATATAGCGGGATCGCATACGCTACATCCTTCCGGCATATCACAACCTCAACTAGGAGCTTTTGCTGGCGCTCTATCCAAGTTATTCGAAAAATTGGAGGTTAATGCTGACATAATTAATCTCGATGCCTTGAAATCAGAGTTGGCGAATTCTGCAACTACTCCAGAAAGAGCTGCTGAAATTAATAAAGTTTTAGAACATTTTACTAAAGAATTGGGTAGCGATGAGACTTTGACTGACATAGAAAATATTTGTGGTGGCGGTGGTGGTCGTGACCCACTCTACCTTGCTCCAGCGGTATTTCCAGCAGAGCCGGGAGCAATATCAACTCTTGTGGTAAGCGACGATGTAAAAAAATTTTTTCGCACATTTTTTGCCAGAATTGGGTTTGCCTCTGATAGGCTTGATAAGGTCATCGATAATGGCGATGCTCAGAGAGTGCTCCAAGCAATTTACGGCAAAAGAGAAAAAGGTGAAGAATCAGCGACCGCTACGGGCGCTGGTCCAGGCGCTGGTCCGTCGGCAGAAACCCCTTCTTCGTCAGGAACAAATATTGGAGCTATAGTCGGTGGAATAGCGGGCGGAGTAGCGCTTATGATGATATGTTGCTGTGTAGCATGTTGCCGTGGCAACGATCAGAATCGTAGACGGCAACCTGATGGCGTAGGAGCCGGTGATGCTGCAGCAAATCCAGCTGCCCCAGGTACGACTGTGGCCGGAACAGCTGCTCATGTAGTAGCTGTCCCCAATAACCCGCTAACTATAGTTTAGCCGTATTTCTTAAAAAGCTGCTTTAAAAAACTTCAGCGCCGAGGATCTCAGGGGTTCAGACTCAAAGCTGGACTCCTGAGATCCTCGGCCTTACAGGCCAAGGATGACGAGAGAGGCGGCCTTCGCACCGATGACAAAACTTTTTAACATTTATTCAATCAACATGTCCAAAAAATCTTACAAAAAAACACACATCGAAAAGCACAAATTACATCCCGAAACGCAAATGATGTCCTACGGCTACGATCCCTTCATGTCAGAGGGCGCGGTGAAGCCTCCGGTTTTTTTGACTTCGACTTTTGCTTTTAAAACAGCCGAAGACGGCGCCGAATTTTTTGACGTTGCTAGTGGCAGAAAACCAACTCCGAAAGGCAGCGTCGGCGGTTTGATCTACAGCCGCTTCAATCACCCCAATCTCGAAATCATTGAAGATCGTATTGCGCTTTTGGAAGGCGGCGAAATGTGCAATGTTTTTTCCAGCGGAATGGCGGCGATTAGTGCGATTTTTTTGGCCTTACTCAAGCCGAAAGATGTGCTCGTGCATTCCTTCCCGATCTATGGCGGCACTGAGTCCATCATCCACAAAGCGCTAAAAAATTGGGATGTTAATTCCGTCGAATTTAGTGACGGGCTCGAACAAAATTCGATTGAAATCGCGCTCGAAAAAGCAGCAAAAATTGGTCACGTTGGAATGTTATTCATCGAAACTCCCGCCAATCCCACCAACGCCTTAACCGACTTTTCCAAAGTAAAAAACGCCGTCGACAAGTTTGAAAAAAAACACGGCTACCGCGTCGTCACCGCTTGCGACAACACTTTGCTTGGTCCCATTTTTCAAAAACCACTGGCGCACGGAATTGATTTGAGTTGCTACTCGCTGACGAAATATGTCGGCGGCCATTCTGATCTCGTCGCCGGCGCTGTAATCGGCAAAAAAGAATTAATGGACAAAGTGCGCGGAATCAGGAATGCCTTCGGTTCGCAGCTCGATCCTCATTCATCTTGGATGATCGGCCGCTCGCTTGAAACTTTATTTTTGCGCATGAAACGCGCCGAAGAATCAGCGCTCGAAATCACCGCTTGGATGAAAAAAACTTTTCCAAAAACAAAAATTTTTCACCCGAAATACATCGTAAACAAAGAATATCAAAACACCTTCAAGCGGCAATGCACGGGCTATGGCAGCACTTTCGCTTTTGAAATTGAGGGCGGCAGAAAAAAAGCATTTAAGCTGATTAACGCGCTGACGATTTTTAAATCTGCGGTGAGTTTGGGCGGAACTGAATCGCTGGTTTGTCATCCGGCTTCAACGACTCACTCGGGCATTCCAGAAAATTTGCGCAAAGAATTTGGGATTTCGGAGGGGTTAATTCGACTGTCGATTGGAATAGAAAATCCGAAAGATTTGATCGCGGATTTAAACGCTGCGTTTACTCGTATTTTCTAAAAAGCTGCGAGGGATCTTTGAAGGCTTTGAACTCAAGCGCATTGCCGCTCGGATCGAGAAAAAACATTGTCGCTTGCTCGCCGATTTTTCCTTGGAAACGGATGTAAGGCTCGATCACAAATTTGATTTTCGCCGCGCGTAATTTTTCGGCGAATTCGTGCCAGTGATTCCATTCGAGCACGACGCCGAAATGCGGAACTGGAACTTCTTTCCCGTCCACTTCATTCGCAATCACTTCACTTTTTTGCGGACGAAGATGAGTGACGAATTGATGCCCAAAAAAATTCCAGTCGATCCATTGCTCATTTGAACGACCTTCTTCGAGTCCAAGAAATTCGCCGTAGAATTGGCGAGCGGATTTTAGATCATTAACGGGAACCGCGAGGTGGAAGGGCTGGAGCATTATTTTATCTCAAAAATCGCATCAACTTCAACGGAAACGCCGAAAGGAAGTGAGCCTGATCCGACTGCTGCCCGCGCGTGTTTTCCAGCGTCGCCAAAAACCTCGGCGATTAAATCGGAAGCGCCATTGGCAACTGCGGGATGATCTTTAAAATTGGCGTCGCCATTCACAAAAATTCCGAGTTTGATGCAGCGAGTCACGCGATCCAAATTTCCGTCGCAGGCGACTTTGAGTTGGGCGAGGATGTTGATGGCGCAAAGTCTGGCGGCCTTCTTTGCGTCATCGGCGGAAATTTCTGATCCGACTTTTCCGATGAATTGGAGTTTGCCTGATTCAAGCGGAAGCTGGCCGGAGATGAAAACGACATTGCCGGATTTTACGAAGCCGACATAGTTGGCGACAGGCGCGGCTGGGGTTGGGAGGGTGATTCCGAGGGTGGTTAGTTTCGATTCGTAGTTGGACATTTTTTCTCCGTTTTTAAGTTTTGAGTAAATGGACCCCGCAACAAGTGCGGGGTGACACCCTACGTGCAACAAGTGCGGGGTGACACCCTACGTGCAACAAGTGCGGGGTGACACCCTACGTGCAACAAGTGCGGGGTGACAAAGCCGAAAGATTTTTTTCAGATTTGTCACCCCGCACTTGTTGCGGGGTCCAGAATTTATTTGCCCGAAATCCCTAGTTTTTCAAACAATTTCCGATCCCGCTCCATCTCTGGATTGCCCGTAGTCAGTAATTTTTCGCCGTAAAAAATGGAATTGGCTCCGGCCAAGAAACACAAGGCTTGCGTCTGTTCGCTCATCTCCTCTCTTCCCGCCGACAAGCGCACAACGGATTGCGGCATCATGATTCGCGCCACCGCAATCGTACGAATAAATTCAAATTGATCGAGCGGCTCAACATTTTCGAGCGGCGTGCCTTTGACTTTGACCAACATGTTGATCGGAACTGACTGCGGATGTTTCGGCAAATTTGCGAGCACGATTAACATTTTGGCGCGGTCGATTCGCATTTCGCCCATTCCGACAATTCCGCCCGAACACACGTTCAGCCCAGCTTCGCGGACATTTTTTAGCGTGTTCAAACGATCTTCAAAATTTCTGGTAGAAATAATTTCGGAGTAAAATTCCGGCGAGGAGTCGATGTTGTGGTTGTAATAATCGAGCCCCGCATGTTTGAGGCGCTTGCTTTGCGAGTCGGTCAACATTCCGAGAGTCATGCAGGTTTCGAGGCCGCATTTTTTTACCGCGTCAACGATTTCACAAACTTTCTCAACATCGCGCTCATTTAAATTTCTCCAAGCCGCACCCATGCAAAACCTTGAAGCGCCTGCTTTTTTAGCCTCATTTGCCGCATCCAAAATTTTAGAAATTTCCAGCAAAGATTCTTTTTCGAGGCCAGTGTTGTAATGCGCGGATTGTGGGCAATATTTGCAATTCTCCGGACAAGAACCTGTTTTGATGCTTAGAAGCGTGCTGATCTGCACGGCATTGGGATTGTGATTGGCGCGATGAATTTCGGCGGCTTTGAAAATGAGATCAGAAAAAGGCAGGGCGAAAAGTTGGAGAATTTCTTCGACAATGAAATCGTGGCGGAGATTAGGCGTAAGGCGGTAGGCGGTAGGCGATAGATGGTTGGTGGTTTCGTGAATTTCTTTCATTTTATTTCCAAATAATGAGACATTTGAACAGCTCGCCCATTTGATCGGGGGCAATTAAACGGTCAATGGCAGAATTCTCCGACGGTGGTAAAATTTTTCTTCGCTCTTCGATACCGAGCGAAATTAAAAATTCGCGCTGGGTGATAAGCGAAGAATTTAATCCAAAATTTTTGGCAATTTTTTCGAGGGCGGAGAAATCGACGTGGGCAGTGATGTCGCAATTTTTTTCAAAGATCGAAACTTTTTGATATTTTTTTACCGCTTGCAATGTGTTGGCAAACTCAGTTTTGGCGTAACCGTAATCAAAATTAATTGCGATTCCGCCGTGATTTTTCAAGGCTTCGCAGAGTTGTGACATAAAATTTTTTGCGGCGGAGCTGTGTTCGAAAACAGCGCCGAAAGGCACATTTTCTTTTACTTCACTTTCAACAAATTGGTGAATTTCTGGATTGAAATTCGCAGTGACGAATTTGCCGGAATCAATCAAACGCTCGCACCAACCGATGTCGGTTTTGACGAATTGGTCGATGGGGAAGCAGTCGAAGAGTTCGTTGGAGATGAAAAAAAGTTGTCGGTTGTCGGTTATCGGCTGCCTGACAAACTCCCTAGCGCTGGACGGGGTTACAAACCCCGTCTTGCTTAAATCTTCAGACAAAAATCCATCAAAATTTTCATGCCAATTCACCGCAAAATCTTTCAACTTTTCCCGCTGAATTTTTTTTAACACTTCGTTGATTTCAATAATGTGAAACGTTGTGCGCTCAAGAAAATCAATCGCTTGCGGATTTTTTTTCTCCGCTAATTTTTTTACCGCGGATAAAATATCGAAAAATAAAGTTCCCTTTCCCGCGCCCATTTCGACGAGGGAGATTTTAGATTTTTTTGTCGAAGAAATTTGCAAAATATACGCCGCGATCAATTCACCAAAAACCTGAGAAATTTCCGGAGCGGTAATAAAATCATCGAGAGGATTGCGAGTGCGATAATAGCCAGAGGCTGGATGGAAGAGGGCGTGAGAGGTGAAGTGGGAGATTTTCATATTCAATTATTTCGTCATTGCGAGCGCAGCGAGGCAATCCAGAAATGCGCCACCTGGATTGCTTCGCTGCGCTCGCAATGACGAAATAAAGTGGAGCAGATAAAATTCACGGCCGCCAATTTAAAAAGTTTTTGAGTAATTTTAATCCCGCCTCGCCACTTTTCTCGGGATGAAATTGCGCACCGAAAATATTTTCCTTCGCCACAATCGCGGTGAGTTTTTCGCCATATTCTACTTGGGCTAAAACATTATTTTCATTTTGACAGATGAAGTGAAAAGAGTTGGCAAAGTAAAAATGTTCGCCGTCTTTGATGTCTTTTAAAACCGCATGTTTATTGGGCTTCACGATGATGTTATTCCAACCCATATGCGGGATTTTTAACTTAAAACCACCTCCCATCCCCCTAGATAGGGGGAGGTCACGCTGCGCTGCGCTGCGCGATGACATTTGTTCTGAATTAGCTCCGATTTTTTCGACATGGCCATTGATAAAACAAAGCCCCTGATGCTCACCATTTTCATATCCCACCGACGCCAAAACTTGCATGCCAACACAAATTCCGAGGAAAGGTTTTTTCTCGGTTAAAACTTGTTTTCTTAATTCTGGCAGCAGCCCTTCAATTGATTTTAAGCCTTCAACACAATCACCGAAAGCACCTACTCCTGGAAGGATTAAATGATTTGCAGATTTGAGATCAGCGGGATTATTTGAGACCAAAATTTCATCATCCCCTTTGAGCAAAAACAGGGCATTTAAAACAGATTCAACATTGCCCGCACCGTAATCGATAACGACTATTTTCATGCGTGGCGCGGTTTTAATTTCATCATTTTGCGGTGAAGTTTTGGATTCAGAATTGAGTCGTCAAAATCGTCTGCACTCAGCTTTTGATCGGCTTCAAGATTTTTAATAAAACGCAATTTAGCGCTGGCACAATCATCGCCAAAAACCAATCCAACAAATTCATAATTTTTCTTCTTGAGATGCTCGCAGAGCCAGTAATTGGCGTTGAGCGCAATGATGAAGATGAAAGCGATTTCTAGAGAAATTTTGTCGAAATCGGAAGAAATTTTACTAAAAGAAACGAAGGCAACATTGATCAACAGGATCATCAAAAACTCTTTCCACATCTTGTAGTAAAGAAACCACAGCCCGCTAAAAAAAAATGCTGCCCAAGAAAATCCTTCCTTGAGCAGCACAACGTCTTCGATTTTTCCGGCGGAATTTTTTTTAATTAAGGCGTTGAAAATTTTCATTACGCTTTCAAGGCAGCTTTAACTTTTTCAACAATCTTCGCAAAAGTTTCCGGCTCTCTTGTCGCAAGGTCGGAGAGGACTTTGCGATCGAGATCAATATGCGCAGCTTTTAAACCGCTGATAAATTTTGAATAGATCAAGCCATGCTCGCGAACTGCGGCATTGATGCGCTGAATCCACAATGCACGAAAATCACGTTTTTTAACACGACGATCGCGATAGGCGTAGCGCAACGCTTTTTCAACTTTTTGGATGGCAACGCGGAAGCAATTTTTTGCACGGCCACGATAGCCTTTTGCCATTTTTAGAATTTTTTTGTGGCGAGCTTTTTTAGTAACGCCTCTTTTTACACGACTCATTTTTTTCTCCGAAAAAATTATTTTTTAAATCATCCTCCCATCCTCCTTGATAAGGAGGGAGTCACGCTAACGCGATGACGGGTGACTCGAAATTTGGTTCGAGATGGGGATGTTGAACTGAATTGAATTAACGATTATAAGGCATTTTATGCTTTAAAATGCTAGCCGCATGACCTTCAGAAAGAACCGCACTTTTGCGCAATTTGCGGATTCGGCTTTGACTTTTTCTGTCAAGATTGTGCCTTTTTCCGGCTTGTTTATGGACGATCTTCCCCGTCCCAGTAACCTTGAATCGCTTCTTGGCGCTACTGTTTGTTTTCATTTTCGGCATATCATTTTTTAATTAAGATTGATGAGCAGATCGGAAGGTAGAAAGCCTGAACCTAAAGACCAGATGCCACAGATTTCGTGAGAAATCGCAGCGAAAATCCGACTAGACGAAGGATTAAAAGCGAGATTGAAAAGTCCGCCGTCGCTAAAGCTATGGCGGACAGACCTTAGCTCTAACGATCTCCGCCTGACAGTCCCGCCCTTTGGGCTGGCCTGCCGGCCGAAGCTCGCAAGAGCGAAGGCTGGTGGGATCAGTAGGACTCGAACCTACGACCAAGACGTTATGAGCATCCTGCTCTAACCAACTGAGCTATGATCCCGTAAAAAAATTCCATCTGAGCAAGCTCAGTTAGTTAGCAAAAAAATTATTTCTTGTCGCGCTACGCGTCGACGGGAACTGAGCTATGATCCCGTAAACAAATTCCATCCGAGCAAGCTCAGTTGGTGGTTAAGATTTTATTTCTTGTCGCGCTACGCGTCGACTGGAACTGAGCTATGATCCCAAAGTGCAGAAATTCCTTTTGAGCCGCAGCCCAAAAGGGCGGCGCAACTTATTTGCGGCTTAGCTTTTTGCAAGAGAATTATCCCTTCACCTTCGCAACCCCAACCAGCGCCGGACGAATCAAGCGATCAGCGATTGAATATCCCGCTTGCACAACTTGCACCACCAACCCTTCTTCCGCCTCGCTTTCAACTTGTGCAATGGCTTCGTGAAAAT
Organism: uncultured Alphaproteobacteria bacterium; assembly: GCA_903927415.1. Taxonomy (GTDB): domain Bacteria; phylum Pseudomonadota; class Alphaproteobacteria; order Rickettsiales; family UBA1997; genus UBA2645. The sequence goes on from CAIYMZ010000119.1 coordinate 24,102, forward strand.
TGTGATCGAACTTTTGGTTAAGCGGAAAAATTCTTTTCACCTGATTTTTTTCCAAAACTTTTAGCAGCTCTTTTTCCGTCATCGCGATTGCATCGGCGTAATTTTTTATTGCCGGATTTTTTTCGATTTCAGCTTTCGGCGCATTTTCACTGGCAAGGAAAAAATTTTCTGCGACCACAACCAAATCGCCAACAAAATTAGAAATTGCAAATTTCGCCGATTTTTCAATTTCTTCACGCGACCTTCTTCGGACATTATCCAGCTCGGCAAAACAACGTAAAATTTTATCGTTCAGTTCCGAATTTTTTTGCTCGAGTTCAGCAATTTTTTCTTCAGCAGGATTTTTTATTTCTTCCGCAATCTCTTCCCGCACCTCTTCTTGTTGCTCCAATTTATTTTCCTGATTTTCTGACATTCTTTCCTCATTTTTTTAAAAAATTAAACAGATGTTCAAATTAGAAATCGCTCCCCGCGATTTCAATAGAGAGATTGCTTTCGCAAATTTTATTTTTAGTTTTCGCGCCCTTCACTTCTTCAATTCACTTCAAATCATCATGTCAGATAAAATTCTCGATCAGGCCAATTACCTCGTTCCAATGGTGGTTGAGCAAACCGCTAAAGGTGAGAGATCTTTCGACATTTATTCGCGCCTTTTGAAGGAAAGAATCATTTTTTTATCCGGCCCAGTTAACGACCAAGTCTCGTCCCTCATCGTTGCGCAGCTTTTGTTCTTGGAATCGGAAGATCCAAAAAAAGATATTTATTTTTACATCAATTCGCCGGGAGGCATTGTCACCTCTGGCCTCGCGATGTATGACACCATGCAATATATCCGTCCAGACGTTGCCACGCTTTGCATCGGGCAAGCGGCTTCAATGGGCTCACTGCTTCTCACCGCTGGCGCGCCGAAAAAAAGATTTTGCCTGCCAAACTCGCGCATCATGATCCACCAACCCTCCGGCGGATATCAAGGCCAAGCAACTGACATCGAAATTCACGCCCAAGAAACTCTGAGCTTGAAAAAAAGATTAAACGAAATTTACGCCAAACATACCGGCCAAAAGGTTGCGGTGATTGAAAAAGCAATGGATCGCGACAATTTCATGTCGCCAGAAAAAGCGAAGGAATTCGGATTGATCGACGAGGTGATCGAAAAAAGGCCTGAAAAAGACGAAAAAAATAATTTTTAACCCCACGTTATTGGGGTAATTTTAATAAAACATCGTTGCGGATGTGGCGATTCACTCGCCGCGAAGCAACTCAACTTTACTAAATTTGCGAAGCAAATTTAAACCAAATCATGACAAAAAAACACGGTGACGAAAAAGAATTATCCTGCTCATTTTGTGGCAAAACTCAACATGAGGTTAAAAAGCTAATTGCCGGGCCTACTGCGTTGATTTGCAACGAATGTATCGGCATCAGCATGGACATTTTGCGCGAAGAACAAAAAAAATCTCCACTCACCAAAACCGATGGCAGTAAGCCAACTCCGAAAGACATCATCAAAATTTTGGACGAATATGTCGTCGGCCAAAAGCATGCCAAAAAAGTTTTGGCCGTCGCGGTTTACAATCACTACAAGCGCATCGACTCCATGAGCAGCATGGTTGGGGATTCGGTCGAACTCAACAAATCCAATATCTTGATGATTGGACCCACAGGCTGCGGCAAAACTTTGCTCGCACAAACTTTGGCAAAAATTCTGGATGTACCCTTTACCATGGCTGATGCCACCTCACTCACCGAGGCCGGCTATGTTGGTGACGATGTTGAAAACATCATCGCGCGACTTTTGCAATCGGCAAATTTCGACATCGAAAAAACTCAGCGCGGGATTGTTTACATAGACGAGATCGATAAAATCGCTCGCAAATCTGAAGACAATACTCGCCGAGATATTTCTGGCGAAGGCGTGCAGCAAGGCTTGTTAAAAATTATCGAGGGCACGGTCGCATCGGTTCCAACTCAGCCGGGAAGAAAAACCGCACAGCAGGAGTATGTCCAGGTCGACACTCGCAATATCCTCTTCATTTGCGCTGGCGCATTTTCTGGTTTGGAAAAAATTATCGTTGCCCGCGGATCCGGTTCAACTATGGGCTTCGGCGCCGATGTTCGCGCCAAGGATGATCTCGGTCGCAAAGATATTTTTAACGGCGTTGAGTCTGAAGATTTAATTAAATTCGGATTAATTCCTGAAATTGTCGGAAGGCTTCCGATCGTTGCTCCTCTTGAAGGATTGACAGAAGAAGATCTGATCAGAATTTTATCTGAACCAAAAAATTCCATCGTCAAACAATATCAAAAACTTTTTGATCTCGACAAAGTTGAATTGAGTTTTGAAGAAAACGCCTTGAAAGAAATTGCTAAACGCGCCCTTGACCGCAAAACTGGTGCCCGCGGTCTTCGCGCCATTGCTGAAAATATTTTGCTCGACACGATGTTTGAAATTCCATCACAAAAAAATGTTAAATCAGCTCATATCACTAAAGAAGTTCTGACTAAAGGCGAGAAGTTAAAAATTACTAATCTCAGCGAAAAAGAAGTTGAAGAGCGTGACGGAAAAAAAGCGATTGCGATTGTGAAACAGAAAGAAGCGGTTGGATAATTTATTTACGATCAAAAACTCTCCACTATCCTCACCTCCAGCGCATGCAGCCCCTTCCCAAACTCCTCTTTCAGTAGCTGATTGATCTTCCGATGCGCTGCGATTTTACTCATCCCACCCAACTCCTCCGCCCCAATCACAATCGCGAAATGCGTTTCGCCACTTCCATCATCTCCTAAATGCCCAGCATGAAGCTGTGAATTATTTTTCACTTCCAAAAATCTCGGCCGCAAATTTTCTCGCAAATTTTCTTCGATTCTTTTTTTCATCTGTTCAAAATTCTGTTAATAATTTGTTAAAAAAACCTCACTTATTCACCAAAGAATTTTTTCTCAAAAACTTATTATTTTTTTCCACATTTTTTTAACATATTTTCCTATTGTTAAAAAGTTTTTTTAAGAAAAATTTAATTGTTAGTAAATGGTTTAAGCCCTGTATTTTCAACTATCTAGACTGTTAATAAAATTGTGAAAAAATTTTAATTAAGAAATTCACAGCACTAATAAATTCATCTAAAATAAATGAGTAAATTAATTAATACTCTTCTTAAAAAAGAGAGTTTCGAATCACCGCCGATTTGGATCATGCGTCAAGCTGGAAGATATTTACCAGAATATCGCGAAGTGCGTTCAAACGTAAAAAATTTTCTCGAGCTTTGTTACTCACCAAAACTTGCAAGCGAAGTCACATTGCAGCCAATCCGTCGATTTGATTTTGACGCTGCGATTATTTTTTCCGACATTCTTGTAATCCCAGACGCGCTCGGCGTGAAAGTCGAATTCGTAAAAAATGAAGGACCGAAGCTCGGAAAATTTGAATTGTCGCAGCTTAAAACAAATCGCATCGCATCGCATTTAAATCCAGTTTTCGAAGCGCTAGCGCTCACAAAATCAAAACTTGATCCCTCGAAGGCTTTAATCGGTTTTTCCGGCGCTCCGTGGACTTTAGCCTGCTACATGATCGAAGGTGGTGGATCAAAAAATTTTGAACTAACGCGTCAAACTGCAATCCAAAATGAAGATTTTTTTTCACAGCTGATTAAAATTTTAACTCAAAGCGTGACCGAATATTTATCGTTGCAAATCAAGGCTGGAGCGGATTGCGTCAAGTTGTTCGATTCTTGGGCGGGAGTTTTACCATCGCAGCAATTGCAAAAATGGGTGATTGAACCAACTAAAAAAATCGTCACTGAAATAAAAAAACTTCACCCAGAAATTCCGGTAATTTGCTTCCCACGTGGTATCGGAATGAATTACAAAACATTCTCACGAAGCGTTATGCCTCACGGTTTGGCAATCGATCAAACAATCGAAAAAAATTGGGCTAAAAAAAATCTCGGACAAGTGCTGCAAGGAAATCTCGACAATTTTCTTCTCGCTTTTGGCACAAAAAAACAAATCGAAAAAGAAGTTTTGGAAATTTTGGAGATATTTAGAAACCAACCATTCATCTTCAATCTCGGTCATGGAATTTTGCCGGAAACGCCGATTGAGAATGTGGAGTTGGTGGTAAAACTAATAAAACAAAAAAGGAGAAATTATGTCTAGAGTTCAAGTTCAAACACAGCATCAACATCAAGACCAAATAACTCCAATAGCAGTAAGTTTTGAATATGCGGCAAATGGAAGACATAAATTTCCAGAGCAAGTGGGTGGAAGTTTTTATGAGGGCGGTCATCTGGATAATAAATTTAAAAAATTAGCCCAACAGGATAGAAATTGGTTTCATAGATTCGCAAGTGCCAGTGGAAATATACCAAATGCGCAGAAAGTTGAAGGATTAGAGGTAATTGAAGAGATTAGAAAAACGGACCCAGAAAAACTGAAAGAAGCATTGGGACAAAAAGATAAGTTTGGTTGGAAGCCAATGCATTATGCGGCATGGTGTGGAAGTGACTCGGCATTGGAATCATTGGTGAGTGCGAGTGGCGAAGTTTCTGATCAAGATATGGGAAATATGCTCTTTTTAGCGATGGCAAATAACAGAGCGGCTGCAAATTTTAAAAAATTAACCGAAATTTGCGCAAGGTCTGGGAGACATCCGGAAGAATATTTTTTTACTGACGGAAGTTTACCGGAAGAGTTGGCTGGAGCTGGTCTTGGTGGAGCTGCTGTCGTTAGAGGTGGCGGAGCTGCTGCTGGAGGTGGTGGTGAAGGAGCTGCTGCTGGCGGAAGATTAGTTTGTACTAAAAATTTATTAGATATAGCGGCGGAATATGGCAATGTGGAGGTCATGGAATTTCTTTTAAATAGAGGAAGATTGTCGATCGATGGAATGACTGATGTTCCAGTTGTGGATCAAAGACATTCAAAGCCTATGGACGAAAACAATCCAAAAATGATCCGAGGAAAATTTTCAAGCTTCGATAAAAGCCCGCTATATCTAGCAACTAAAGGGCTTCATGTTGAGGCTGTAAGATTTTTAATTGCAAAAATTGAAGAGAGAAATGGGGGAGAGGCTGTAGAAAGATACGTTGCTCAAAGGATGCACGATAGAAGTGATTTTGGAAATGGTGGAGACATAGTAAGTCTAGCTGCACTAGCTGCCAGAGAAGGATTAAAATGGTGGAATAATGTTGACGAAGAACATTCGTCGCATGACAAAAAAACTCGCGATCAATTTAAGGAAAATGCAAAGGAAGGATTTTTTGATCCGGCTGGGTATCATTATGCTCGATTTAGCCCAGAGGGTGCGACCGAAACAGCGAGAGTTTTACTGCATGTTGCAACGCCAGAGATTACAATTTTTCCGTTTTTATATCCAAAGGAGGAGGTGATAAGGGAATGTGTCATCCCAGAGAGAGTCGAGGCCTATCGAATGCCAATACTCATGGAGGCGTTATTTGCTACGGCTAATTCTTCTCCACTTACCAAGTTCAAGTTAAGTCGTGATCGTGAGCCATATCCAAACATTCAGTTATTGGCGGAATTGCTTCAAATAAAACCAGAGAAAGAAAAATCCCTATCAGACATTGCGCTACTTGCAGTTTTAACAGCAATACCAGGCATGGATACTGACGATGAAAGAGCTGTGCGGGCAATCGAAGAAGTGATAAATGACAACAATACTCTCAAAGATTTTACCCCAGAGTTTCGGGGACGTGTTCGCGACGATATAGCAAAATATGCGAAAGCGCAGATCGAAAAAATAAGATCCGAAGGTGGCGGAGCTGCTGCCGTTGCTCCATCAGGAGAAGTTGCGGCTGCAGGAGGTGCTGTGCTTGATGATGGAGGTGTAGAACAAGTAGGGAAAGACGGAAGAAGTTAAATCTTAAAAGTTTTGACTTGTGAGCGACGCCACCGCATCCACAGTCCCAATGTGAAAATATTTCCCCGCAAGTTCGACACCTTTAATCCGATGAACCAACCCACCCTCACCCACAGCTGATTTGTAAAAATGCGACATTGAAAAACACTTTTCCGGCGCGCGCTCTAAAATTTTCGGATTAATAATTTGCAGCCCAACAAAAACGTGGCTCATTGCGCAATCGGGAAAACGAAAAAGTTGATCGCCGTGCAAATTAAAATCCCCGCCGCCGTGAATATTTCCTTCATAGCCAAAATAATCTGTGGTTTTTTTTAGGCCTAAAAGAATGTCGCAAGCGCTTGCGTCCCAAGCATTGCAGAGAAGTTCAATGTCAGAAATTGCACCGACATCTTGCCACAAAACATCGCCGTTGATTGTCAGCAGCGGTTCGGTGGGATCGAATTTTTTTTTCGCAAAAACTAATCCGCCGCCAGTTTCAATTTTTTCCACTTCGCGCGAAAAAATAATTTTTGGATTGTTCAGTTTTTTGATGTGCGTTTCGAGCTGCTCGGCGAGATAAAATCCGTTAATAATAATTTTTTTGATCGAGGAAATTTGGTCTAATTTTTCGATCGTGTAATCGATGATTGCCTTGTTTTTTATTTTAACGAGCGGCTTGGGGATCGAGTCGGTGAGCGGTCTCATGCGCTCTCCGCGTCCGGCGGCGAAAATGAAAGATTGGGTGATTTTGGTCATATTTTTGTTTGTTTTTTCTTGTCATTCCCGCGAAGGCGGGAATCCAGAATGTTAAAACGAGATTCTATTTAGCTTTCTGGATTCCCGCCTTCGCGGGAATGACAAGTGGAGAGTGCGGAGCGCTTAAGTAATAAAATTTAAATAATTTTCCCGATTAATAATTTTATATTTAGCCTCAGGATAGCTTTCTAACCACTACTGTCACTGTTGTTTCCGGCATTAAATGCCAAAAAACATCGAGTTCCCCACCGACTCACGGCTTTACAACAAAGCTCGATCAAGATTGGCGACATAGATATGAAATTTTTTTCAACGGATTTTTGATTGAATAAAAGGCTAGAAAAAAATCTAAATTTAGATGGATTTTATTCAGGTAGAAACGCATCAGATTTTTTTGGTTAAGCTCGTATGGATGAATGTAGATCACCGGCTTCACCCGCTCATTTTCCAATTTCTTGAATAAAACTTTTTGCAGCAATAGCGGCAAAACGCGCAAATAAAACCCTCCGCTAAAAGGAACGCCGCATTTTGGTAAAGGAATTTCAGTAATATTTCCAAATTTTGTTTCCACTTCAAACGGCAATTTTTTATCTTCACTTTGACCATACATGTAAGTTTTAAACGGCATGTATGAGGATGAAAATGAATAGCCATTTTTTGCCAAAATTTCGTAGTAAGAATTTTCAAAAGGCATCGACCAGCTAGCAGCTCTGTAACCTCCAATCTCCCTCCCAGTCAAATCTTCAAGTATTGTTTTTGCTTTAACGATTGATTGCTCCCACTCATCTAAACTGATTTTATAAACCAAGCGATGGTCGAAACCATGTGAAGCAATTTCAAAATCAGCGTCACTTAATTTTTTAATAATCTTCGGATATTTTTGAGCGAAGCTTCCCAGCACAAAACAGGTCGATTTCATTTTTAACTTAGCACAGAACTCAATCCAATTGTCGATCATCTTCTCGTAATCCACATCACTAAAATCCGGTCTTGGCAATAAATTAAAATTACTGTCGAGCAATTCCTCTACATCAAGAGTGAGCCAAATTTTATTTTCTTCGTAAACCGAACTTACCGTCATAAATTTTTCTCTTTGATTGCAGAGATCAAATTTTTAGCAATGCGATCTGCATTAGCCATTATTGTAAAACTGTGTGGCTTGGCTGGAAGAGTCGTGAGCGCAGCACCATCAACTACGTAAATTCCTAGCATTGCCGCCACTTCACCATCCTTGGTTAATTCGTATTTTTTTGTTGGATTCTCTCTCATTTTTAAAGTTGCCGCGTAGTGAATATCTTCACCTAACTCGGTTAATTTAAAACTTCCCGGCAGCATAAATGCACCATAGAACATCATAGTTTTTGTTAGGCGTTTTTTTATATCTTTGACGACATCAAGAATGCCATCTTGGTAAGCACCATTAATTTGCATTTTTCCGGCAGAATTAATTTTTATTTTACTCGCCGAATAATCACCGCTTAAAAAACAATTTCCTAAAATCATTGATGGCTGTAGCGCCAAAATGATCTTTCTTGCAGCCGGATAGGAGAAAGGAACATGATGAATATATTCCGAAGACAATATCGCATCAGCAGGAAAAAGACTGGCTAGCGCGTAATTTTGTGGTTTTTTTTGTTAGCAATCACTAAGGAAATTTGTCCGGTGGAAAGCACTTTATTTTCTACTTTTGATCCCAAACGCTCCGGCATAAAAAATGCAAATCCCGCAGCAGGATTGGTCACCAGATCAATCTCTTGATCGTAAATTTTTAAAGCATCCAGAACCAGTCTGGTCGTAGCAATCGCACCTAACGCTAGAATTATTTTTTTTCCCGAAAATTTTACTCTTGTCGAATTTTTCTCATCCTCACCACTTAGCTCGTATAAACCATCAACACCACTTTCCAATTTATCAATAAACACACTGCTGATATAGTAAAAATTGGGATATTTTTTTAGCTTCTCTAAATCAAATCTTGCCGAATAAATTGATTTGTTGGCACAACCCCAAACACATAGGCCAGAATAGCTACAAGCTTCTCTTTCTTCTTTTTTTCACTCAAAACCGCAATTCTATTGCGACCAATTTTAATATCGTTGCTATTGGCAAATTGAGGATTTTTTTGGTAACGATTTAATATTTTTTTTGCGTTACAATTAATCTCCGTAGCACTCTGTAATTCAATTCCATTGCCATGAAATTCAGAAACATCATCATTTTTAACGCCGCTGACTCCGATACGCTTTGCCACATCTTGGTAAGATTTTTCCAGATCAGATTTTGTGATTGGAAATTTTTCTAAATCCACTTCATCAAAACATCCAACCCCCGCACCCCAAGCATTAGAAAGACCCCCAGCAGCAAGTGATCCCGATAAAATAAAGTTATTAGTCTCTGGCTGATATTTTTCGTGGTAGTCGGCAAAAATATATTTATTGGTTACTGCACGTAACTTGGGAGAAGAGGATGAAATTTTTTCCCAATCATCAAGATTATCAAAAATAGGATTCGACTCAGATTTAGTGCGCAAATCAAAATAAGTGGAGCCTTTCTTGAGTGAATTTTTTTGTTCATTGCCGAAATCAATCATCACAACTTTTAACCCAGCTTCGATAAGAGGGAATGCAGCTGAAACTCCAGAATGACCACTGCCAACAATGATTACATCTTGATTAAATATGGTCATGCGGCGGATTTTAAATTACGCAGAAACTTTGTGATGATGCCCATAAAAATTAGCAGAAACTCAAACGACATCATCAAGACAATCTTCAGCGTCGCTTTAACTAATCCGATTTCTTTGAATGGAATAAACTGTGACGAAGCTTTGGAATCGCTTTCAGCAATTATCAAAGCCAGTTTCAGACGTCGATCCAATTCATTTTTATTTGCAAATTTTTGTAAAAAAATTGGGCTGCGCGGATCAATCAATCGTAGTAAAACCGGACAGCTTAAATATATTTTAGAAATTCGCAGCGGCCCTGCTGAAGTCATTGCTTTGACATATTTTTTAGCAAAAAATTTATTATGTTTTGCGCCAGAAACATATTGCATCAGTGCTTTTCCCTCAAGAAGTAATCTCTTTCTTGATACTAATTCACCACTCTGAAGACCATCCTTTAAATTTCTTAGATTAAAATTCTCATCAACTTTCATAACTCGCAAAGCCAGCAATCCATTGACACGCTCAGGATCAATAATTTTGATAAAACCTGCAAAACGTAAAAATAAATGTGGCAAAGGAATTAAAATTAAATGTCGCCAAAATTTGTACCACGCCAAATTTTGTAAAAATTCTGTAATCGCAATCGGATTTCTTTGTGCAATATTATGTTGAGATTTTGTTTGACCGCTGATCACCAAGCTCAGTAATACCTTGCTCAAATCTTCAACATGAACCGGCTGAACATAAATCTTTGGTAAGAATTCCGGCAAGATTGGCAAGATTTTTGCCAATTTACAAAAAGTACCGAAAAGCGCGTGCTCCTCTTCGCCATAAACCAATCCAGGACGCACAACAATGCCGTTATTTTTCAACACCTCTTCTTCAAGCAGATATTTTCTGTACCCGTAATTAGTTGGGGAATTTTTCGATGCGGATTGACTGGAAATAAAAATGAAATTTTTTATTCCATTTTTTTGCACCTCCTCCAGCAAATTTTTTAAAGCGAACAATTCGAGATCGATGACTTTCTGATTCGATATTTGTGAATTAGTAACCGTAGCAAGATGTATTAGTGCATCCACCATTTCGAAAGAACGAGAATCTGGAATAGAATCAAGATCGTAGTGAAAAAAATTTAAACCATTTTTATCACAACATGCCGCTTTATTTCTGACTAAAGCGTTAACCTTAAAACCTTGCTGTAAAGCTGATTTTACTAGAGATTTTCCGATATAACCATTAGCGCCAGTGATGGCTATTTTCATTTTTTTGAATCTTTGAACACAACGTAACGAACTAATAAAAAGCTAACTCCTACACAAGAAATATCTGATAAAATTTTTGCCAGCCATTCTTCAGAAAACTTCGACAAAACGATTAAGATCAAAGATCCCAGCGCCATATTTACAAATAACATTGCGACATAGCGAAAAATTTCACCCAATATTTATGCAATTGGATAAAACAAGGTGCACACCAATTTTTGCGATCAACATAAAAGTTGAAAACTCTAAAGCGTAAGCTGCGACTTGGACCAAATTGTAGCGCACAAATTTTGCCAACATTACTTTCGCCTTAGAACAATAATATGATGCAGAGCAAAAATTTTTAACATTGGAGTCAGGCAGAATTCCAGTAATTTTATTGGACCCTCAGCACGTCTCGGCACCAAGGTTTTAAAATTAAGACCACCCGACAAAAGATATCTTAAGTAATTGGTTAAAGGCCTTTGATAGACTATCTCTAGCTCTTTAAAATTTTTTTTAAAAATCTTCCGATCGCGCTCAAAAATTATGTAGCTAAGGGCCTGATTTGGCTTGTCATTTTCAGCAATATTCCATTCTCCATTCTTGTTAAAATCTTCTGCGGAAAATAAATGCTTAAACAGAAAACTTGCCACAAGCCCGTAATAAGGCTCAATCAAAATTGCAACTCCCCCAGATGCTAGTACGCGTTCTAACTCATTAAAAAATTTTGATGGCTCAGGAAAATGATGGAAACAATTTTGTCCGTAAATCGCTCTAACGCTGCCAGAATCAACGTCCATATTTAATGCATCTAACACTCTATCTAAATGATCAGCTTCAACAATATCTGTTGCTAAAACCTGCGGATAAGAATTTTTTATCGGATAAACACCAGCTCCAAGTTCAATGGAAATACCTTGGGCATTAATCGAATATTGTTGATCAAGATTTTTGATTTCGTGATGAAATTCTTCAAAAACATGTCTTAAAATTGGTTTACGATTCAGAGCCTGCTTGTGTAGAGTCAATCGGTTCAAGGCATTGGGATTAAGATTCATCATTCCTTTTTCACACAAGCTGTCGCGTAACCAATTCAAAAGTTTTATTATTTTAAGATCTCTTTTCATCTAGATGGATTAGTAGCGGCGTTTGTGGAGTAATTGTAACGTCGTAATTGATGAAAGATAAAATTAGCTGCATACCTAAAATAATTGGAAGAGTAGCAATCATCACCACGCCGCTTGAGGAAAATCTATTGTGATAAGCAGATTCTATCCAGGCGCTGGCCCCATAAATTGCGCCAAAAGATGTCGCCGCCACTCCTACAACCAAACAAACTGAAGCAAAGGAGAAGTCTTTGATGTAGTAGTTGTAAGCTATGCGCTTCAACGTATTGCGTAAATGCTTGGATAAAAATGGCATGACGATTTTTTTGATCGAGAGATTGCTAACTTCGCTGCCGTAATTTGCCTTCATCGGCACATCGACTACCACAGCACGAATGATGTTTAAACGAAACAAAATATCTGATTCGAAGAAATATCTTCCGTCGATCTTGTCCAAAGCCATACATTTTATGACGTCAGTATGTATTGCGGTGTATCCATTGGTTGGGTCAAAAACATTCCAATAGCCTGAAGAAAGTTTGGTCAAGAATGATAAAATCGCATTGCCAATCAAGCGCACGCGAGGCATTGACATCACGTCATCCGGATTAAAGAAGCGATTTCCCTTGGTGTAGTCAGCTCTTCTTTTAATGATTGGAGCAACAAACTGATGAATTAATTTTGGATCCATTTGGCCATCGCCATCCACCTTCACCACAATATCAATTTCATCTTTGATGGCCTCTTTATAGCCCCGCATTGTGGCACCGCCAACGCCAAGATTTTTTTCGTTGTAGATTACGCGAACCCTTTCATCTCGACAGTTTTCTTCTACGTATTTCCCGGATTCATTCGGACAGCAATCGTCAACCACATAAATCATACTCACCTCGCTACCAATCTCTTTGATTACGCCCAAAATATGAGATTTAACTTTGTAGCAGGGAATAATAACGCCAATTTTTTCTTTGGGTTTTGCAGTCATAAAAATTAAAAATAATCGATGTCACTTAGAGTGAGATGCAGCGCAGTTTCTTGCTCCATCGCCATTAAGGAAGGATTATTGGCGTGAACAAAAATTGGAGTCGCGTGCGGCAAAAACTTGTCCGGCACTCCGACAAAAGGAAGGCCAAGAAATTTTTTACTAAGTTTTGTGCGCGGATTTAATAGCGTAAAAATAATATCAGCATCAGACAACATCGCTTTTTTTATGAGCAAGCAACGCAATGCAAAAGCCCGAAGCTTTGATAATTCATCATTCAGCAAAAAATCCATAATCACAAAAAAACTGCAACCACTCAATTCAAGCTGTCGCCACACAATATAACCAAAATATTTTTCCTGCCCGTACACATGCGATACGCCGGCTTTCCACAAGGGGGCATCGCGGAATCGCCATTGTAATATTTCTTGATTGCGCACCGTCAAAAAATTATTTTTCTGACATTCTTTCTGACAGAATTCGTCGAAATCTTGCGGACATTTTTCGCTTAAATTTACCGGGATAAATTTTCTGACCAAGTAAAGAAATGCCTCGAGAGTAAGTCGATATGGCGCGCCCATTAACTTTAAAAAAATATTTCTCAGATAAAATTTTTCCGGAAATAACTTACCTAATTTTAAAGGCAGTCCGAATCCTTGAAGAGAAAATGGATTGGAAAATCGCAGAATCTTTTTGTAAATATTTTCAGTTTTCTCGTTTGAGGAATGAAAAATGACGTCGAAATCTTTAGCCTCTTTAATCGCCAAAGTCAGAGATAAAAAATTGCTCACTGGCCTTCTGTAGCTTGGATGGACAAGGGCATCGGTAACAAAGGCCGCTTTGATTTTTTTGTCAGAGAGCTGAAATGTTCTTGGCTGAAGAATTGTACGGCCGACTATTTTATCGCCGTCTTTTAGATGAAGAGCGGTCGATGCCCCAAACGGACCATTCAAATGCTTCCAGTTTAAGTGATCTTTCGATGTAACCGCTGGTAAATCGCCATATTCAACGCGAGATAATTTTGCAAATTCAGCAATAATTTCAGGACTAAATTTTTCGGATACGATATTGCATTTGCTCATTTGAGACCAACTAAATGAGAGAATTCTTTTTTAATAAATTCAGAATTTTTTCTACCGAATCCGCCAAAGCCATTTCTTGAATTTGCGCTATTTTTCCTGCGAATAGTTTATCAAGAGCAACTAGAATACCCAACTGTCCCAACGAATCCCAGTTCTCAACATTTTCAGAAGAGCTGTCTTTTGTAATTGATCCTTGCGGAGCTTTAAGTGCGATTTCAATTTCTGTCAAAATCTTTTCTGCGTTCATTTTAAATCCCTTAAAAATTTTAATTATGTGCCATGTAAATATCGGTAGACCAAATCATCATTCCAAATTTTTCAGAAAAACTGATGTCGTTTTTTTCACGCAATTCACGCAGTAACGCCGCATGTTGGTACATCTCTTTGGGCAAAGGCCACTCTGCTCTGCTCAGCATTCTTACTGTTTTAAAATTGTCCTGTGCCGCAGCAATGATTTTATCGATATTGGATAAAGAAATTACCGGAAAAAATATTTTTCCGCCTTCATTTAAATAGTTTGGAGCTTCATTTAAAACCTGCGTCACCAAGGCCACGCCATCGAAACCGGCATCGCATGGGACGCCAGTAAACCACGGAGAAATTTCTGCGACCGCTTTGGCAACTCCCGAAATATCATTAACAATATAATCAAATTTCTCACCCTGCCACGGCTCAAATACTGATCCGCATTTAGCCACAATGTCGCAAGAATATTTGGCGGCATTTTTTTTGGCGCACTCAACAGCTGACTGACTCAAGTCTGAAGCACAAAGCGCACCTTTTACTAAACCAAGTTTGCTTAATGCCAAACCTGTAACGCCAATTCCACAGCCCAAATCCAATAATTTTCCAGGCTGATTCAAATGTTCGTGAACTGACTGAACCAATTCATTTGTAGTGCCAGTTGGCGTAAAAGCTCCTTCGCGAACTTTTAAAACCAATTCCTGATCTGAAGCGAATTTGAAAGTGAATGATTTTTCCATTTTTTAAATGCCGCCATCAATGTTAATTACGCTACCATTGGTATATTCGGACTTCATCAGAAACTCAATGGCATCGACGATGTTAGTAGGGTTACCAAGCTCTTTCGAGGGAATTTCTTCGAGAATTTTTTTACGATTTTTTTCGTCTAAAGTTTCGATTAATCCGGTGCTAAAATATCCAAGCGCGATCACATTTGAAGTGATTCCGAAGCGAGCATATTCACGAGAAAGGACGCGCGACATTCCTAAAAGTCCGGTTTTAGCAGCTGAGTAGGCAATGGTTCCCGGCGCGCCACGCAAGCCAGCGACCGAGGAAAGGTGAATCACTCTGCCCCATTTCTGCTCAATCATTTTTAATAGCAATTCCCGCGTCAGTAAAAAATTTCCGCGCAAATTGACATCCATAACAGCGTCCCAACTATCAATGCTAAATTGTGCTGCAATCCCATCAATGCTAAGTGCGGCGCCGTGAATTAAGGTAATTCTTTGCGAGGTTTCTTTAAGTGTAGTGCAGAAATTTTTTACTTCTTCTTCCGAAGATAGATTAACGTTATGCCAAGAAATTTTTTTATCAGAAATTTTGGGAGCCTTAGAATTATAAAGCGCTACGACATCATCTAATCTTGTTAGTAATGGCAGAATATCTTTTCCAATTCCGCCGGAAGCGCCAGTTAAAATAATCATATTGTCCAATTAATAAGAGTTGCACCCCAGGAGAATCCTACACCAAAACCAACCACCATCACCTTGTCACCTTTTTTGAGACGGCCTTGCGAACTAGCATCTTGCAACGCAATTGGAATGGTGGCCGAGACTGTATTGCCGATTGATTCGTAATTTGTAAAAACTTTTTTGCGATCGAGTTTTAGCTGATCAATGAGTGCTTCAATCACAATTTTACTAGCTTGATGAAAGATCACCAAATCAATGTCTTCGAGAGTTAAAGAGGCTTTGGCAAGAAGATTGTTAATGCTTTGCGGAACCACTCTCATCGTAAATAAAAAGACACTACCGCCCTGCATTTCAAGAGTTTTATCTTTTACAATAAGGCTACCAGATCCCGATCCATCGGTGCCAAACTCAAATGGACCAATTGAGTTTCCTTCACTTTTTTCTACCAAAATTGCTGCAGCGCCATCGCTGAAGATCGGACGACAAGTGCGATCATTTTTAGAAATATATTTGGTGTAGGTATCTGAGCATAAAATCAGGCCTTTTTTAACAACTCCTGATTCGATTAAACTGCCCGCAATACTTAGCGCATAAACAAATCCCGAACAGCCGAGATTCACATCAAATGCCATACAATTTGTGGAAAGACCGAAGCGATTTTGGAGAATGCACGCCGTAGTTGGTAAAGCGTAAGCTGGGGATTGCGTGACTAAAATTAACAAGTCTATTTTTTGTGAATTAATTTGTTTAAATATTTTCATTCCAGCTTCGTAAGCTAGGTCGGAAGCAGTTTCATCCGGCGCAGAAATATAGCGCGTTACAATGCCGGTTTTCTCAAAAATTTTTGGCATATCCCAATCAGGATTGTCCGCTTTTAATACTTCCACAGACTCCGCTTTTGCTGGCAAATGATAAGCAATTGCGCTTATTTTGATTTTCATAAATTCAATATTTTCAATAAGAACATCATTCATCGCATGCCGATCCTGAATAAAATTTTATTTCTTAAGAAGATATCTCTCTCCTATTTTAGCCTTATCTTGCTTGGTATTTATGGAATCTTTTACGTTGGAAACGCACTGTCTCCATCATCTTACGGGGTATTTTTAGAAAGAATCGGAGCAAAATCCGAGGGATTGGTATGGGGAACTCCTCGATCGATTCGCAGCGATGAGTGGGGTGTTCACACGCCATTGATACAGGTTGCCGTCAATAATAATTTTGAACGCTACAATAAAAC
>CAIYMZ010000120.1 GCA_903927415.1 uncultured Alphaproteobacteria bacterium
GACGGGGTTTGTAACCCCGTCCTCACGTTCAGTTCAAAAATCTGAAAGACATGAACATGAGGACGGGGTTACAAACCCCGTCCTGCAAAAAATTGCAAACCCCTTCCCACAACAAAGCCAACTTACGCCTAACGCCTTACGCCTTACGCCTGTCGTCTTCGACGACCTCTCCCTCATCAACCACCTCCTCCACTCCTCCACCAAAAATAATCTCCACGAATTAATCGAATTGAATCTCGACGAGGATATTTCCGCACTTGGATTCTCCGAAATGTTCGACGCCAAAACATTCCCCGACGCTGAAAGAAAAGCCGATTTTTTCTGCTTCAAAAACTTTGCCATTCACCAACTTTACAAAATTTTTTATCCCAAAATTTTTGAGCAAAAATTAAGCACCGCTTACAATTCTTACGAGCTGCCACTCCTTTCAGTTCTAGCACAAATGGAAGTTGCTGGAATTAAAATCGACGTTGAAAAACTGCGTCAACTTTCTGCAGAATTCGGAAAAAAAATCAGCGAACTCAGCAGCGAAATTTTTGCGCTGGCCGGATGCGAATTCAACATCGCTTCACCAAAACAACTTGGCGAAATTTTATTCACCAAACTCGGATTAACCTCGTCGAAAAAATCAAAAAAAACCGGCGCGCTTTCAACTGGTGTTGGCGTGCTCGAAGAGTTGGAAGAAGAGGGACACCCAATCGCACGAAAAATTTTGGAATTCAGAAAATTTTCAAAATTAAAAAATACTTACACCGACGCTTTGCCACAGGAAATTAATCCGAAAACTGGACGGATTCACACACATCTTTCAACAATTTCAACTGTCACGGGACGGCTCAGCTCTAGCAATCCAAACTTACAAAATATTCCGATTAAAAGTGCGGAGGGACAAAAAATCCGCGAAGCTTTTATCCCCGAAAAAAATCATTTTTTAATTTCCGCTGACTATTCGCAAATCGAACTGCGCGTGATTGCTCACGTCGCCAAAATAGAAAATTTAGTGCAAGCTTTCAAAGACGGAAAGGACATTCACCGCATCACCGCATCACAAGTTTTTAAAATTCCGGAAAGCGAAATTGACGAAGCGACACGTTCAAAAGCCAAAGCGATTAATTTCGGAATCATCTATGGAATCAGTGCTTTCGGGCTTGCACGCCAACTCGATATCTCGCGGCAAGATGCGGCGAATTACATAAAATCTTATTTGGAAACTTATCCCGGCATCGATTCCTACATGAAAAATTACATCGAGCTCGCACGAAAAAACGGCTACGTTGAAACTTTTTCGGGACGCAAATGTTTCATCCGCGAGATCAATAATAAAAATCCGATGATTCGAAATGAAGCTGAGAGACTAGCGATCAACGCCCCAATTCAGGGTAGCGCGGCCGACATCATAAAAAAAGCGATGATCCGTTTGAACAAAAAATTTTCGGAAAAAAATCTGCGCGCAAAAATGATTTTGCAGATTCACGACGAGCTGATTGTCGAAGCGCCGGAAGATGAAGTTGAGCTCGCGTCGCAGATTTTGAAAACTGAAATGGAGAATGCCATGGGGAACGGATTTACGCTGGATGTGCCGCTGAAGGTGGATGTGAAGGTGGGGAAATGTTGGAAGTAGATTTTTAGTTTTGTCACCTCTCTCTCCTTGTCACCCCGCCTTCTGACGGGGTGACAAAAAAATGGGGGACTGGTGACAAAAAAATGGGTTTCGTCACGCATTTGGTGATGGCTTGGGATTGTAAGTTGCCGAGGTTAAAAAACGAAAATCACCCAACGATCTCTCTCATTCTAGCCTTCAAAGCTTCATAAGAAAATTTCTCTTTCACTTTGTTGAGAGAATTTTCAATCATTTTTTGAGCTAATTCTGGTTCGTTAATGAGACGAAGAACTGCTGCAGTAAAAAGATCAGGAACTAGTTCGAATTGTTTCGCACTTACCAACAAAGCACAAATATCGTTGCTCACAATTTCCCGCGGACCATCAACATCTGTCGAAATAATCGGCTTACAAAATTTCATCGCCTCAAGCAGCACAAGACCGAACGTCTCTCTTCTTGAGGTCAGTAAAAAAATATCGATCGAGTCAAAAAATGATTTTTTATTTTCTACCCAACTCAAAAACTCTACAGACCCTTCAAGATTTAACTTTCTCAC
The DNA here is from genome assembly GCA_903927415.1 of uncultured Alphaproteobacteria bacterium. Taxonomy (GTDB): domain Bacteria; phylum Pseudomonadota; class Alphaproteobacteria; order Rickettsiales; family UBA1997; genus UBA2645. The sequence goes on from CAIYMZ010000120.1 coordinate 2,157, forward strand.
TAGGCTCCAGAGAAACTCTTCTTATGGACCAGAGCCAGCAATTCTTAAAATAAATTTTTTGTTTAATTTTTGTTGCGTAGCAAGTTTTTGTAGTTTTTTAAGAGCGTGAATCGCGACATCGAAAGATTTTATTTTGTCAAAACGCCCGATCACCCCGATCACAATTTCTTCTTTTTTTTGCAGATCGATTTTCGGCGCGAACTCAAGCGCATCAGAGACATCGGTAGCATTGTGCATCACAAAACTTTTGGTTTCATCTTGTCCCAATTCGATGGTTTTGAACAAAATTTCTTTGTTCACCGATAGAATTAAATCAACACCAATCGACCTTTTCACATTCATACTGTGGTTCACCGCAACAATAAAAAATTTTTTATTTTTAATTTGAGCGACAGCCTTACGAGTCAGTGCAGTAGAGCGTCCGGAGTGAGAGAAAACTACGTCCGGCTGAAATTCTTCGAGATGTTTTTTGATATTTCTCACCGCAACAAAGTCGTAAAAACCAAAATCATTACTGGTTTTTCTAACTGCAGCACAGAGCGATTTTGTTTTTTCTTCGTATGGTGAATCGTTTTTTATAATCGCAAAAACCTCGTGACCAAGTTTTTTAAAAACATGTAAGTAATCGAGAAAAACTTGTTCCGCTCCGCCATTTTGCGAGGTAAGAATTACGTTAGCGATTTTCATTTATTTTTTTTCTTTAGCCTTGAGATAAGAAACCAGCGGATACAAACCGGAAAGCAGTGCAATCAAAAATCCCAGAGCACCTTCTTTGTAACCTTTTTTGATCACAAAAGATTTAAAAAATCGTAATTTAAAATCGAAAGTTGAACGCAAAAACCCACCGCGAATTTTATTTTTTGTAATCATGTCATTGGCTTTCCAAGTGGTGTAGCGGTTGAAGCGCGCGATCAAATCAAAAACATCATCATCAACCAAATGAATAATCGGGTTTTTTAGCGATTTAATTTTACCATTCAGCGTGAAGGTTGGATGAATTTCTTTATCCTCGTGATATTGTTTTAAACCACGGAATGTAAGGCTTTCGCGCTGCAAAACTCCGAGGGTTCGCAGCCAGCCAAATTTTACGAATCGCTTACCGATGTAATTCGCAATCGGGATAAAAAATCCGCAAGGTGCAGAATTTTTTACTGCCAAAATTTCTGCTTTTAATTCGGCGGAGATTCTTTCATCAGCATCAATTTCCAAAATCCAATCACCACTTGCGGCACTAAGAGCCGCGTTTCTTCGTGCACCTTCGAGATTCCAAGAACCTTCAGTGATTTTATCAGTAAATTTTTGCACAATTTCTTTGGTGCGGTCAGTGCATTTATCAAGCACAACTACGATCTCATCAACGAAATAAAGGCTTTTCAGACATGCTTCAATTTTTTTTTCTTCGTTATGAGCAACAATTACAGCGGAAATTTTTAGCATGAGAGGAATTTAAAATTGACTTGAAACCCGCTGAAATTTATGGTTCAGAGCCCTCATTTGTCAAAATAAAATTCATTAAAAATTTCAAAATTTATGACTAAAATCGAATTGCCAAACCTTCCTTACGCCAGAACCGCATTGGCTCCGCACATTTCTGAAAACACAATTAATTTTCACTATGGCAAACATCACCAAGCTTACGTCACCAATTTAAACAACTTGATTGCCGGCACCGAATTAGAAGAAAAATCACTCGAAGAAATAATTAAAATTTCCGCCGCTGACAAAACAAAAGCCGGAATTTTTAACAACTCAGCGCAAGTTTGGAATCACACTTTCTACTGGCATTCAATGAAGCCAAATGGCGGCGGAAAGCCGTCTGGCACACTTCTACAACAAATCGAAACTGACTTCGGTTCTTACGAAAATTTTGTTTCCGAATTTAAAAATGCCGGAGCAACTCAATTCGGATCAGGCTGGGCTTGGCTCGTGCTCGATTCCGGAAAATTAAAAATCACAAAAACCGCCAATGCCGAAACCCCCCTCACCTCTTCCGTCACACCTTTAATGACAATGGATGTTTGGGAACACGCCTATTATTTAGACTTCCAAAACGCCCGCCCCACCTACATCGACACCTTTTTGAATCACTTGGTGAATTGGGATTTTGTTAATGAAAATTTGAAAAAATAGATGTCTCGATCAGAGGAGAATCCTGCAAAAAGACTTAAAACAGAAACTCCTGAGGAGAAAAAAATACGCGAGTTGCATCAACAACTTGCAGAAGCGCATGCAAAAATAGAGGCCTTAGAAAAATCAACCTCTGGCCACTCTCCATCCGGTGGTGCTTCAGGCGAAGGAACTAAAGCAAGTGACTCAGAAACATCTGGCAGCCCACATGTTGAAAGAGCGGCAGGTGGTAGGCTACCCGGAGAAATAGCTTTAACTGCATCTCAAGTTGAAGGAGTCGTAAATAAAATCATTGGTCGCCCAAGCACAAATCTTGGATCAAAACAGGGGGACCACACAATTGCTTTTGTCCTGCTGAAAGAATCAATTTTACAATCCGTTGATGGTAGGCCAATTGCTGAGGCGGCCGAAAATCTTACTCAAATTTTCAATATTTTTTCACCCGAAAAATCGGAAAAAGAACGTTTGCAAATCTTGCTGCAAGAACATCAAAAAAAATTGGAAGAAAATAATCTCAATTTCTCCCGAGAAGACAGAAAAAAACTTACACAACTTTTGAGAAGGCAAAATTTAGTTGCGGGGAGATTTGTCGGAACTGCAGAAGAAAAAGAGGGAAAAATAAAAGCCTTAGAACTGCCGCCCGAAGCCTCTGTAAGATTAACTCATCTTTTAGATGTGTCAGAAACATTTGAGGAAAAAGACATCTCCAAAATCAGAGATTTACTAAAATTCGGCTATTGTGCCATCTCCGCAAAACTAATCACGGAACTGGAAGAATTTATTTTAGAAACCGCAAGCAAAGCGGAAGATGTCGCATTCCCAAGATCGCGCAATGAGTCTGGAATTCACGACAGAGCTGAAGCTAAGGCAATGACTAATCTCAGATTGTTTAGCAAATTACACGAGCTTACGAAAAATTATTATGCTTCCGGCGTAGATTCAGAAAAGCCTGAGATGCTTGAAAATTTTAAAACTGAGGCACTTGAAATAATGCGACTGGCTACTCCAACCCTCTCAAAACCCGAAACAATAAATGCAAAATTTTCTGAATTTTTAAAAGATTTTTTTGGTGAAGATGCAACTCAAAACTTATCAGAAATTGATGGGGGATTTGTTACAAAAATAAGAGAATTTTTAACTCAAAAGGAAGAATCTTCAAAAGCCTCTGGAGGATATGGAACAGCCTCTCCTCCTTGGTGCAGAAAGCTTGGCGAGAACATCAATGAGCTTTTTGATTTTGGATATGTTAAAAGTCAGGACTCAACAACGCGAGGCACGGAGGCTGAAACACTTTCAAAGCTAACAGCAAAACTTGCTAAAATAGCATTCCGTACTTTTGATTTTCCAAATTGGTCTCATCAGCTTATCGCAGACGAATTAGTAACTGAAATTTTAAATAATCCAGCCGACGAGCTAGCCGCAACAGAAGTTGGTAGAAAGGGACAGGGATGGGGGAAACTTAAACTAGGTCGGGGAGAAGAGCCACTCGGAACAATCCTAAAATCTAAAATATTAGAAGAGACTCCTCATATCGCATCAACAAAATCGTGGACAGGACGAGTTGATGAAGGCGCTGCTGCAGGTGATAGAGGCGGCGGTGGCAGTGGCCGAGGCTAGTGTCCCGCAAAACAACGAAAAATAAAGTCAACAAATGACAAGAAGAATAACCCCATCAGAGCATACTCTGACAACACAAATCGCTGATAAATTTTATAGAAAATTTGACGATATTGATGACGAAACGGTATTGAAGATAATATCCAATATAAATAGAAGCGCTCACTCCGCAGTAGAAGAATATCAAAAAACGCGACTTCCTGTTGCGGATTTACCAACCCTACTAAGTCAATCTTCGGATAAATTTGATGAATTTTGTAAAGCAAATTTTCGCAACATATTGGGTTACATCTGTATGGACTACATGTATGCCTGCCTTCATATGAAGGAAGATGAGCAATGTCTTAAATACGTATCAGACTATTTTGATTCATTGATTCCAAGCATGTTGAACTTCATGCCGCAAGCCGCTAAAGCCTGCTTAGACGCCAACATTTCTGAAATATTAAAAGAAAAATCTTTTGTCAGAATGGCTGAGGAAGATTTGAAAACTGAAACTGGCACGACTCCAAAACCAACTGAAGGCAGAAGAGTTTCTTGGACAGAATTTGTCTCCGCCGGAAAAGGTGCGGAGTAAAATCAAAAAATTAATTTAAAAAATGAGAAGCGCAAAAATCGAACGCAACACCAAAGAAACCAAAATCAAAGTTGAAGTAAATCTCGACGGAACTGGTCAGTTCAAGGTCTCAACCGGCATCGGATTTTTTGATCACATGGTTGAACAACTTTCGCATCACTCACTGATCGACATTAATCTCGAAACTAAAGGCGATCTTCACATCGATTTTCACCACACGGTTGAGGACTCGGCGCTCACTCTCGGCGATGCGATCAAGCAAGCACTCGGCGACAAAAAAGGCATCACGCGCTTCGGCCATTCCTACGTGCCGATGGATGAAACCCTCAGCCGCTGCGTCATCGACCTCTCCGGCCGCGCCTATCCGCTCTTCAATTGCGAATTCAAACGCGACAAAGTTGGCGAAATGGATTGCGAACTTTTCCGCGAATTTTTCTTCGCCCTCGCGCAATCAATCGGCTGCAATCTTCACATCGAAAATCTTTACGGCGTCAATAATCACCACATTGTTGAATCATGCTTCAAAGCCTTGGCGCGTGCGCTTCGTCAAGCAATTACGATTGATGAGAGAAAGAAGGATGCGGTGAATTCGACAAAGGGAATTTTGTAAAAAATGCCGCTCTTAAAAAAAATTTTGCAAAATAAAAAAATTACCAAGCCAGTAATTTACGGAATTTCCGGCACTGTTTTAACCGACGAAGAAAAATATTTTTTCTCCAAAAATGGCGCGCTCGGATTCATTATTTTTGCACGAAATATTGCCGACAAAATTCAGCTAAAAAATCTTACAAATTCACTTCGTGAAGTGATGGATGGCGAAGTTTTGGTTTTGGTTGATCAAGAAGGTGGGCGCGTTGCACGCCTTAAGCCACCTCACTGGAAAGCCTATCCTACGGGACAACATTTTGCCGATCTTTACCGCGCAAATTCCGAACTCGCCAAGGAAGTTTTGTTCAAAAATTTTGCCGAAATTGCGCGCGATTTAGTTGAAGTTGGAATCAATGTTGATTGCGCGCCTGTACTCGACATTCTTACCGAAAAAACTCACCAAGTGATCGGTGATCGCGCCTACGGCAGCGAGGCAAATCAAGTTTCAGAATTAGGCAGAAAAGTTTGCGAAGGTCTGCTCAGCGAAGGAGTTTTTCCCGTCATCAAACACATTCCGGGACACGGCCGTGGCACGTCGGACAGCCATTTAGAATTGCCGGTTGTTTATGCTAGTTTGGAAGAATTACGCGCCACCGATTTCGTGCCATTCAAAAATCTCCGCGACCAAAAATTCGCAATGACGGCACATATTCGCTACGAAGCGATCGACAAAATTAACTGCGCCACAACTTCTAAAAAAGCGATCGATTTAATCCGCAATGAAATCGGTTTTAAAAATATTTTGATGAGTGACGATGTGTCTATGAAAGCGCTTGCTGGCAGCTTCATCGAGAAAACAAAATTAATTTTAGCCGCAGGTTGCGATTTAGTTTTGCACTGCAATGGCGAAATGAAAGAGATGGAGGAAATTAATTCTGCTTTGCCAAATTTGAGTGATGGGTTTTGGGAAAGGTTTGTGAAATAATTACTCAATGTCATTCCCTACTCTTCTCTTGTCATTCCCGCGAAGGCGGGAATCCAGTAAGCAAATCCAAGCTCGTTTTAACATTCTAGATTCCCGCCTTCGCGGGAATGACATTGAAAATAATTTTAATTTTTTATGACCATCTTCCTGCACAAAAACGACCTCCCCGCCGAAATAAAATTCTCCGACTCCATCGCCATCGACAGCGAGACCATGGGGCTCAACATTTTGCGCGATCGTTTGTGTTTGGTGCAAATTTCTGCCGGTGATGGTGATGCGCATTTGGTGCAGTTTGAAGCTGGAAAATACGACGCGCCAAATCTCAAAAAAATTCTCACCGACAAAAAAATTCTCAAACTTTTTCACTTCGCCCGCTTCGACGTCGCTGCTCTCCAACATTATTTACAAATCGACATCGAAAATATTTACTGCACTAAAATCGCTTCGCGCCTTACGCGCACTTACTCCGATGCTCATGGCTTAAAAGCAATTTGCGAAGAACTTCTCGGCATTGAACTTTCAAAAAAACAACAAACTTCAGATTGGGGAAATTCCGAAATCACTCAAAAACAAATGGAATATGCTGCTTCCGACGTTTTGCATCTGCACCGTTTAAAGTTAAAACTTGACGAAATGCTGCGCCGCGAAAACCGCACCGAAATTTTTGAATCTTGCATAAAATTTTTACCAACACGCGCAAAGCTTGATTTACAAGGTTTTATCGGGCTCGACATCTTCTCTCACTAATTTGTTTTATCCGCATGCCAAAAGATTCGCCATTCCCTTCAGAAGTGCAGCGAGATTTATTTGCAGCAATCTCAAGAAATGATTGGAGAGATGCTGAAAAAGCCATTCGCGATGGAGCAAATGTAAATGAGCAAAATTCATTAAATAATCTGACACCACTTCAATTCGCTGCCGCCATATCACGGGATACTACAAGATGTGCGGAAATTCTTCTTGCTCATGGAGCAGATATTTCTCCGCGAGCCGATGGCACCTCCTCCCCACTTTCTTTAGCTATCGGAAATGATAAAATTGCACTCATGAGGTTAATCATGAATCATACAAAATCGATTGGATCAGAAGAAGATTTTTATCCGCTACATTGCGCCGTAGCTCACGACAAATCTGATTGTTTAAACATACTCTTGGAAGAATTCGGAGATGACTTTGGAATAGATATTGAAGAAAAGAGCGAGGAAGGAATTGCGCCACTTCACCTCGCAGCACAATTGGGACGCAAGCTTTGTGCAGAAATTCTTCTTGATCATGGCTGTAATATCGACATACTGGATAAAGATGACGAAACTCCGCTTCATCACGCAGAAGCATTTGATAAGCCTGAATTAGTTAATTTTTTGTTTACACGTGGAGCAAATCCAAACCTTTTAGATAGAGATGGGTGCGCCGCAATTCAGTACAGAAAACCAGATACAACTGTACGCAGCGCTATGCACACTGGAAGAGCGACTAGCAAAACAAGGAGTGGCACCATTTAAGGCGTAAATAAAAGCTACCGAATCAAAAATCTCAGCAACGCATTTTTATTCTGGCTGATTCCGATTCGCGGCAATGACGAAAATTTTGGCCGCAATCCGATGTCGTAAATAGAAAATTTTTTTGATGCTTTCGCGCCGCAAATATCCAACCGATCAAAAGTTTTATCGATCAACAAATCGCGGCATAATTTTCCCGGACCATTCAAAAGTTTTTCTTCCGGCTCAATAATTTTCACGCCGCGAATCAGCACTGCCGCTGGGTAATCGATGCTCTCCGTAGTGATGTTCAAACAAAAATACATTCCGTAAATCAGGTAAACATAAAGATGACCACCGCGCCAAAACATCGGCTCGTTGCGCGGGGTGCGCTTGCGCGAGGCGTGGGAAGCAGGATCATCGCCGTGATAACTTTCAGTTTCGGTGATGATGGCTTTGAAGATTTTTTTCTTGTGGGTGGTTAGGATCATCTTGCCGAGCAGCTGCTGCGCTACTTCGTCGGTATTTTGTAAAAAAAATTCTCGCGAAAGTTTGATCATCCAATCTGCACAGAAAAATTTCCGACGCGTAATTCAATTTCTTCAGCATTACAAACATTTCCCAAATCTTCCGCAATTTCCGACAAATCTTTTTCGCAATTAACAACGATTTTTTTCACCGCAGTTTTCATCGAAATATTTTTTTCCGATTTAAATTTCCGCACCTCAAAAATCACGGCCAGAGCAACTTCGCCGATGTCGTAGAATTTTTGGCTAAAGAATTTTTCGTCAAGTTTCGGCCAATTTCCTCGCGCATTTATCGAGCCGGTTTTGGCGAATTCTTCGGCGAAAATTGTGGAGTAAATTTCGTCAGTGATGTGTGGGATGAAAGGCGCGAAAAGTTTTAGGATTGTGTTGAGGCAGATTTGTAAAGTTGCGATTGCGCTCTGCTGTTTGGCTTCAATTTCTTTTTTTTTTGAGTCGTTGAAATCAATGCCAACAAGCTTCTCCGCCGCTAATCCGTAAGAACGAACTTTGCAAATTTCGAGATAATTGTCGCAAAAATCTTTCCAGAAAAATTCTTCGATCGCTTCACGGGCGCGAGCATATTCGAATTTTTCGAATTCGGCGGTGGCGCGTTCAGTGGTTTTGTGGAGCTTGCTTAGGATCCATAAATCTGCGGCTTCAGTGATTTGTTGTTCACCCTCACCCCAACCCTCTCCCCTCAAGGGAGAGGGAGTTAAACCGAGCTCGGACTTCTCCCTCTCCCTTGAGGGGAGA
>CAIYMZ010000121.1 GCA_903927415.1 uncultured Alphaproteobacteria bacterium
AAGCCGAGTCTAAAAAAGCCGATTTAATGAGCGTATTTGAAGGCAAAAAAGGCGCAGCACCGTATCTTGAAGACATGGGCATTGATTCTATCGTTTTCGACGAAGCGCATATTATGAAAAATGCCAGCACCACGGTCGAAAACGAGCAGAACACTCGCTGGCACACTAACCTACCGTTCAATAATCCCTAAGTTCAAAGGATTCCAAAAAATGAAACCATCAAAAAGCATATCCATAATGCCTAATAAAACTAATTTAGGTGTTGAGTTCCCACAACTAATAAAAATTTGGCATCCTACAAATAATGGCGTTTTAACTCCTTTTGATTTTATGCCAAAGAGCGACAAAATCGTCTGGTGGATGTGTTCGCACAATCACGAATGGGAAGCGGCAATAAAAAAAATAACATCGGGGCATGGTTGTCCCTATTGCTCAGGACACAGAGTAAATAATGAAAATTGCTTACTCACAATAAATCCTAATGTAGCTTCTGAATGGCATCCTACTAAAAATCATCATATTTCACCGAATCAAGTAACTGCTAAAAGCGATAAGCGGGTTTGGTGGCAATGTAAAAATGGACATGAATGGGAAACACAAGTAAAAAACCGCTCTAATGGTAACAACTGCCCTTATTGCGCTGGAAAATTAGCAGATGAAAATACAAATCTCGAAATTCTTTACCCAGAACTAATGAAGGAATGGGATTTTTCTAAAAATGTAGACTTAAACCCCGCTTTAATTCGGCAAGGAAGTAATAAAAAAGCGTGGTGGATTTGTAAATTTGGGCATGAATGGCAAACAACAATTATCAGCCGTACAAATGGCGGAAATTGTCGATTTTGTTTTTCTCAAACTTCGAGTTTAGAAATTAGAGTTTATTGCGAACTCAAAACCATATTCGATACTGTTGAATGGCAGAAGAAAGTTGACGGAATAGAATGCGATGTTTTTATTGCGAATCATTCTATCGGAATAGAATTAGATGGTTATCCTTGGCATAAGGACAAGGAAGAAAAAGACAATAATAAAACTGAAAATCTTAGTCAGCGTGGAATTAAATTGTTGCGCGTGAGAGATTGTCGCCTTAATAAATTATCTTTTGATGATGTTGTTTATAAGCGTGAAGAAGAAATTATTATTATCTGTCGAATCTTTCAAAAAATTTCAGAATTTGAAATTTCAGATTCTGAAAAACTGAAAATTAAAAATTATATTCACGCTTCTAAGTTCGCTAATGTTACTGAATATAACAAAATACTCGAATATCTCCCCGCTCCAACTAAAGAAAAATCCTTACTGTCCCTCTATCCCGAATCACAGAAAAAGTGGAATTTCGACAAAAATTACCCGCTAACTCCTGATATGTTCACATTGAATAGCCATAAAAAAGTATGGTGGAAATGTGAAATTGGTCACGAATGGGAATCTCGTGTAAGCCACATAGTAAAAGGTTCTGGATGTCCATATTGTTCAAAGTTATACGCATCACCTGAAAATAATCTTGCAACTTGCTTTCCTGAATTATTACCAGAGTGGAACTTTGAAAAAAACAAAGAATTTCCAGCTACCATTTCACCAAAAAGCAATAAAAAAATGTGGTGGATTTGCAAAAATAAACATGAGTGGCAATCAACTGTTGTAAGTAGAACAGATGGAGCTAAATGCCCACATTGCAAAACACTGGCTTTTAGATTTCCCGATATAGCAAAAGAATGGCATCCAGATAAAAACGGGGATTTAACGCCATATTGCGTAGGGGGAAAATCAAGTAAAAAAGTTTGGTGGCAGTGTTCAAAATATCATGAGTGGGAAGCAGCTATAAATAATCGAACGGCTGGGACTAAATGCCCGAATTGCAGAAAGGAATAATTTGAGAAATGGACGCGGCGTAAGACAAGGCAATAAAACTGAAAAAGTCACTGTGTATATGTATGATGCCGACGGTACATTTGATGCAGTAAAACGCAATATGGTCAATAAAAAAGCCGATTGGATTAACGATGTCATGGCAAAA
>CAIYMZ010000122.1 GCA_903927415.1 uncultured Alphaproteobacteria bacterium
TAGTTTTTTTGCCACACTTTCGATTTCACGCGATGCTAATTTACTCAAACTATCCTTTCGCTACTTCTGCTTAAATGCCTCATCTTCGCTGCTAATTCTTTTTTGTTTTTTTACTGTTTACCTAACTTTTGGTGAAATTAATTTTGATAAAATTGTTGATAATTTTTCATTGCTTACAAAAAAAGATTCGTGGTTTTTGATCGCAATTTTTCTACTGCTAACGTTTGCTTTTATAATCAAATTTTTTCCCTTGTGGCTATATTTCAAGAAGGTCCGAAGCACCAACTTGATCGCCAATTTTCTTGCCATCGATTCACTTTTCATCAAAACAAATGTCGGAATTTTTTTAACATTAAAATTCGTTTATTTTTTCTTCGGGAATCATTTTCTTTTTACTGATTTCGACCTCGATCCGATCGTAATTTTTTTCGCAATTTTATTAATTTTTTATAGCTCAATTAAGCTCTACCAACAAAAACATTTAAAATTTATCGCCGCCTATCTCTGTTTGAATAATCTTGGATTTATCCTTGCCTGCATTGCCTTACAAACCACCGAATCTTTACAAGCTTTATTCTTTTATTTACTGAATTTTAGCTTGGTAAATTTGTTCATTTTTATTTTTGCAACTTTCTTAAAACGTTATTTTTCAAGCTCATCAATCAACAAAATTTGGCTGGTTCGTAGAAATCATTTTTTACTTGTTTTGCCACTAAAACTTTTAATTTTTTTCATAGCAGCTTTTCCCCTGACATTTTTATTTTTCGCCAATTGGTACCTTGCTTATGCCAGCTTCACTTTTGGTTTCGAAGCGTTTTTATTGATCGCATTAATTGTCTCAAATTTTGCGCAAGTCACTGTGGCAATCAAATTAATCGAATCATTTTTTTCTAAACATAGCAGAAAGGAATCAGAGGCCGCTCCAACTCTCGAACTTAAAAAATATCAATTCTATCTCACCTCATTTTGGTTTTTGATTGGAACAATTTACGTCGCAACTTTTGTTTCAGGCGTAACTAACAGCATGGCTCTAAGGTTTGCCTCTTACTTACTTTCAAACACAATATGACCCAAACGCAATTTTTGTTGATGATTATTGCAACGATACCTTTCGCAAATTGCTTGCTGATGAAACTCTGCGCAGAATCTCCTTCGATCATCAGCTTTATAAACAAATTTTTACCAATTTTATTTTTGACCAACGCGATTGGTCTTTATGGCAACCTAAAAAATGACAGGTCTTACCTCGTGATTTCTGAAGCCATTCGTGGTATTTCGCTTGGCTTTGCCGTTGATGAAATTGCTGTAGGATTTTTATTTTTACTAAGTTTCTTTTGGCTAATTTTTATTTTTTACCACCATCGATTTTCACAATTTAGCGAAACAAAAAATAGTCATGATTTTGAGATTTTTTTTATTCTAACCGTTGCCTTTCTTAATCTCGTCATCATCAGCAAAAACCTACTCACAACCTTATTTTTTTATAATTGTTTGGTGCTGCTTTGTCATTTTTTTGCAGTAAAATTTTTACATAAAAACAACACAAAATTTTCCCGCTTCTTCACTTTTCTACTTTACCTCGAATCAATTTTTTTCTTTCTCGCCATCGTCGCAACCTACAAATTTACTGCTCAAATCGAATTTGTTGATGGTGGCATCATTCCACAAAATTTTGATCAAACGCGCTATTCGCTGTTATTAGCTCTTTATCTGTCCGGCTTATTTCTTTCTGTTTTGCTGCCTTGCTACTTACTCTATCGCAACATCAATCTCGATCCGCTAGTGATCTACATTTTATTTTTTTTGGCCTATGGTTTTAGCGGCCTCTACATCTTCATCAAATTGCTCAATTTTGTTTTTGGACTTCAAGGCTTCTCCCTCATAATTTTTAAAATTGGATTTGGATTTTTTGAGTGGATTTTCTTGCTTAACATCGGTGTAGCATCGCTACTTTTAGCGCTTAGCAAAGGTTTAAAATCGTCATTTTTTTATCTTTTTTTCCAACAATTTTTATTTGCTTTATTTTCAATAATTTTTTTTGCGACTTACAGCAAAGCAAAAATTTACATCGGCTTATTTTCATTTTTATTCTCGATAACGCTGATTTTTTTATGTATTTCCA
>CAIYMZ010000123.1 GCA_903927415.1 uncultured Alphaproteobacteria bacterium
AAATAGATAAATGCCCGATTAACTGGGCGCAAAATGTAGCCGCTTTGGTAATCAATCATTGCGACAAAAAGGATCGCGCCACTGAGTTCAAATGGTAAAATAAAATCGGTGTAGAGCACGTTGCCAATTGCTTTGGTGTTGTGGATGTCGGTTGGGGTTGGGAAGAGAAGTTTGGTTTCGTAAAACTTCACCGACGAAAATTTAATGATCATTAAAATTTCAGAAAACATCACAATTCCTACTGAAATTAGCAGCGGTCTTTTGCGATTAATTTCGTCCGAAATTTTTACATCGACATTAAGCATCATCACCACAAACAAAAATAAAACCGCGATGGCGCCTACATAGACAACGATCAATAGCATTGCCAAAAATTCTGCTCCGAGCAAAACAAAAAGTGCCGCCGCATTCAAAAATGCCAAAACCAAAAACATTACTGAATGCACCATGTTGCGCGTGCTAACAACTACAAGGGCTGAGGAGATTAGGATGAAGGAGAAGAGGTAGAAGAGTGAGAGTGTAAAATTCATTTTTCGACTTAGTTGATTCAAGTCGTAAGTCGTAAGTCGTAAGTCAAACCGAATTCGGATCACCTACCGCCTACCGCCTAACGCCTAATTTTTACCGATATTCCGCATCGGCTTCGATATTCCCGCGTAGCGCATATTCGTAACGTTCGCCGTTCGCTAGGAGTTTTTCTTTGTTGTAGTAAAGTTCTTCGCGGGTTTCGGTGGCGAATTCGAAATTTGGACTTTCCACGATGGCGTCTACAGGGCAGGCCTCTTGGCACAGACCGCAGTAAATGCATTTCATCATGTCGATGTCGTATTTGGTGGTGCGGCGTGAGCCGTCGGCGCGCCCTTCAGCTTCGATCACGATTGCTTGCGCCGGACAAATCGCCTCACAAAGTTTGCAAGCAATGCATCTTTCTTCGCCATTCGGATAGCGGCGCAAAGCATGCTCACCGCGGAAGCGCGGACTTAGCGGACCTTTTTCGTAAGGATAATTTATCGTAACTTTTTTCTTAAAAAAATATTTCAAAGTCAGCGCGTGGCCGATGAAAATTTCTTTGAGAAAAAAAGAAGAAGCTTGTTTTAAGAATTTCATATTTATTTCAAATATACGACGAAGGCAGCAGTGCCAACGACCCACAGCAGGGAGAAAGGCAAGAAAACCTTCCAGCCTAGTCTCATCAATTGATCGTAACGATATCTTGGCAAGGTGGCGCGCACCCAGATGAAGCAGAAAAGGATGACAAAAATTTTAGCGCTGAGCCAAATAAATCCTGGGATGGCGTTACAAAAATCGCAGTCAAAAAGTGGCAACCAGCCGCCCAAAAATAAAATCGAAGCGAAGGCTGAAATCAAAATCATATTGGCATATTCGCCGAGGAAAAACATCGAAAATGGCATTGAGCTATATTCAACATTATAGCCGGCGACGAGCTCAGACTCTGCTTCGGGAAGATCGAACGGTAAGCGATTTGTTTCAGCGAGTCCGGAAATAAAAAACAGAATAAACATCGGCAGCATCGGCAAGATGAACCAGTGATTTTTTTGCGCTAAAACAATTTCGGAAAGGTTTAGTGAGCCAGCCAAAAGCACGACAGAGATGATGATGAGGCCTATCGAAACCTCGTAAGAAATCATTTGCGCTGAAGAGCGAATGGCGCCGAGAAAAGCATATTTTGAATTGCTCGCCCAGCCGGCGATGATGATGCCGTAAACTCCGAGCGACGATGTGGCAAGCAAATAAGTGACGCCGACATTGATGTTGGCAATGACAAAAGTTTCGGAAAATGGAATTACTGCCCAGCCAACCAGCGCAAGGACGAAAGTGATTACAGGCGCGAGTAAAAATAAAATTTTATTGGCGTTGGTTGGTAGAATTACTTCTTTGAGCATGAGCTTCAAACCGTCAGCAAGAGGCTGCAACAAACCAAATGGTCCGACAACATTCGGTCCTTTGCGAAGCTGCATCGCCGCGATGACTTTGCGTTCCATCAAGGTGAGATAAGCGACGGCTCCGATCAATGGTGCAACAACAAGCAAAATCCAACCGAGAGTTGGTAAAATTTTTACCAAAAACAACGAGAGAAGTTGCGCAAAAATTTGTTCCATCGCGGAGATTTTTTGAAAAATTTTGAAGGGAGAAGTGAGCGAGCGCGAAAATTTATTTAGAGAATAATCAATGTCAATTTGATGATGGCGAAACCAATAACGGCAGTCACAATTCCACAAATCAAATCATCAAACATCACCCCAAATCCATTCTTAAAATTGCGGTCAGCGTATCCGATAAAAGAAGGTTTTTTAATGTCGAAGAAGCGAAAAAAAATGAAACAGAAGAGGAGATGCGCTGCAATTAATTTTGGCTGCGCAAAATAATCGGCCAAAAAAATAAAAGTGAATTGCAGCGCAAAAATTTGACCAACAACTTCGTCGAGGACGATTGAGCCGTGATCAATCTGGCCAAATTTTTTGGCGTAAATCGGCGAGGCGTAACAGCCGTAAATAAAAGCCAAAAGCAAAAAAATTGCCCAAAAAATATTTTGTGCTGTGAACGAAACTTCTGAATTAAAAAAATATCCGGCAATCAAAAACCAAAAAATTACTGCTGCAAAAGAGCCAATAGTTCCCGGTGCTTTTTTTGCTTTGCCGCAGAAAAAAAATGTCAGAAAAATTTCGTGAAGTTTGATCATAAATTTGGGGATGTTTTTTTGAATTTTGAACGCGGCGTTCAAAATTACCTTGTCTAAAACCGCGTCTTTATTGGCTCTGGAAAAATATTGAAAAATAACCCTCGTCATCCTTGACGCGAAAGCGTCGAGGATCTCATTAAAAATTCCTCAAAATCTCGAAGTAAGTTTTTTGCAACTGCTCGATTTCTTTTACTTCCGCAAATTCGTCGATTTTGTGGGCAGTTTGATTGACGAGGCCGATTTCGACAACCTCGGCGTAATTCTTGATAAACCTAGCGTCAGACGTTCCACCGCTGGTGCTTAAAACTGGTTTTATGCCACAAATTTTTTCGACGGATTTGCTGACGATTTCAGCTAAAAATTTTGGATCGCTTAAAAATGCTTCGCCGCTGGTGCGGTGCGTGAGAGCGTAAGTAGCACCAAATCCCACGGTTTTTTTGCAAGCGTAATCAACCAAGTCAATCACTGATTGTGCGGAATGCAAATCGTTAAAACGCACGTTAAACGTGGCTTCAGCAGTGTTTGGAATTACATTCGCTCCCAAATTTTGCGAAGAGATTGAAGTGATTTCGAGATTAGTCGCGTCAAAAAATTTTGTGCCTTCGTCGAATTTGTGATCCTTCAAAATCTTCAAAAGATTTATCAAAATTGTGATCGGATTTAATGCGATGTCAGGATAAGCGACATGACCTTGCTTGCCGGTGATTTTCACGGTGAAACCAATGGAGCCACGGCGTCCCACTTTAATCATTTCGCCGAATTTGGTGGGATTTGTCGGCTCTCCCACCAAACAGTGTGAAATTTTTCTGCCGGAATTTTTCATCCATTCCAAAACTTTTTTAGTGCCGTTGATTCCATCAGCTTCTTCATCGTTAGTGATTAAAAATCCGATGCCAAAAGCCAAGTCCCTTTGGGGAGTTTTTTTGGGATTTTTTTCTGTGGATAAAAATTCGGAGACAGCGGAAACGAAGCAAGCAATCGCACATTTCATGTCGACCGCACCGCGGCCAAAAAGTTTTCCATCTTCGATCACCGCAGCAAATGGATCATGCTTCCATGAGGTTTTATCTCCCTCATTTACGACGTCAGTATGGCCAGCAAAATATAAAATTTTTTCGGAATTATTTGGATTAAAAACGGCGTGAAGATTATTGACTTCGTAAGATCCGTCGCCGTCGTAATTTAAAATGTCGCAAGCGAATCCGAGATTTTTTAACTGCGCGGTAAGAAATTCAATAATCTCCAAATTCACGCCGCTGTAGGATGGAATACGAATTAATTTTTGCGAAAGTTTAACGGCGTCGAGTTTCATCGTTGAAATTTTTTACTTGAGAAGTGAGAATGAAGAAAATTTTTTAGAACCTGTTCCTTCCCAAATCAATCAGCAAAATCAACATGCTAGACATAAAATTCATCCGCGAGAATCCAGAAAAATTTGATGCGGCGATGCAGGCGCGGGCGGTGAATTTCAAGGCTTCGGAGATTCTTCAACTTGATGAAGAAAAAAGAAAAAAAACTTTTTTCATTCAGGAATTGCAAGCGAAGAGAAATAAATTCGCGCAGGAAATTGCGGTAATTAAAAAATCCGGTGGTGACGTAAATTCGCTTCTTGAAGAGTCAAAAAAAATTAATTCTGAATTAGTAAAAGCTGAAAATGATTTCTCGCTTGATGAAAAACTAAACGAGCTTCTAGCCACAATTCCCAACATTCCGCACGATTCTGTCCCTGTCGGAAAAAGCGAAGAGGAAAATGTTGAAGTTGAAAAATTTGGAACGCCAAAAAAATTTTCTTTCACTCCAAAAGCTCATGACGAGCTCGGTGAAAAATTGGGAATGCTCGATTTTGATCAATCGGCTTTGATGTCAGGCGCGAGATTTTCAACCCTGTCCAAAGGCTTGGCGCAGATGGAACGAGCGCTTTCGAATTTTATGCTCGATGTCGCGCTCGAAAATGGTTACTCCGAAATTTCGCCGCCAAATTTGGTGAAATCGGACGCGATGAAATTTTCCGGACAGCTGCCGAAATTTGCTGAAGAGGCCTTCCGCACTTCAGACGATTACTGGCTCATTCCCACTGCCGAAGTTTCTTTGGTGAATTTCGCTGCTAAAAAAACTTTTGCTGAAAGTGACTTGCCTTTGCGCTTTACGGCCTACACTCCATGCTTTCGCCGCGAAGCTGGTTCGGCCGGAAAAGACACGCGTGGAATGATCCGTCAGCATCAATTTAAAAAAGTGGAACTGGTTTCAATCACTACGGCCGAAAGTTCGAAGGCTGAGCATGAGCGCATGACCAACATTGCTTGCGAAATTTTGCGCCGTCTCGAATTGCCTTTCCGCAAGCTTTTACTTTGCTCTGGCGATATGGGATTCTGCGCGCAAAAAACTTATGATTTAGAAGTTTGGTTGCCGAGCCAAGAAAAATATCGTGAGATTTCGAGCTGCTCAAATTGTGGTGATTTTCAAGCGCGGCGCGGCTCCATCAAGTATAAAAATAAATCCGACGGCAAAACTTATTTTGCTCACACCTTGAACGGATCAGCGCTGGCTGTGGGGCGAACCTTGGTTGCGATTCTTGAAAATTATCAGAATGAAGACGGTTCGATTAACGTGCCGCAAGTGCTTGCGGATTACATGGGCGGCATCAAGAAAATTTCTTGCTAAATCTGACTTCGTTTTTATTTTCCGCCGCCTCTTAAAAAATTCTCCCCAATTAAATTTCAAATAACATGGCTAACACAGCATCAGCAAAGAAAGCGCTTCGCGCCAGTGCGGCAAAAAATGTAATTAACGCTGCAAGAAAAAGCAGAATCAGAAGTTTTATCAGAAAAGTTGATGATGCCATCAAAGCCAATGATGAAAAAAAAGCTGGTGAAGCTTTTAAAGCATTGGAGCCAGAATTGATGCGTGGTGTGAGTAAAAAAGTTTTCAAGCTCAATACTGCGGCAAGAAAATTAAGCAGAATTTCTTCCGCGATTAAAAAAATTAAAAAGTAATTTAGTTAGGCTGTAAGTCGCGCCTATCGCCTTACGCCTATCGCCTTACGCCTAAAATGCCCATCCTTTCCTCCCTCCGCTCCGGACTCAGCCACACTAAAATCGATTTCATGCGAGTGCATAAGCTCGCACTTTTTATGTCAGTTTTTTGTATTGTTGCTTCGCTAATTCTCGTCTTCTTCAAAGGATTAAATTTTGGAATTGATTTTGCTGGCGGAATTTTAATTGAAGCACGAATCGATAAGAATCTCGATGTAGCAAGGGTTCGTGAACTCATCACTGCCGAAGTAAAAGATGTTCAAATTCAAAATGTTGATCAAAAAGATCTACTAATTCGCGTCGCTAAAACTGATGAAGAGCAATCAGTTATCGTCAAAAAAATCCAAGAAATTTTAAACAAAAATTTTGGCAATGTCGAATATCGCAAAGTTGATTACGTCGGACCGCAAGTTGGTTCAGAGTTGATCTGGAAAGGCTTTATGGCACTTCTTCTCTCTTTCGTTTTTCTGATGATTTACATTTGGATTCGCTTCGATTGGCAATTCGGCCTCGGCGGAATTTTCGCGCTGATTCACGACGCAGTGCTGACACTCGGATTTTATTCTCTCAGCGGTTTAGAATTTAACCTCACCTCAATCGCTGCGATCCTGACGGTGATTGGTTATTCGATCAATGACTCTGTGGTGATTTATGACCGTATCCGCGAAAATTTGCGGCGTTACAAAAAGATGGACTTGGCAGATTTGATCAATTCTAGCACCAACTCAACTCTGAGCCGAACCGTCCTTACCTCTGGCGTCACGCTATTTTCAATCCTCGCTCTGATGATTTTCGGCGGCGAAGTTTTAAAAAGTTTCAGTGTTGCCACATTTTTTGGCATCGTGATTGGAACTTATTCCTCAATTTACATTTCAGCCCCGATCTTGATTTATTTGGATCCGCGTAAAGAGGAGAAGTGATTTATGAGTCGAGAGCAGATTGAGAGGCAGATTTGGATGATGGATGAGTTTATCAGGCAGATGCGTGATCCGCATGAGATAGCAAAAATTCAGAAAATTATGAAGGCTGCAGCAGAGGGTGAGGTGGTAGGAGTAGCTCCAGCAAAACCTGCTATAACAAGAGTTGGAGCTGTGCTAGGAGGGTTGTCTTCAATAGCGGAAAGTGATAACAAAGACACAGGAAGAAAATAACAGCTAACTTTTTTCAATCTCATTGCCACCAAACAAATCGACATCTTTCACCCAGCCTTTTTTACCATTTACCTTCATTCCGCACCAGCCTTCAACGCATTTCAAATAATCGCCGATCACGTTATTCTCGAGGCGGAAAATTATTCGCGATTTTTCATTATTTTTACTGTGCATATTGACGAAGCTTTTTGTGGTGCGAACCATCAGCATGCGCTTTTTGGTGAGTAGGCTTTGTGTTACCCAGCCGGACTGGCCGTTGAAATCTTCGATCTCATTCCAATTGTCATATTCGCTGATTACGCGGACTGGGATGCCGCGAAGTTTGAAGGTGAATTTGATCGGGTAGTTTTGTCCTGGACCAGAGCGCACGTTGGTTTCCTCAGCGCGAAGTGAGGCGAAATAATTTACTTCTTGGATTTTTTGGGCGGCGAAGGCGGTGAAGGGAAAGAGAAAAAAAATCGACAAGAAAAAAACAAAAAACAAGAAACAACCGTCATCCTTGGCTCGCAGAGCTGAGGATCTCGTGAATTTACCTTCGGAGATAAAATTCACGAGATCCTCGAATCCTGCGGATTCAAGGATTACGGTGGTTTTTTGTTTTTTGTTTTTGGTGGCCGTCATTTTGTATTTTTATTTTTCGCTTCACGGAATTTTTTCCCACCTTCAGCAATTCCAATTTGTTTCGCCCGCGCGACTGCCAGCTCATCCTCCGCCACATTTTTCGTAATCACGCTTCCAGCTCCAATCACTGCGCCACTGCCGATCTCAACCGGCGCGACCAAGGCGCAGTTGGATCCGACGAAAACTCCAGCGCCAATTTTGGTTTTGAATTTGCTGTAGCCGTCGTAATTGCAAGTGATTGTGCCGGCGCCGATGTTGGATTCTTCGCCGATTTCAGTGTCGCCGATATAGCTTAAATGATTCACTTTTGCGCCGCGTTTGAGGTGCGATTTTTTGATCTCAACAAAATTTCCAACGCGAACATTTTCTGCGATTTTAGTTTCAGGACGAATGCGAGCGAATGGCCCCACAACTACGCCAGATGCGATTTGTGCGCCTTCGATGTGGCAGAAAGATTTTATTTCGACATTTTTTTCAACAGCAACTTTTGGTCCGAAAAAAACATTCGGATGAATCACGACGTCAGACGAAATTTTAGTGTCGAAAGAAAAATAAATTGAATTCGGATCAAGCAAAGTCGCGCCACCATCCATCATTTTTTTGCGCAATTGATTTTGTTTAATCGCTTCGATTTCGGCGAGCTCAACTTTGGAATTCACGCCCAAAACTTCGGTGATTTCAGTTTTGATGAAAGTGCGTTTGAGCCCCATTTCGCCGGCAACGGCAACGATGTCGGTAAGGTAAAATTCGCCCGCCGCATTTTCATTTTTTATTTGCGCCAAAAGATTTTTTATTTTTTTGCCGTCAATCGCCATCACGCCCGAATTGCACAAAGCGATTTTTTTCTCCTCGTCATCCGCATCTTTGAACTCAACAATTTTTTCGATGTGGCCTTTGGTATCAACGACCAAACGGCCATAAGCATTTTCTTTTTCATCTTCAAAACCAAGAACGCACAAAGAAAAATCGTCAAGTTTTTCAACCATTTTTTTGAGAGTTGCGTGAGAAATAAGTGGCGTGTCACCGTAAAGAATCAAAACTTTTTCACCGATTTTTTCCAGATTTTCGATTCCAGTTTGAACCGCGTGCGCCGTGCCTTTGCGCTGTTTTTGTAATGCGAAAGAAATTTCTGATTTTGGATGCTCTTGCAGAATTTTTTCTTCGAAATTTTTCATTTCTTCCGAAACCACAATCGTGATATTTTTCGGATTTAAATGCTCAGCTTCATCAATCACCATATTCAACATTTCGCGCCCAGCAACCTTGTGCAGCACTTTCGGCAAATCAGATTTCATGCGAGTGCCTTTACCGGCGGCGAGGATGATGATGGAGAGCATAAAATTAAATTTGAGGTGGTCAGAGGCATCAGGCGAAAGTCTAGTCTGACTACCGCCTACCGCCTACCGCCTGATTGCGAACTCTTAATTCGATTTCTGATCCACCAACTTATTCTTCGCAATCCATGGCATCATGGCGCGAAGTTTTTCACCAGTAGCTTCGATTGGGTGGGTTCGGCCTTTGGCGCGCAAGGCGTCAAAATTTTTCTTGCCGGTTTTATTTTCATTCATGAATTCGCGGACGAATTTTCCTTTTTGGATTTCTTTCAAGATTTTTTGCATCTCTTTTTTGGTGCGGTCGGTGATGATTCTAGGGCCGCGGGTGAGGTCGCCATATTCTGCAGTGTTGGAAATGGAGTAGCGCATGTTGGCAATGCCGCCTTCGTAGAGGAGGTCGACGATCAATTTCATTTCGTGGAGACATTCGAAATAAGCCATTTCCGGTGCGTAGCCAGCTTCGGTTAAAGTCTCAAAACCGGCTTGAATCAAGGCTGTAACACCACCACAAAGAACTGCTTGTTCGCCAAAAAGATCAGTTTCACATTCTTCTTTGAAGTTGGTTTCGATGACTCCTGAGCGTCCGCCACCAATTGCCGAAGCGTAGGAAAGCGCGATTTTCAAAGCATTTCCAGAAACATCTTGAGCAACTGCGACGAGGCAAGGAACTCCGCCGCCTTTAACATATTCGCCACGAACCGTGTGTCCTGGGCCCTTCGGCGCCACCATGAAAACGTCTAAATCTTTGCGCGGTTTAATTAGTTTGAAGTGAATATTGAGGCCGTGAGCAAAGACGAGACAAGCGCCTTTCTTCAAATTTTTCTTCAAATCTTGAGTGTAAAGTTCGGCCTGAAGTTCATCGGGAACTAGCACCATTACGACATCTGCCCATTTTGCTGCGGCAGCGTTTGACAAAACTTCGAAGCCGGCATTTCTTGCTTTTTCAGCGGAGGAAGAATTTTCGCGCAGTGCAATTTTAACTTCGGCGACGCCGCTATCCCGTAGGTTTTGCGCGTGAGCATGAGCTTGTGAACCGTAACCAATTACAGCAACTTTTTTGGATTGAATGAGGCTCAAATCAGCGTCGCGGTCGTAGAAAACTTTCATGATTTTTTAGTTTTTAGTTTGGGGGAGGGGGGAGAAAAAGAGTGGCGAAAATTATTGGCGGGAAATGGTTTGTCTAGTAAAAAACCACCTCTCCCGCCGCCACGTCATACATGCCGCCGATGAGCGCGATTTCTCTTTTGCGCAACATCGTTTCGATAATTTTGCTGCGGCGCGGAATTTGCTTCATCACTTTACGAACGTTGATCGAAGCAACATTTTGTACGAAAGAAAAATTTTCAGAATTACGATTTTCCTTCGTTTTTATTTCCGCTTGCACTGCCGGTTTTATTTTTTTGAGCAACCCCGTCAGATTGCCCATTTGCAAATGATCACAAGCGCCTTTGATCGCGCCGCATTCGCTGTGGCCGAGCACCATCACCAATTTTACGCCGGCGATTTTGACGGCAAATTCCATGCTGCCGATGATGTCGTCATTCAAAATATTTCCGGCGATGCGGCAGGAAAGAACGTCGCCCAAGCCTTGATCAAAAATTAATTCAGCCGAAGTGCGCGAGTCGATGCAGCTAAGAATGAAAGCGAACGGATGCTGCTCGGTTGAAGTTTCATTGACCTGCCGCAATAGATTTCGATTGATGTTTAGGTTGTTGACGAAGCGTTTATTCCCGTCTTTTAAAAGCCTCACAGCTCTTGCCGGAGTAAGTGAATCGCGAATTTCTTTAGTTAAAGTGATCATAATTTTACCAAGTTTTTTTGTTAACGCCGATAATTTCGAGCGCGATATTTTTTGATTTCGCATTAGCGCGAAAATCTTCGATAATTTCGATTACATCGTGATCGATAAATTTTGATTTCGTGCCGTCGATTACTGCGCTGGAATTGGGCGGAATCGAATTCAACATTTGCAAAATGCTGCCTTTATTGAGGAAGGAAACTTCCTGCGCCAAGCGAATAATGTGGCGATCATTTTTACCTTCTTCGTCAGAAATTTTTTGGTAAGAATTGCGCAAATTTCCGTAGAGAATGAAGCAGATGGCAGTTGCCATTCCAAGCATCACGCCCTTGAGCAGATCGGTCGCAATCATTGCAAGAATCGTGATTACGAAAGGCAAAAATTGCATGAGTCCAAGTTTGTAAACCTGCCTAAAAATTTGCGGTTTGGCGAGTTTGTAACCAACCGCAATCAGAATGCAGGCAAGGCTCGCCAGCGGAATCATGTTGAGCAAATTCGGAATCGTGATTACTGAAATTAGCAGAAAAAATCCGTGCAAAATTGCTGAATCTTTTGTTTTACCGCCGAAGGAAATATTGGCGCTGCTTCGCACCACGACCTGCGTGATTGGCAAGCCGCCGATTAATCCGGAAATAATATTTCCCAAACCTTGTGCTTTGAGTTCGCGATTGGTTGGGGTGATTCTTTTTTGTGGATCTAGCTTGTCTGTTGCCTCAACGCAGAGAAGGGTTTCCAAACTTGCGACAACTGCAATCACTAGCGCCATTTCGTAAATTTGCGGATTTCTTAACTGGGTAAAATCGGGGAATGTGAAGAGTTTTATAAACTCACCAAAACTTGTTGCTGTAGGAATTGTGACGATTTGATTTTCTCCGAGCTGAAAAAAATTGCTGAAAATTATTCCGACAATCACCACCAAAAAAGGCGCCTGAATCAGTTTGGAAATTTTGTGTTTTTTGATCACAGAACTTTCCCACAAGATCAAAATCAGCAGCGAAATTATTGAGATGGTGATCGCCTCTAAAGTGAAGTAATTCAGGCATTCAGAGAGTTTTTGTAAAACCGTTTCTTGCTGTAATTCTTCTGATTCGAAATCGGCAGAAAAATTTTTGTCGTAGCCCAAAGCGTGCGGAATTTGTTTAATGATGATCAGCAATCCGATGCCGGCGAGCATGCCTTTAATGACGGCGGAAGGGAAGTAGTAGGCGATGTTTCCGAGTCGCAGAAATCCCAAAATTATTTGCAATATTCCGGCCAAAATAATCGCCACCAAAAAACTTTCCCAAGAATTTCCGAGCAGTTGGATGTAGGTGAAAACAATGACAGCAAGACCAGCTGCTGGACCACTAACCCCGAGGTGTGAACCACTGGCGGCGCCGACAACAATTCCGCCAATTATTCCGGCAATTATTCCCGAAAAAAGTGGTGCGCCGGAAGCAAGAGCCATGCCAAGACAAAGCGGTAAAGCAACGAAGAAGACCACGATACTAGCCGGTAAATCGGCGCGAATATTTTTAAATTTTTTTTGCATATTTAGCTTAAATTAATTTCCAAAAAACGTGGTGAGGAAAATTAGAGCCTATCTTCAAGCCCACTGTGCCTCGATTTTTCAGAAATTTTGAGCGACTTTTTTGCAAAATTTTGCCGCTGTATCGAGAATACAGCAAAAAATTTTGCAAAAAAACGAGCCAAAATTTGTGGAAAAGCGAGGCACAGTGGGCTTGAAGATAGGCTCTATTAAGTGTTGGGAGGGGAGGTGGGAACGGTTGCGGAGAATTGCGGCAAAGAAGGGGAGTTGGAGAGGCTGATTATTTTTGTGAGAGGTGGAAAAATTGAGGAGTTTTTTAGTGAGTGATCGAAGGTTAAGTCTTCGAATTCGAGATCGGTTTTTTCTTCGGATGGCTGGTTGTCGGAGATTAAAATTTTAGTAAAATCTTCGCGCAAGTCAGAGGCGAAAGCTGCTTGGGAGCTAAGCAAAAAGCTGATGCCGATTAAAGTTAGAATGAATTTTTTACAGAGATTTTGCATGAAAATTTTTTGGGTTGGGTTGGTGTTTTATGGTTGGGGTTTTTGTGATTTCAAGAGGATTTTTCTACGCCTCCGTCATCCTTGAATCCGAAGGATTCGAGGATCTCAGGAGTTTTAATTCTGAAGCTAAACGCCCGAGATCCTCGGCGCTGTGCGCCAAGGATGACGTATCTGGTAGCACGTGCGGAATATTCAAAAAACCTTCGTCAAAAATTTAATTCCCGCCAAAATTGTGATGATTGCGATTCCCTTTTTAAAAATTTCTTCGCTGATTTTTAAATGAACCTTATGGCCGAGTTTTATGGCGATGAAGACTGGAATTATCGTCCAGAAAATGTCGTAAAAAAAATCTAATTTTATTTGGCCTTGCAGTGAAAGTTGAATGATGCGAATGAGGTTAAAAAAGACGAAAGCCACTGCCAATGTTGAGCGCAGACCAGATTTACTTTTAAAATCTTTTTGCAAGGCGCCAACCCAAAACGGTCCGCCAATTCCAAAAGATCCGCAAGAAATTCCGCCAATAAAAATTAATTTATTTTTGAAAATTTTTGGAAAAACAAATTTGTCAAAAAACATTGTTTTGATCGCAAGAAGAATGAGCAAAATTCCAAAAATTAAACTTAAAATTTCTGCAGAAAATTCACTGAAAATGAAGGTGCCTAAAATTGTTCCTGCAGTGCAAAGTGGGATCAAAGATTTGAAGATTTTTTTGTCGAAAGATTTGTGATCGGTGAAAAGAATGTAAGCGCTGGAACAGGTGCCGATGTAAAGTCCAGCGAGGATCATCTCTTTCAAATCCATAAAAAATCCGAGGATGGCGTAAGCGATTAATCCGCCACCAAAACCAAGGATGCTTTCGATGAAAAAGCCGAGGGAAAAACTTGTTGCGATTAGGATTGCAATTGACATAAATTTGTAAAAATTTCCTTCAAAAAAATTCCCATATTTTCCAACGAAATAATCGATGAAAAAGCTTTTGCCATTTTTAATTTTTGGATTTTTTTCTTGTGAATCTTTTGCTGAAGATAGCTTTGCGCCAAGCATTCTAAGAAGCTTGGTCGAAGAAGACACTGACAAATTTTTGGAAGAAAAACGCATGATCTTCAAGCCAAATCTTTCCAATAAACTTGCTACGGATGTCACTTTTGATGATACTTACCAAGCCACGGACAGAAAGGATGAATATAGCGATGCAAAGGTTAGGGTGCGCCTTTATTCCACGTTAAATTTTACAAAAAATATTTCGTTAAACAGCTTTTTGGAATTGGATCAATCTCGCCAAGCCTCTGAAACAGCCAGGCGTTCTAACCTTCCAAGTGGCGGAGGAGATCGCTCTTTTGAAAATGAGGGCATTCACGCCGAAGAACTAACTCTCGATTATGACAGTAAAAATTTCGCTTTAGTTGCCGGAAAATTTAACCCCGATTACGGAACGGCATGGAAGTGGAATCGCGGCATTTGGGCTTGGAGCGTGGCTGAAAATTATCGCCTCAGAGAAAAATTAGGGATCGACACGATCTATCGTTTGGGTGATATCAAAAAAACTGGGCAATATGAATTTGGTTTAGGCGCCTTCACTAATGATCGAAAAAATATCGATAATGCCGTGATTACAGGGCGTGATTCTGACCACAAATTTGATGCAAAGCCGGGAGATACAAGATCGTTGCAATCTTACGTAGCCTCGCTCGACGTCAATTTTGATTTTGGTGAAAAATTCAGCGACAAGGAAAAATTATCATACCATTTTGCTTATTCGAACTTGGCCGTGAATGAGCGCGCAAGCTCAGTTCCGCCCACAAAAATTGATGATCAAAAAGGTTTTGTTGCGGGGATGAATTACCAATATCCGATCGTAGAAAATTTTACTTTGGACACCTTGCTTGAATATCAAAACACAAGAAACCTAAATGGAAATTCGGACGTGACGGAAAATTATTTTACTGCCAGTGCGGTGGGAAAAATTCATAAAAATTGGAATACGACTTTGGCTTATGCAGAGCGTAAAAACATGCATGCAGACCAATTTGGTTTTGATCAAAATTTATCGGAAATTTCTTTTGGCTACGAGTTCAACAAAAATAATTTTTTCGATAAATTTCTAGTTCAAATCGGTTACAAAAATCAGCGCACGAATTACAAAACCAGCATCGACACGCAGAACGCGCTTGGGTTACTGGCAAGATATTACAAAAATTTTTAACATTTTTAACATGAAAAATGACGCAGGCCAAAGGCCGAGTAATTTTCAACTCGCTCTAAAAAATAAAAAATCTGCGAGTAAAAATGACGCAGGCCAAAGGCCGAGTAATTTTCAACTCGCTCCAAAAAATAAAAAATCTGCGAGTAAAAATGACGCAGGCCAAAGGCCGAGTAATTTTCAACTCGCTCCAAAAAATAAAAAATCTGCGAGTAAAAAACTTTTACTCGCAGTTCCAAAGGGAAGAATTCTTGATGAGCTATACCCTTTATTCGCAAGGATTAGCCTAATTCCAGAAAAAGATTTTTTTAATGAATCTTCGCGGAAATTAATTTTTAAAACCAATCGTCAAAATTTAGAAATCGTAAAAGTGCGATCATTCGACGTCGCAACTTTCGTAAAATTCGGCGCGGCAGATTTAGGCATTTGCGGCTCAGATGTTTTAGAAGAATTTTCCTCCGCAGAAATTTTTCCAATTCTTGATTTAAAAATCGGCAAATGCCGCCTGTCGATCGCAACAAAAAAATCGTCAGTCGACGGTCAGAAGTTATCTCAGCCTCAAAGCGACTTACGACTATTCTCCCACCTCCGCATTGCCACAAAATATCCCGCCATCGCCAGCAAATATTTTTCAAATCTTGGAATTCAGGCTGAAGCCATCAAACTCAACGGCGCGATCGAGATTGCGCCGAAGTTAAATCTTTGCGATTTCATTTTGGATTTGGTTAGCAGCGGAAAAACTCTCGCCGAAAATGACATGGCCGAAGTGCAAAAAGTTATGGATGTTAGCTCTCATCTTATCGTCAATCGCGCCTCCTTAAAAACTGCGAATCATGAAATTAATCAGCTAATAAAAATTTTTGATGCAACGAAATAGCTTGGCTACAAAACTCTTGTGCTCGTTGGTTTTATGTCTTCTCACCATTGCTGTTATTTTTTCTTCTTACGATGCTCATGCGATTTACAAAGGCGTAAGGATGATAAAGAATGATGATGGACAAGAAATTGCTGCTGCTAACACTTATGACACTGATGGTTGTTCATCAGATTACGACAAATGCAAATGTAGCTCAGGAACAATTGGATTTGACCCATTTGGGAAAAATGACGACATAAATTGGGAGCTCAGTAATCCAGTTTGTATCACCTATTCTGCGGTTTCTGGTGCTACTTTATTAGCTCTGGAAGTGGTTTCATCTAATGCATGTTTGCAGTCTTCTCTAGCTGCAGAGGCTGCACTTTCTGCTGCTTCTGGAGTTCCTCTTTCTCCTGCTATGCTCAAAAGAAGGGCTCAAGAAGCAACAAAATGCACAGTATTTCTCGGTAAATGCTTTGCGCCACCATTTGCCACCTGCACTCTCGCCGCCGCATGTTGTGGTGGAATGGCGGCAGCAATTGCTGGAACCGGTGTTGCTGTTGCTGCCCTGTCAATCATTTGGGATCAGGCTCGCATCAGTTTTCAAAATGGCAGGATTTGCGGCAGTCCATGGCAAAAATGGAGTAAAACAACTGAAGACGGAAAAGAGAGATGGACAAAAGTTAAGGGCCCATATCACGTTTGTTTAGAAAATTTATTTTTAAATAATTCTAATTCTTGCGGCTTGCCAAGCTTAGATGGAGTTCCTGCTTCCAGCACATCTCTCAGCAATAAATATTATCGCGAGTTAATCTATGGAGGAATGGAGTTCAATGATAATGGCGACAATGCCTGCGGAAATCCATCTAGCTGGGATCACGACAAAAGAATAGCGCAGCTTGGCTATGATTCTGAGTTCCAGCGCTATTACATGACTGGACCTGCGACCGCCTCAGTTTATGCTTGTCACAGATTTGTCACCACTGATCGCAAAGATCAATCTGTTCAGCAGGCATATGATTGCTGCAAAAGAAGAAGTCAAAATGCCATTTGTATCGAGAATAAAACCGGACTTGGCGATGTATTGTCACCATATGATTATGAATTTTGTGAACTCGGGTCTAGATGTTCTGTGGCTAATATCGTTTTTGAAACTTATGGCAGCACGAAACAATCGAACTACATCTGTGCAAAAACTTATTCGGTCTGTCCATATAATCACCTGTTAGGGGGCGGAACCGAAGAAAAGAAAACTGATCTAAAAGATCTAACACAAGTGCAGAATTTTTGTCAGTTCATGAATCACTGTTCAAAAATTCCGATTTTGCCGTATATCCGTACCACTAGTTTTGAAGGTGGTTTTATTTCTTCTGCATGTCGTGACATGAAAGGTGATTCGCAAAATGTTTATGGCTACACGTCGCAATTAATTCCAATAAATACCAAAGGTTTCTCAGCCCCGATGGCACAATGCTTCAAGGAAACCATGGAAAATATTTTCTTGCATAAAGCTGGAGATACTAAGTGTTTCAATCCTGATGAGTTGCCAACGCAAGATGGGGTGTGTGTCAGTGGTTATATTTACAAAAAAGGCGGAGATTTGCCGGGAAAATCTTTCTTCCTCAAGATTCAGGATAATCTACAAGAGCTTCTCAAAATGTGTTTGGTTTTCTCGATAATTGGTTTTGGAATTGCAATTTTATTTGCAGTGCCAGGCGAATTTATCACTAGAAAACAGCTGCTACCATTCATTTTAAAAATTGGTTTGGTGATGTATTTCGCGGTTGGAGATGGTTGGCAATTTGGTTTTATGCAAGGCGTTTTAGGAGCTTCTTCCTATCTCTCTGACATGACATTCAAGATTGATGAAGATAAGGATTTAAGTAAGCTCGATGGCTGTCAATTCCCAAGATTTAATTATGCTGATCAAGATGAAGACACAAAATATCAAACCACAGAAAGTCGTTGGCCATCTTATCCTCCAACCAAAGAATATCTCAGAACATGGGACACGCTTGACTGCAAAATAGCGCGCGCACTTGGATTTGGCCCGGAAGTATCAGTGCCAAATTTAATTTTCATGATTTTGGGTGGATTTTTAACGGGCGGGTTGGGAATTGTTTTTGTAATAGCCTCCTTCTTTTTTGCTTTCTTCCTCATTTCTGTAACGATTCGCGCTCTGCATATTTTTCTCATTTCCACGACGGCAGTGGTGATTTTGATGTATGTTTCGCCAATCACCATCACGCTCGGAATGTTTGCTAGAACCAAGGGTATTTTTGAGAAATGGTGGAAAGAATTGCTCGGATATACGTTGCAGCCGATGATTCTTTTTGCCTATCTCGGAGTGTTACTCACACTGTTTGATTCCATCGTTATTGGAGAAGCTACATTTACTCCGACCACCGTTAAAATAGGAGGAAGAGATGTGGTCGATGTTTACGGCAGGATAGCGCCAAAACAAATTAATTGCAGCGGCACCGCTGTAGATAACAGCATTTACTGCATTTTCCGCATTGCTGATATTAAAACATTTCCAGGCTTAGAAGTGCTTGGAGTTGGTCTGCCAATGCTTGCATCAATGAACAGCGTGAAGTTGGAGAGTATAATAAAAGCGGCATTCTTGATGTTTATTTTTGCGAAATTTATGGACCAGATTTCTGGATTTGCTGCCAAATTGGTTGGAGGAACCGCACTTGCTTCTGACTGGAATGTGTCAGCTGTTGGTATGGCCAAAAAATCTTTCGATACGATGCGATCAATTCAACAGCGTGGTATGAATACGGTTAAAAAACACGGCGGAACTGTTGCTAGAGCTGCAGGAGAAAAAGCAAGAAGTGCAGTTAATGCGGTTGGCAATAAAGGTAAAAGTGTTGCTGAGATTGGTAAATCTGGTGGTCAAGATAGTGTGGCAACAACAACTGCTAGAGGTCAGGATAGTGCTGCAGTAAAAGATGCCGGAGGTCAAGACTCCGGAGCTCAATCAGCACCTGATGGCACAGATTCTGCTGCAAAAGGTAAGACACAACCAGAACCAAAGACTGAGGGACAGGATAGTCCGGGTGATACAAATCCTAGATAACTCTATCCCGTTTTTTTCTGTGCGTCATAATCGCAAAACGATGAGCCTCATCGCGCAGGCGTTGGAGATAATGCATCGCCGGCGAATGTTTTGGCAGTGTAAAAACCCGCCCAAAATCTCTACCTGCGATGGCCGTAAATGGCGGATTCGCTCCGCTCCGCTTCTCACGTATGTCTAATACGCTGCGATGCGGTGCTCGCGAATCCGCCATTTCGTTCTCGCTAAAATCAGCCGTTAAGGCTGATTTTTTAACGCTCGAACCATCGCAGCGAGATTTTGGGCGGGTTTTTAAAAAATCCTTCCCAACTTGATGAAAATTTTCCTCGCCAGCATTGCGGTTTTCGCCTTTGGACATGCAGGTGAAAGGGATGTCAATTTCTAATTCGTCGAAAACTTTTTGTGCAGCGCGCAGCTGACCTTTGCCGCCATCAATGATGATAAAATCCGGCCAATCTTTTTTTGCTAATTTTGAAAATCGCCTCGTCAAAACTTCGCGCAGCATTGCGGTGTCGTCCTGCCGCAAATTCAGTTTTTCGTTAATCACGAAGTCATCGCGTAGTGAGCCTGTGGCGAACGAATGCGTGACCTCTCCCTTGTTAAGGGGGATGGGGGGTTGGTTTCCAAGATTAAACTTCCTGTAACCGCTTTTAATAAACCCATCTACGCCCGCAGTAATCAACACCCCAACGGCATTCGTGCCACTCGTGTGACTATTGTCGTAAACCTCAATTCGCTGTGGAATTTTTGGGAGCTCAAAAATTTTTTTCACCTCGAGCAGCAATTCTTTATTGTTCAAATTTTGCAAAATTTTTTGCTCAAGATTCTGTAGTGCGATTTTTCCCTGATCCTTAATCAGAGCCAGTTTTGCGCCTTTTTTCGGAATCAGAATTTTAGTTTTTTTGCCGGAAATTTTTTGCAAAAATTCGGCGATTAATTTTTTTTCGCCAATTTCCTGATTCAGTAAAATTAAACTCGGAGGCGTTTGCGCCAAATAAAATTGCCCCAAAAATTCCGCTAAAAATTCGCCCAAATTTTTATTTTCCTCGACCTCAAAAAAATAAGGCCGCGCTCCAAAATTTTGTCCGCCACGAAAAAATGAAATGTAAGCGCAGAGTATTTTTTTCTCGTCATGCCGGACAAACATTTTCTTAGTCGGCTTGTCCGACTTAGAAAATGTAGATCCGGTATCCAGCTGGATACCGGATGAAGATTTTGTAGCTTCGCTTTGCTCATCAACAAAATCTAACTCCGGAATGACGGGGGCGTGATAGTTCACCAAGGTAATCACATCCGCATCCTTCAACTCATCAACATTAATATTTTGCTTGGTCTGAATCGCGTTTAGCGACTTTATCTGGTCGCGAATTTCGGCGGCTTTTTCGTAATTTTCGGCGGCGCTAAATTGCCGCATTTTTTCGTCCAATTTTTTTTGCACCTCCGCCGATTTTCCGCTTAAAAAATCGACAGCATTTTTTACTGATGCTTCGTAATCATCTTGTGAAACCATGCCAACACAAGGCGCGGAGCATTTTTTAATTTGAAATTCTAAGCAGGGTTTTTGCCGCGATTTAAATTCGCTGTCGGAACAATTGCGCAGCAAAAAACTTTTACGCATGAGGTCAATGGTGCGATTGACATCGTGAGTAGAGGCGAAGGGGCCGAAAGTTTTATCCGTCATCCTTGGACGCGTTAGCGTCCGAGGATCCCGAGAGTTTTCTTGCTGAGATCCTCGAAATCCTGCGGATTTCAAGGATGACGAAAATGTGTTTCCGCGATATTTTGTAATTTGCGGAAATTTGTGGGTGCTGATTAAAATTTGCGGAAAAGTTTTGTCGTCGCGCAGTAAAATATTAAATTTCGGCGAGAATTTTTTGATGAGATTGTGCTCGAGCAGCAGCGCTTCGACTTCACTTTTGGTTTGAGTAACTTCAACTTTTTGCGCCAAAAAAATCATCCGCGAAATCCGCGCCGAGAGTTGTTTTTCTTTGGTGTAACTCGTCACGCGCTTGCGCAAATTTTTCGCTTTGCCGATGTAAAGAATCTGATTTTTAGCGTCGAAAAATTGATAAATTCCGCAAGTAGCGGGGATGGCGCGGAGCTGTGATTTTATTGCTGCTGATGACATAAAATTTTATTTACCAAATTGATCAATTGATAATTGTTAATTGTTAATTATTTTTTTTAAAAATTTCCCGCAAATTCCAAATTTCCCCCTCGAAATGACAATCAAGAAAGAGCAGCTTGAAGAAATAAATTCATTGCGCGCGCAGTCAAATCAAACCTTGCGACCAGTTTCTCCTGAACTCGAAAAAATTTTGTATCAGCCATTTGAAGTTTTGGATCACGGTTTTGTGCGCGTGGTGGATTACATGGGAAATGACTCGTCGGTGGTGCAAGCGGCGCGCGTTTCTTACGGTGCGGGCACGAGAAAAGTCAACGCAGACAAGGGCTTAATCAACTATCTCATCGCGCATCGTCACACTACGCCGCTGGAAATGTGCGAAATAAAATTTCACATCAAGCTGCCGATTTTTGTGGCGCGCCAATGGATTCGCCACCGCACCGCATCAGTCAATGAATATTCTGCGCGCTATTCGATTGTTGAAGATGAGTTCTACATCCCGCGCGGCGAGCATTTGGCGGCGCAATCTAAAGTTAATCACCAAGGTCGTGACGAATCGCAAATTCTAAATTCTGTCGAACAAAAACGCGTTCTTGAAATTTTAAAACAAGACTCCTCCAAGGCTTACGATCACTACCTTGAAATGATCAACCAAGATGTTGACGGCAATGTTGCTGACGAAAAAAAAGAAGGTTTGGCGCGAGAATTGGCGCGGATGAATCTGCCGCTAAATTGCTACACGCAATGGTATTGGAAAATCGATCTGCACAATCTTTTACATTTTCTCAATCTGCGCGCTGATCCGCATGCTCAATATGAAATTCGTGTTTACGCCGAAGTGATGCTCGACATGGTCAAGAAGTGGGTGCCGCATTGTTTTGAAGCCTTTATGAAAAATCAAAAAGACGGAAAAAATCTTTCCGGTCCGGCGCTTGAAGTGGTGAAAAAAATGTTGAAAGGCGAAAAAGTTGAGCAAGAAAATTCAGGGCTTTCCAGCCGCGAATGGAGCGAACTCATGAGTTTAATCAAAAATTAATTTAGGAGCTTTTATGTCGCTAGGAATCGGTGAGTTACTGTTAATCCTTGTAATCGTTTTCGTCCTCTTCGGTGCCGGAAAATTGCCACAAGTAATGCAGGATATTGGCAAAGGAATTAAGGGCTTGAAGAAGGGATTGAGGGAAGAAAAAAAACCTGAGCAGTTCGAAAAAACTGAAGAAAAATAATTTAATTAAAATCCTCGTCATCCTTGGCGCAGAGCGCCGAGGATCTCATGAGCTTTAGCTTTCCGAGCTTAAACCCCCGAGATCCTCGATGCTACGCATCAAAGATGACGGCGTTGTACAAAAAATCGTGGATCAACAAAAAATCATCACAACCCAAGTAATCGAAGATGTGGTCAATAAATCATCTTCCGACCGCGTACCAATTCGCGATTTAATTGATGCGATGGATGCAATCGGCTTTGGCTTGGCAATGATGATCTTTGCTTTTGGCATCATCATCCCGCTTCCACCGCCATTTCCCAGCATCATTGCCATTCCGCTCGTGATCTTTTCTTTGCAGATGATTGCTGGTCACACTTCACCAAAATTGCCGCAAAGATTTTCTAATCTCTCGGTGAAGAGATCGGTTTTAGCAATGTTAGTGCAACGCTCTTCGCCCTACATTCGCAAGGTTGAACGCATTTTAAAACCGCGTTTACTTTTTATGACTTCGCCTATTGCTGAAAGAATCATCGGATTTTTTACGCTGCTTTTTTCTTCCTTCGTCATGCTTCCAATGCCGCTCTCCAACTTTATCCCCGGACTTGGCGTATTAATTATTTCTTTCGGAATGCTCGGAAAAGATGGTTTTATCGTAATATTCGGAATTATCATTGGTATCAGCGGTATTGTTGTCTCAATCACCACGGTGTTTCTTGGATTTGAGGTATTTTATTTCATCAAAGATTTTTTTACGCATCTGATTGCTTGACTATCAAAAAAACGACTTTTACAAAGCGCCGCCTTATTTTTTGATGTTTCTTCATTAGCAGCTCTCACCAAATTTATCACAATCTCTTTTCAGTAAAACCTTTTCAGTAAAACCTTTTCAGTTTTAGTTTTTCTTCCTACCAACCAACCATTTTTTAAATGTCGTCAACAACACTTACTCTGCGCTATGGTGCTAGTCAAAATCAAAATAATGATTCTGCTCAGGATCAACAAAATACTACTCAAGATAATCCTTCATCCACATCGCAGGCTCAAGGCAATCAGCTAACAAGTGAAAGTCGTTTTGATACTCCTCGCTTACATACCGGAAATTTAATAAGTCGCGGTAGTCAGCCAATCTCTACTACTCAACAGTTTAGCGGTGATGATGAAGATGAGGATAGTAACGGTGGACGTTTTGATCAATATCGTCGCAACAGTGCTACTACTGGAAGTGGAAAAACTCTCGAACTGAAATTTCTTAAAACTAAATCTGCAGAAAATCTGATTAATGTGGCCAAAGAGTACGGTCTCGACAATATCGGTGATTACGGTAGGCAAGATATCATCTACCACATTCTTAAAAATTTTTCTGATCAAAATTTTGAAAATGTGATTATTGGCGAGGGTGTGTTGGAAGTTTTGGAAGATGGATTTGGATTTCTAAGAGCTCCGGAAACCAATTATTCTGCAGGTTCAGACGATATTTACGTTTCACCAAGTCAGATTAAAAGATTCGGTTTGCGCACCGGTGATACGATCAAAGGTCAAATTCGTGCACCAAAAAAAGGTGAAAGATATTTTGCTCTGCTGCGTGTAATTGAAGTGAATCTGGGCACGCCAGAAAAAATAAGAAATCGTGTTTTATTTGATGATTTAACCCCGCTTTACCCACAAGAAAAATTGCAGCTTGAAGAAGATAAGCCGCTCAATAATGACATCAGCACGCGTATCATCGATATGATTGCGCCGCTTGGAAAAGGTCAGCGTGCCTTGATCGTTGCACCTCCACGCACAGGAAAAACTTCTTTGATGCAAAATATTGCGCATGCAATCACGTCGAATCATCCCGAAATTATTTTGTTGGTTTTGTTGATTGATGAGCGTCCAGAAGAAGTAACTGACATGATCAGAACCGTGAAAGGTGAGGTCGTAAGCTCAACTTTTGACGAGCCGGCAACGCGTCACGTTCAGCTTGCTGAGATGGTGATTGAAAAAGCGCGTCGCTTAGTCGAAGCAAAAAAAGATGTCGTAATTTTACTCGACAACCTTACGCGTCTAGCTCGCGCTTACAACACCGTCATTCCTTCATCAGGAAAAGTTTTGTCGGGCGGCGTTGATTCAAATGCGTTACAAAGACCAAAAAGATTTTTTGGTTCGGCCAGAAATATCGAAGAAGGTGGATCGCTCACCATCATCGCAACTGCGCTTGTTGAAACCGGATCAAAAATGGATGAAGTTATTTTTGAAGAATTCAAGGGAACTGGAAATTCTGAAATCATGCTTGATCGAAAAATCTCCGACAAAAGAATTTATCCTGCCATCGACATCACAAGGTCTGGCACTAGAAAAGAAGAGCTTCTAACTGATCGCGCAACTTTGTCGAAAATTTGGATGTTGAGAAGAATCGTGAACCCGATGAACCCAATCGACGCGATGGAATTCTTGCTTCAAAAAATCGAGCATACTAAGACCAATGAAGAGTTTTTTAAGTCGATGAACTCGTAAAAAACTATCAGCAAACTTCTCTCAGATGAATTTAATAAAAATTTTCTGCTTTTTTTTATTCATCCCACTTTTCTTCACATCCTGCTCTCCAACATCTCTCCAACTTCTTTCTGAAAAAGAAGATAATTTTAAAACTCGTGGAGGGTATGATTCTTATCTAGCTCTAGAGTATCTTCAGTTCTCACGCAATTTAGCTACGGTTAAAGATAAAAAAAATTCTAGATATTTTGCGGAGAAGGGGCTCGCTGTTAGTCGTGGCGAAGATGTTGTTCCAGAAAATCCAATCAAATGGAATGCTGATCCAGGACAGATAGAGACAATGGTGATGATGCAAAAAAGACTTGAAATGGCACTAATGGCGCCGCACATGAAATTTTATTTACCAATTCAACTTGCGCATTTGACATACCTTTACGATTGCTGGATTAGTCGTGAATCGAAGGCAGTTTTTCGTGCCGACGAGTTAGCTCAATGCCGCGTTAGATTCAGTAAGCTCTTGGATGAAGTTGAACATTACATCGATGATTTGCGGAAGGACAAACATTCAAAAATTGAAATTAAAGAGCCGGAATTCGAGCGCTTTGAAATTCTTTTCGATCTCAATAACGTCAAATTTAATGACAAGGCCAACAAAGATTTAGTTTCGTTTTTAAAATATCTTTTAACTTTACGCGGCGACTATCACCTGTTGCTTGTAGGTAATGCTGATCGGGTTGGAAAAGAACTTTATAACCAAAGTTTAGCGTTGAATCGCGCCGAAGTGGTAAAAAATTATTTGATAAAAAATGGCGTTGAAAAAGATTTGATTGAAATACGCTCGGTTGGCGAAGATTTTCCGGATATCATTACCAAAGATGACACGCAGCAACAATCAAATCGTACCGTTGGAATTTATGTGTTAAAAGGCCTCGGATCATTTTCTTCAATCCCACTGCCATTGATTGAAAATTATGTTTATCGAGAAGAGGTTAAGAAGGCGCGTGCAGAGCGAGGGTTGAAGAATTAATTATGCTACAAAACAAAAAAAAATTAGTCGTAAAAATTGGATCTTCACTGCTCGTCGCTGATGGAAAATTGCGCGAAAAATGGCTGAAAAATTTCGCCGAAAATGTCGCAGAATTAATCGAAAAAAAAATTGAGATCACGATTGTTTCTTCCGGCGCGATTGCTCTTGGACGAGCCGCTCTCAATGTTTCAGACAAAAAATTATCCATCGAAGAAAAACAAGCGGCAGCAGCAATCGGACAAATTCAACTGATGAGTTTTTATCGTGATGCCTTCAAAAAATTTAATCTCAACGTTGCACAAATTCTTCTCACCGCCGCTGATTGCAACGCTCGCGACCGTTACCTCAATTGCAAAAACACCATCGAAACTCTGCTGAAAAATCGCGTCATTCCGATCATTAACGAAAATGATTCTGTGGCGGTGGATGAAATTAAAATTGGCGACAATGACCGGCTCGCTGCCCGCGTGGCTCAAATGATTTCTGCCGAAGCAATGATTTTATTTTCTGACATTGACGGGCTTTACGACAAAAATCCGAAAGTCGCAAAAAATGCGCGACTAATTCCACAAGTTTTTGAGATTACCAAAGAAATTGAAAATATGGCCGGAGGGGCGACATCACTGGTTGGAACTGGAGGAATGATTACTAAAATTCTCGCCGCAAAAATGTTGGTTAATTCCGGATGCGATTCCGTAATCACCAACGGCACCGAAAATAATGCGCTGAAAAATTTGGTTGCCGGCAAACAAAATTGCACAATTTTTTACAGCAAAAAAAAATCTGAAAAGTCGCGCAAACAGTGGCTTGCAGGTTTTTTGAATGCGAAAGGTGAAGTGGTTGTAAATCAATGCGCCGTCGAAGCTTTGCGCAGTAAAAAAATTAGCTTGTTGCCGATCGGTGTGATTGCCGCGCGCGGAAATTTTGAAAAAGGCGAAGCAATTTTTGTCAAAGACGAATCAGGAAACCACGTCGCCAGCGGCATCAGCAACTACTCTGCAAGTGACGTCAAAAAAATTTTAGAAAAAAAATCCACTGAGGTGAAAAAAATTTTCGGCAGTGCTGCGAAGAAAGAAATAATCCACGCCGATAATTTGGTGGTTGGTGATAAGTAATTTTTGAACAGTTTGTAGATCAATTTAAATTTTAAGAATTGTCCATACTGCAACTGATTCAAGATACCGATCTTAAGTTCCGTCATTGCGAGCTCCGCGAAGCAATACAGATGCTCTGAATACATGGATTGCTTCGCGGAGCTCGGAGTGACGAACTCAAAAAATGAGTTCGGTTTCTTCAACTTGAATGGGTATAAACCAGAGATGACTTACAAATCCAATCTGTGGAAAGCCGTAAATAGTGGTAACATTGAAAAGTTAGAAGAGGCTTTGCAGGAAATATCGAAAGCAGGAATCGATATTAATTCAGAAGAGTTAAGTCACAGAGAACACACAGCTCTCACGGCTGCGATTTTGAAAGGACATATTCCCGTCATTAATACTCTAATCGCTGCCGGAATATCTCTTGGCAAAAAAGATGGGGAGACGGCTCTGATGCGAGCAATATCATATGAACAAATTGGTGCTGCAGAAGTTATAATAGCTGCCTCAAATCGCGATATGATCAACCTTCGTAATGACGATACTGACGATACTGCGCTTCATTACGCTGCTAAGTCATTTGTTAAATATGAAGATAAGCAGCGGCTCATTACGCTATTGCTTGAAAAAGGTGCTGATCCATTACTGAAAAATATATTTGATAAAACTGCCATAGATGTTGTGAGGGAAATGGGGAATTTTGAATGCGTTACAATTCTCAATGATGTTGTGCGCAAAGTGACGTTGGAACAAAACACAGCCTCAAGAAAATTTAGAATAGAGAGCGGAATAACAGCTTTGTTTGATCCTCCTTACGGAACGATATTTTTGGAAAAACTTGATTCGGAAGAAAAGCCGAATCCAAGAAAAATTGAACAAATATTGATGCTGTTGGATTTTATCGATCCTCAATTTCTTGATACAAGAATCGTCGGCCATACTGCTCAATTTGAGGTAGAGCTAGTAGATGATGAAATGAATGAACAGAGAGATGAGGATGAAGTTTTACGAGTTCTGGTTAATTTTATTGCCACAGATTTTGAAAAAGATGGCAAAGACGCTTTGTACAAATCTTTATTCGTGTTAATTCACGAAAAATTTTATAATAAAAAATACAAATGTGGGGATGCGGTTAAAACCAGCGCACAGATTGTTTGCGGCGATCATTCGGAATATTTTAACGAAATGGTTGATGGTGCGCCAGTAATTGATCAAACAAAGTTGTTGCAAGAAATCAGGTTGGTAATGTTAAAAACTATTTCGAATTGCAAATCGGCTCTCGAACAGGAATTTCGTGATACTGCGGGGGAAGTAACATTTGCCGAGGTTGGCGGTGAGAGTGGAGATAAAAAAAGAAAAGCCGTTGAAGTAGTATCTAGTCATCGAGCAGCAAAAGTTTTTAGAGCAGAAGGTGGTGCTGGTGATACAAAAGAGCCAAGAAGAATCAGTGTAGAGGAAATGACGTTGATGATAAAATTCATTCAAGAGCGCATTGCTAAAAACGAGGAGACAGATGACATATCGGCCAAATTTAAAGAAGAATTTTCTCTTGGTGGAAGAAACATGGTTCCCCGATCTTCTGTTGTGCAACCAGTTGCGTTAGGTATGCGGATCGGGGAGGAGCGTGGAGGTGCCGCCGCCGCTGGTGGTGGAAATGGTGTCTAGTTTTTGGGGGTCATAATAGGTCAAAAATTAGTGAAGAAACAGCGGGAATTTTAAAAATGATTTTACCGCACTAATTTGCTCAAGTTGGGAAGAATTAATCCATGTCGATAATTTAGTGGTGAGTGTGTAGGGGCTGGCCTTGTGCCAGCCCGCACGGGCGACCACAAGGGTCGTCCCTACAAATCAGGAGATGATATCCCACCAT
Organism: uncultured Alphaproteobacteria bacterium; assembly: GCA_903927415.1. Lineage (GTDB taxonomy): Bacteria > Pseudomonadota > Alphaproteobacteria > Rickettsiales > UBA1997 > UBA2645. The sequence continues at coordinate 28,600 of CAIYMZ010000123.1, forward strand.
CAACCACAGCTGCAGCGCCAGCACCAACCGCATCCGGAGCCGGAGCGCCCAACCCAGCCTTCAACAATTCCGAAAATTTTGCGTTAATAGCTTCTGCATTAGGATAGTGATCTGGAGATTCTGCAATGAGTGCTTTCAATGATTTGAAATGAACTAAATTTTTGTCATGCATGAGTTGAAACGAATTCTCTAGATTCAAACCTATTTCCGATCCTTTTTTTAATCCTTCTCCCAGTGCTAGAAGTGATTCGTCGCTTATTTCTAAAATTGCCGCGCAAAAATTTTCTAATTGCTGATCTGTTATGTCTGGCCTCGATCCTTTGAGATCTTCAAGAATACGCATTTTAGCTTCATAAACTCTGCGAATAGCGAATTTCTTAGCATTGGCGGGAGATAGGCCGATGTTTAGTGCTCTTAGTTGCAACTCACCTTTAAGAGGTCGAATCTCATTGAATTTTGCAGTGATTTCATCATCCGTTGTTTCAGGATTTTTTTTTCTAAAATTTTTAAGATATGAGAGTTGTAAATTGGCGTTAGGCTCTGCGTCAGTAAAATATCTTTCTACAATTTCTAGCGGTAATCCAAGCTCCGCAGCTTCAAATTGAATGTCTCCAAAATCAATAATTTTACGATATGCTGTGACCAATTCATCCACCGTTAGGCTTGGTTTCTTCGCTTTCAAATTCACTACAAAATTTACATTTTCTAAATCACCACCCCTAATCAGAAATTCTTGGATTCCCATATTTTCCGTTGTTGCGTGAATAGTTTCGTCAGGAAAACCGAGTTCTATTTTTGCAATGCATTGAGGATAATTTTCGCATCCCTCAATGCTCGTAAACATCTCTCCAATTTTTTTTGCTTTTTCTTCGTCAGACAGTTCTGAAATTCTTCGATTTCCAACCACTATATTCGTGAGATATTCTAAATGAAAATTATCCTCGAACTCGTCCCCAGATAATCTTCCTGCCAGCTCTACATCTAATCCCAACGTCAATCCCCTGAATTGATTTTTATCGGTGAAAGCTGCTGTTTGTTCAAAAATTTCTGTCATTTCTTCTACGGTTTTTAACGGCTTCCCCTCATCTAATAATTTTTGTTTTAATTCTGTCAGATAAATCAAACTCCTACACCTATCCCCCTCAACTGTGGCTATAAATTCGGGTGAAAAACCTAAGCATATTGCAAGAAGTTTGTGTGTTGGATGGAGAATAAGTTCTTCGTAAATTGCTGTTAAGTTAGCTGTAGGATCATCTTTTCTAATTTTTTCCAGATACTGAATTTCAATCTGATAAGGCTTGTGTCGCATAACTCTGTCGTAATCAAACCCAAGATTCAAAATTGCAAAAAGCTGTTCGTCATCAATCGATCGGAGCTGAGTTACAGCTTCACGAAATGTAAGTTCTGGAATGTGAAGCGTTGCCTCATAAGGCGTTACGGACGGATTATTTTTTAACTCAGCTTCAATCATCTCTTTATTTTTTCGTAAAGCATCTCGGATGAATGGAATCATTTTTCCCTTATGCTTCGCTAAAATTTCTGAGCGCAGAAAGAAATTCGCATCATCATCGCTGATAGTTGGAGAGTCGTCGGTGGAGAATTCTTTTTTTATTTCCGATCTTGTGGATTCAACGCGATTAGCAATCTCGGCGCATAATTTTTCTCCTTCATCGGGAGTTAGTGGCTCTCCAACCACTATAAAATCTTCATCCATCCTAGTAACGCTGGAATTTGTGACAGAGTAACTACGTATTTCTGCGGGAGAAGTAGTGTGATCATCAATCGATAAAAAAGTAGGCCGCCCTCCTTCAGTAACTGTGGCTTGTAATCCGTCGCAATTGTAAACTCCTGGCCCAACTCCAACTTCGGGCTCTATACCAATCTTGTGAAAAGGTTGAAAGAGCTTCGGGGTATTTGTAAAAATCGGTTGTTCCGCAAAAGCTGTAGATGCAGATGGAGATGGAGGTCTGGCCATTGTTTTTATTTTTTTTAATCAATGGCTTGTGGATAAGATGCGCTGTTTTCGCTGACAAATTATAATTTTTTTACTGAACCATTTTTAGAAAAAATTTCTCCGTCATGCTGAGCTCATCAAAGCATGACCCAATGAGAGGGGCGGTTATTTATTTTGAGTGTGTTCGTGCAACAAGTGGTGCTGCAGCTGCATGAGTAACGTCACCGCCTAAAAGTCTGGCAATGTCATGAGGTGCATTACTGCCATCAACTACTCTCAAGATCGGCGCTGCTACAGCTTCTGCTGGCATTGCACCCCTTATTTTTTCAGATCCAAATGAAGTTATCCTGTGCAAGTCTCTCGTAATCGCTGCAAATCGTTCTGTCGCATCCTTTATCACGGCCTCTTTTGAATATTCTTTTACAGCATATTCAGGTTCAGCCATCATCTCCTGCAAAGCTCTGTGATATGCAGAACTAGTTGTGCAAAGCTCAATCATTTCCTTTGGTAGTCCTAGTCTGCGAGCATATTCTTGGCCCGCATTTGTTGTTCTTACTCCTCTTCTCATCTGTAAAAAATAGTTGTGTTTTTAATGCGTAATTGTCCCGGTGCGATTCCAAAAAAATCTTGTTTAGTGAATTTTTTTTCAGCGAAAAAATCAAAAATTTTTTGGTAATTTTTTCTTTCGGAATCGTCGAGAATGATTCTGCCATCTGGCTTTAAAGCTTCAATCGCATTTTTAGCGCATTCGAATCTTTTGAGGGAGTCGATGATGATGAAGTCGAATTTTTTTCCAGAATTTTTAGGAAAATTTTCGTAGAAAATGTTGGTAAGGCCGTCGAGCATTAAGTGCAATTCGACATTTTTGTAATGGACCCCGCAACAAGTGCGGGGTGACAAATTGGGAGTGCGGGGTGACAAATTGGGAGTGCGGGGTGACAAATTGGGAA
>CAIYMZ010000124.1 GCA_903927415.1 uncultured Alphaproteobacteria bacterium
CAAATTGAATGTCAACAGGCTCTAGATCCCGCAACAAGTGCGGGGTGACAAATTAGAAAAACATCTTCCAGCATTGTCACCCCGCACTTGTTGCGGGGTCAATAGTATCCACTACTCTTAAAACCCTCTCATGCAACTCCTTACTCCCACAAGCAATCAACCGCACATTCGATTCCAATCCCAATTCACTCCCATCCCACTTCGTCACGATCCCACCAGCCATTTTCATAATCGGTAAAAGCGCAGCGTAGTCGTAAACTTGCAGACCGGTATCGATCACGATGTCAACAAATCCGCTGGCTAGTGAAGCGTAGGAATAGCAATCGCCGCCGTAAATTATTCCGCCGAGTTTTTGATATTTTGTCAGGCCAGAAATTTTTTTGAGAATTTTTTCATCCTCGCCGCGAAAGTGAAATGATGAGCTGGCGCACATCACCGCGTCAGAAATTTTTTCACAATTTCTTGTTTGAATTTTCACGCCATTAAGCCACGCACCTTCGCCTTCAATGCCGACCCAGCGCTCATTCGTGATCGGCTGATTCATGATTCCAAGCACAGATTTTCCGCGATGCGTCAGCGCAATCAGAGTTCCAAAAAGTGGACGGCCGATGATGAAAGATGAGGTGCCATCAATCGGATCGAGGATCCAAACAAATTCCGCGTCAGGATTTTTTTCGCCAAATTCTTCTCCGATAATTCCATGCGTCGGAAATTTTTTTTCGATTTCAGTGCGAATAATTTTTTCAATTTCGCGATCAGCTTTGGTGACGGGAGTTTCGTCGTCTTTTTGCATTTCACCGTTTGGCAAACGAAAATATTTTTTAATAATTTCGGCGGATAAATCGGCGAGGTGATTGGCGAAGGAGATGATTTCTTGGGAAGGCATGAATTTAAGATTTAAGATTTAGGATTTGAGATTTAAGACATGTGCAGAAATCCTAAATCTCAAATCCTAAATCCTAAATCATAAATTTATGAAAGAACGAATCGCAATTATTTCCGGCTTCAGATCACCAATGGGCAAGGCCGGCGGAGTCATGAAAAACCTGACCGCGCACGATCTCGGCGCGCGCATCGTCAAGGAAGTTTTGATTCGTTCGCAAGTTGATCCAGAAAAAATTGACGAGGTGATCATCGGCAATGTCGCAAATCCCGCAGACGCGGCAAACATCGCGCGCGTGATTGCGCTCAAAGCCGGAATTCCGCAACACGTTCCGGCCTTTACAGTTCACAGAAATTGCGCTTCGGGAATGGAAGCGATGACGACTTCTTGCTCGAAAATTTTGAATGGCGAAGCGGAAATTATTTTAGCGGGCGGGGCTGAATCAATGAGCAATATTCCGCTTTTTTTCGGCAAAAAAATGACTGCGCTTTTTGCGAATTTGATGAAGGCGAAAAGTTTCGGACAAAAACTTTCGCTGCTTTCAACTTTCCGTCCACACTTCCTCGCACCAGTTGTGGGGCTGGTTCAAGGCCTAACCGATCCAATCTCCGGATTAATCATGGGCTGCACCGCAGAAAATATTGCCAAGGATTTTAAAATTACTCGCGAGGAGCAAGACGAGTTCGCACTGCGCTCGCATCAACGCGCTGAAGCTGCGACAGCGAATGGAATTTTCCGCGAAGAAATTATTCCTGTTTTCAATAACGACGAAAAAAATTCGCTGATGATCGAGGAGGATGAAGGCATCCGTAAGGGGCAAACCTTGGAAGCGCTGGCGAAAATGAAACCTTATTTTGAAAAAGTGACAGGAACGGTGACTGTGGCCAATTCGTCGCAAGTCACCGACGGTGCCGCATTCGCGATTTTAATGCGCGAATCGAAAGCGAAAGAACTTGGCTTGGAGCCGCTCGGCTACATTCGCGAATTTGCTTACGCAGGGATGGATCCAAGCCGCATGGGACTCGGCCCCGTTTTTGCGACAAAAAAACTTTTGGATAAAACAGGTTTAAGCCTGAAAGATTTTGACTTGTTCGAAATCAACGAAGCCTTCGCCGCCCAAGTGATTGGCTGCGTGCGAGCTTTTGCCAGTGACGAATTTTGTCAGAAAAATTTCGCACAAAATGCTCTCGGAAAAATTGACGAAGAGCTTCTCAACGTGAATGGCGGTGGCGTGGCTCTAGGCCATCCCGTCGGAATGTCTGGCGCCAGAATCATCATTCACGCCCTTCGCGAGTTAAAACGCCGCGGCAAAAATCGCGGGTTAGCAACGCTCTGCATCGGCGGCGGGCAAGGCGGCGCGGTGGTGGTGGAAGTTAATTAGGCGATAGGCGATAGGCGTTAGGTGTTCTGAACCCAACTAGAGCAGGACTGGGTTTGTAACCCAGTCCTCACGTTCAGTTCAAAATCAAGTCGACGTGAAAATGGGGACGGGGTTACAAACCCCATCCCGCAGCGTCTTCGACCCCTTCCTCAATTGTCATCCTGCTTACACTTGTCACCCCGCACTTGTTGCGGGGTCCACCTTGCCACAAGTTCAAGTTTTAAATTTTATTTTGGTTCTTGCGACGAGATGGACCCAGCAACAAGTGCGGGGTGACAAGAAAATTTTTGTGGGGGTGACAAGAAAATTTTTGTGGGGGTGACAAAAGTGGATAAA
>CAIYMZ010000125.1 GCA_903927415.1 uncultured Alphaproteobacteria bacterium
CAAATCTGAGAGCAATCTCCCTACTTTGTCACCCCGCACTTGTTGCGGGGTCCAGAAAAATTATTTTATCCCCAAAATTTTGTGAATTTGCAGCGAAAGAAAATATCCGCGCTCCTCACAAAGTTTTACAGCATACTGCAAATTGGCTTGGTTCTTGGCTTCATCATGCTCATCCATCGGCTGAACATAAACCGGGATTTGGAATTTTGATTGCCCTACTTCAGCAACATCGGAATAATTTTTTTGTGATTTTGAAATAATAAATTTGAAGGCGTTGATGCGCGGAAGTAGGTCTGGCCTGATTTGGTGATATTTGTTGTTAGGTTCTCCCCTATTTAGGGGAGATCGAGCGGACGCGTTAGCGCCGCGATGAGGGGTGCATATCGAGATTTTTGGCGAACAGATGATTTTTACTTCGGCGGGTAATTCGCGAAAAAGTGTGCCGTTAGTTTCGATTTGGACGAGGAAATTTAATTTTATCAATTCTGCGCAGAGTCGCTCTATTGGCTGGCGGAAAGGCTCTCCTCCAGTAATCACAATTAATTTTTTAACGGAATTTTTGGTGAGTTTTTTTACTTCAGCGAGAATTTTTTTGAGCGAAATTTTTTTGTAAGAGTCGAATTCAGTGTCGCAAAAATCGCAGGCTAAGTTGCAACCGCCAAGACGGATGAAGATAGATGGCTGGCCAGCGTAGGGACCTTCGCCTTGTAGAGTTGGGAAGATTTCTTGGATGTCTAGATTTTCACCAGAATGAATTTCTGGCTTCATGATTTTGTTTTTACCAAACATATCACACTGATAATTTCATGCCTTCGTGAGTGGCGACAAAGCCGAGCCGGCCATAGAAACGATGAGCTTCTTTGCGATGTTTATTTGTGGTCAGTTGAATGGTTTTTACTTTTTTTTCTTTAGCAAAATCGATGGCTTTTTTCATCATCCATGAGCCGATTCCGTTATTTTGAAATTCATCATCAACCCTTATAGCCTCAATATTCATGCGTCTTGCTCCCTGCATTGTCAGAGATGGCATCAAGGTTAAATGGCAGGTTCCGATAATTTTATTTTTAAATTCAACGACGGCCAAAAAATTATTTTTATCGGCAGAAATTTCTAAAAAAGCAGTGTGATAAGCGGGGTAGTTTTGTTGATTTTCACGATCTTTTCCAAATATGTCGGTTGCAAGCATCTCAATGATTCGCGCCAAATCTTTTTCTTCCGCTTGCCTGAAAATTAATTGAGAAAAATTCATCAATTTTCAATGCGGATTTTTTGATAAGTCTCACGATCCATCGTGGCAATATCGACGGAAATGTCGCAGCGCTTGTCGCTTAAATCTGGATGTCGCATCGGCATTTGAACATGTGGGACGCCGCTAATCACATCGGCAATTTGGCTAACAGTGGCAATTATTTGGTCGGAAGAAGTTGGTGAGAATTCTAATTTTTCAAAAAAGTCTTTGGAGAAATTCATAACTTTTTCAGCGAGTTTTTTTCGCACTTCGAGAGTTCTGCCGGATAAAATTTTTATTGTGATGTGAAGAAAAGAGGAAGTTGTTTGATCTGACTTTCCGACAAGATATTCGTCGAAAGAATGGCTGCGCGCCTTACACTGATCTGGATCAAAATTGCCCTCCACAATAGAGGCCATGATGTTTTGGATCTCTTGTTCAAGAGATCGAATGGCTGATTTTTTTATGTTGGAAGAATGCTCGATGATGAGATGTGGCATGGGGAATCGGAATAATGTCGCGTTTATTGGTGCTTTGACCCCTCCTCGAATCGCTACGCTCTTCGATCCTCCCTCAAGGGGAGGATGGTGTCTTTGGTATGAGAAAAATAAAGACGATAGTCCGTCTGTTTTGTTTTGTGTGACGATCCGAAGATCATCACTTTGGAAATCAATCCGAAGATCGATTTCTTTTTTTAAGGAGGTAATCCAGCCGCAGGTTCCCCTACTGCTACCTTGTTACGACTTAACCCCAGTCACTCCTCCTACCGTGTAGAGCTGCCTCCTTGCGGTTAGCTCACTCTTTTCAGGTAGAAACAGCTTCCATG
>CAIYMZ010000126.1 GCA_903927415.1 uncultured Alphaproteobacteria bacterium
AAATTAGATTTTAATAAAAATGATAATTCAAAAAGTGCACTTTATTGGCGATGTCGTCTCTCGCTTTCCAAGTACAAGCTCTACACCAACAATTCGATGCCGGAATATGTAAAACATAATCTCGAAATAAGTGACTTAGTAACAAAAATTTCTTTAAAAATTTCAGTCACTCCAGAAGCGATCATGGTTCGTGAAAATAAAAAAATAGATAATCGTCAACATCAGCAGTGCTTGATTATGGGCTTTGAAATTGAAACTGAAGATCAGGCAAAAATTGATGATTACTTTGCTTGTCGCAAGGCGCTGGTAGAAGATCAGAGCCTTATCCCGCCATTTGGTAATTTCGATTATCTCGCCTATCCAAACAATTCTTACAATCTTGGTTTTGTGATCGATAGACGAGTTGATGAAGGGATCGCGCGCTATAATTCAATGAAAGAAAAATATCCAAATTGCATCAAATTTAATTTAAAAAATGTAAATTTTAAAAAATGCGTCATGGCACAAAGTAAGTCGCATCAATGCTTTGGCGAGATTGAAAAAAAGAAATTCAAAAAAGAATTGGAAGAAAAAACTACCTGTCAGAAACAATCTTACATTAGATTTCCCAACGAATTTCTGAAAGAAGATGAGCGTGCAAAAGCAGAAATAAGAAAAATGAATACCAGCTCTGACTATTACAACCAGCAGAGTCTTTCTGCTCTCGGTATGGATGATTCACAATTTGATTCTGACGAAAAAAGAGTGGAAAAAGAAGAATTAAAAAAACAAAAAATGGCGACAAAAAATATTAATTCTAAGGACGGACTTTATAGCAAATATGAGCTCACCCAGTTGCGTCAAAAATATATTTTTGGTTGTCAGAAAGAAGTGGATGGTAGGATTTTGCAATATGTTAATGATTTGAAAAAAACCTGTGAGGAGATGGTAAAATTTGAAATTGTCGGCGAAGAATAAATTTCTACGACATCGCCAACATCTTGCGCAGCGGCGCTTCAGCCTTGATTCGCAAACCTTCATCCAACAGCAACTCCCCACCACATTCAGATTCATTTCCGTATTTCATCACCAAATAAAGTTTTTCTAAATTGTTGAGCTGCATGTAGGGGCAGGAATTGCAGAGGGTGCAGCCGGCTTTGTCGAGCGACGGACAGTCGAAAAATTTCGCGGTTGGATTTCGTTTTTGCATTTGGTGAATGATGTGCAGCTCGGTCAAAACAATAAATTCTCCGCCCTGATTTTTTTCGGCGAAATTTAAAAGTGACGAAGTTGATCCGATGTGATGAGCGTGTGAAAGCAGTGCCTGCGGGCATTCGGGATGGGCGATGACTTTTGCAGTCGGATGATTGGCAATTAATTTCACCAATTCTTTTTCGCTAAATTGTTCGTGAACGACGCAAGAACCATTCCACAAAATCATTTTTCTGCCGGTGATTTTTTCGAGGTAATGACCGAGATGTTGATCGGGTGCGAAAATTATTTCGCGATCCGCAGGAATTTGTTCGATGATTTTTTTGGCGTTGGTTGAAGTGACGATGATGTCGGACAGAGCCTTTATTTCAGCGGAGCAATTGATGTAGGTGATCACAATCGCATCGGGATATTTTTTGCGAAATTCGGCGAATGGTTGCGGCTGGCAGGAATCTTCGAGTGAGCATCCGGCTTTGAAATCTGGAACTAAAACGCGCTTCGTCGGCGATAAAATTTTCGCCACTTCCGCCATAAATTTTACGCCGCAGAAAATGATTTCGTCAGCGTCAGTTGCGGCGGCTTTGCGCGAGAGATCGAGGGAGTCGCCGACAAAATCTGCAATGTCTTGGATTTCAGAATCCTGATAAAAATGCGCCAGAATCACCGCGTTTTTTTCGCGTTTTAGGCGGAGGATTTCTTGTTCGAGATTTGGGGGGATTTGGGGCATTAATTACGAAAAAAAATACAAAAATAACCCCCCT
>CAIYMZ010000127.1 GCA_903927415.1 uncultured Alphaproteobacteria bacterium
CTCTCGATGTCATGCTGAGCCTGTCGAAGCATGATTCAAAGCACAGTGCCTAGAATCATGCTTCGACAGGCTCAGCATGACATAGAATTTTATTTCCACCCAGTCACAGTAATTATTTCAAACGTCGCCAAAACCGCGCCGTCAGCGGTTCCGTAAAGTTTACGATAATTTTCTAAAATTTTTGCGAGGAATTTTTTTGTAAAAAAGCGGCGGGAACGTTTTGTTAAAATGTTGCTTTGACCCATGAATTTCAAGTCTTTTAACAGTTTCATCGGGTCGGAATAATTCACTTCAATTTTTGCAAATTCAGAAATTGGATCAGCGAAGCCAGCCTTTTGCAACAATGCTGCCGCGGTTTTGACGTCGATCGTCGGTGGCATACGTGGAGAAATTCCAGCGTAAATTTCGATTTCACTTTGATGTAAAACGTGAGCCAATTCGTGCAAATTCTCTTCGCCAAAAAAACTGGCGATGAAGACACCGTTTGGCTTTAAAGCATCTTTAATTTGCAGTAAAAACTGTGGAATTTGGTTGACGAAGTGGAGATTTAAATTGCTGAGAATGAGGTCGAAGGAGTTTGGTTCGAGAGATAAAATTTCAGAATCTTCACTTGAAAAATACCCCTCACCCCCACCCTCTCCCTCACGGGGAGAGGGAGTTACTTGAGATCGAGCATGTGAATGCCGAAAATAGCCGTTCAGGCTATTTTCTCCCCTCTCCCCTTGAGGGAGAGGGTTGGGGAGAGGGTTGGGGCGAGGGGTAACAAGCTTAAATAAATAATCATCTTTCGCCCCAATCTCCAAAATATTTTCAAAACGGCGATTGAGCGATTCAACATTTTCCGCAATTCTATTTGCAATTTCGTGATGCAAAAAATTATGCTCGTGAAAATTTTTAACACTACGCAAAAGGTTGCGCGTCAAGAGTTCGCGATCAAATAACAAATCCATTTAATGAAAAATTTTTTGAGAAAATTGGTTGAAGTTTTTTTTCCAAGTCACTGCCTTTATTGTGAAAAAATTATCAACAAAGACTCTCTTTTTTGTGGCGATTGCTGGCTCAAATTACAATTCATCACCGACCCTAAATGCAAAATTTGCTCTTATCCATTTGAAATTGAAATCAGTCACATGAGCCCACTTTGCTCAAAATGCCTGATTAAAAAACCATCTTACGACAAGTCGATTGTCATTTTTCGCTACAACCCATTCATCAAAAAAATAATCGGCGACTTGAAATATCGCGATAAGAATTTTTTGGCCAAAAAATTTGCAAAAATTTTGCATGAAAAAATTAGAAGTGAGATCGCCACTTATGACCTGATTGTTGCAGTTCCGCTACATCAAAAAAGATTGCGCAAAAGAAAATTTAACCAAGCTGTTTTACTCTGCCGCGAATTGTTAAAATTTTTTCCAAAGAAAAATTTTTACCCTGATTTTTTGATTCGTGTAAAAAATACCAAACCTCAAGTCGAGCTTAGAAAAAAAGAACGCGAAAAGAATCTGAAGCGTGCATTTTTGGTGAATAAAAAATATCGCGACGAGGTGATGGGCAAAAAAATTTTACTGGTGGATGATGTAATGACGACAGGTGCAACGCTAGAAAATTGCGCGAAGGAGTTGAAGCGCAGAGGTGCGAAGGAAGTGGTGTCTTTGGTGGTGGCGAAGACGGTGTTTGGAAAGTAACAATTAGCAATTAGCAATTAGCAATTTTTGCAGGAGTTCGCTTGAAGATGGGAGCCATTCTGAGGAATCTTTTTCTAAAAATCTGCGGTTAAAAATTCTTGCTAAAGCTCGCATTTCTTCGTCGAAATCATTGTTCAAATTCATCACGCGGTAACCGAATTTTTTTAGATTTTTTTTGATTTCACTGAGTTCGAGATTTTTATTTTCGACAGAAATTTTTGGAAAAATTCCGACGCCATTTTCAGCTAAAAATTTCCAATCAAAAAGATGAGAGGGGTCTTGCTTGCGGTCTAGAAGGCCGGTTTCTTTGTCGTAAGCAATGTCGGAATGGCCGACAATATTTCCCGCCGCGATTCCGTATTTTAAAATTAAATATTGGCAGAGCTCAACTCCTGCCTGCATTTGCACCATTTCAAATTTTTTGGTCAAAGGCGATGAATTGATGAATTCTATTCCGATAGAATTTTTGTTTAAACCGTCAACGCCACGCCAAAAGCTGATCCCCGCATGGTAGGCAACATCATTCTCATCAACCAATTCAAAAATTTTTCCAGACTCATCTATTAAAAAATGGGAGCTGACTTGATGCTCTTTAAACTGCTCAATTGCATGCTCAACGGAGTTTGCTTCAACGTGATGCAATACCAAGAAATCAACTTTTCTTGGCTCATTTTTTTGCTCAAAAAATTCTGTAAATTTTTTTATTTTGTTGATTTTCATGTTTTTTACACCTCACCAAAAACCCTCTCCCACAAGGGAAGACAGGGTTTGGTTTAATTTTTGACATTAAACTTTTCAAAATTAGTTTCCTCGCCCTTTCACTAAATCAGAGCTCTCGCCAATCATTTAAATTTCAATCATGGCTACTAAAAAAGACACAGCAAAAAACAATTCGTCTGCAAAAAACTCAATCAAGTCTTCAAAAGATTTAGAAGCGCTACAATTTCACATCCAAGGCCAACCCGGAAAAGTTGCGATGCACGCGACTAAGCCGCTCAACACTCAACGTGATCTCGCCCTCGCCTACTCTCCCGGAGTTGCAATTCCATGCTTGGAAATACAAAAAAATCCTGATCTCGCTTACGAATACACCGCGAAAGGAAATTACGTTGCGGTTATTTCCAACGGCACCGCTGTTCTCGGGCTTGGAAATCTCGGCGCTCTCGCCGGCAAACCCGTAATGGAAGGCAAATCAGTTTTGTTCAAACGCTTCGCCGACATTGATTCCGTCGACATCGAAGTCGCCACTGAAGACGCCGACGAATTCATCAATGCCGTAAAATTTTTGGGACCAACTTGGGGTGGCATCAACCTTGAAGACATCAAGGCTCCGGAATGTTTTATCATCGAAAGTAAGCTCCGTGAAATCATGGATATTCCAGTTTTCCACGATGACCAACACGGAACTGCAATTGTCTCCGCCGCTGGCATTATCAACGCTCTGCACATTTCCGGCAAAAAATTTAAAGATTTAAAAGTGATCGTGAATGGCGCTGGAGCTGCCGGTATTGCCTGTCTCGAACTTTTGAAAGCGATGGGATTGCCGCATGACAATGCGATTTTGTGCGACACGAAAGGCACGATTTACAAGGGCAGAACAGAAGGCATGAATCAGTGGAAATCCGCTCACGCCGTCAACACTAAAGCTCGCACACTTGCTGAAGCGATGAAAGGCGCGGACGTGTTTCTCGGCCTCTCCGTCAAAGGCGCGGTGACGAAAGAAATGGTGAAATCGATGGCGAAAAATCCGGTGATTTTCGCGATGGCAAATCCTGATCCTGAAATCACTCCCGAAGAAGTTCATGCTTGCCGCAATGATGCCATTGTTGCCACAGGCCGCTCCGATTACGAAAACCAAGTCAATAACGTGATGGGCTTTCCTTACATTTTCCGCGGCGCTCTTGATGTCCGCGCTTCAACCATCAACGAAGAAATGAAAATCGCTGCGGCGCATGCAATCGCCTCTCTCGCTCGCGAACATGTTCCTGACGAAGTCGTGAAGGCCTATGGCGGTCGCGATTTGAAGTTTGGAAAACATTACATCATCCCAACCCCATTCGACGCACGCTTGATTCAAGTGGTGCCGATTGCAGTCGCGAAAGCTGCGGTTGAAACGGGTGTCGCACGCAAGCCGATCAAAGATTGGGATGCTTATCGCAAACAACTTCAAGCACGCCGCGATCCTTCCGTCAACAGCCTTAGCATGATTTTCGACAAACTCGAGCGCTCACCAAAAAAAGTAATTTTTGCCGAAGGGGAGCAGCCGGAAATCATCCGTGTTGCCGCAATGTGGCGCGACAATGGCTATGGCAAACCTATCCTCATCGGCAAAGAAAAAATTATTTTGGCGAACATGAAAGAAGCCAATGTCAGTGCCGATGGAATTGAAATTTACAATGCGTCCAAATCCGAAGAAAATTCTAAATTCACCGATTACCTCTATAAAAAATTGCAACGTAGCGGCGTGCTTCGCTCTGATTGTGCACGCATGGTTAAAAATGATCGCAACATTTTCGCTGCATCGATGCTTGCTTGCGGACATGGCGATGCACTCGTGACTGGCCTCACTCGCGGCTATCGCAAATCACTCACCGATGTCTGGAAAGTGATCAAAAATAAAAAAGATAAAATTCTCCTCGGCGTGTCGATGGTGATCTCGAAAGGCAAAACAATTTTCATTGCCGACACTGCTTGCTCCGAACTTTCTTCCTCCGAACATCTCGTCAATATTGCGATTCAAACTGCTGCGAAAGTGCGCGGAATGGGCTACGAACCTCGTGTTGCCTTTCTTTCATTTTCGAATTTTGGTTCAGCTTTAAAAACTGAATCAAGCCGTATCAAACATGCGGTGGAGATACTTGACGGCATGAAAGCAGGATCCCTTGGGGGATTTAGTGTGGGATCGAGCGGACGCGTTAGCGCCGCGATGGGGGGGAAAATCGACTTCGAATATGATGGAGAAATGACAGCGGATGTCGCGCTCAACATGGATAAAATGTCGCGCTACCCCTTCTGCCGCTTAACTGCACCGGCAAATATTTTGATCTGTCCGGGACTTCACTCCGCAAGCATCGCCACCAAACTTCTCGAGGAGATCGGCAATTGCACCGTGATTGGCCCAATCCTGGATGGATTCGAAAAATCAGTACAAATCGTAACAATGCGTTCGTCAATCAATGACATTTTAAACATGGCGGCGATTGCTGCAGTTGGAGCTTCCTCAAAATAATTTTAGGAGAAAAACATGTCGGGATTCGAAGGTTCAAATCAAGAAATATCATCTCCTCCAGTTCAAGCTGCTGGAATTAGCGATGCTGATTCCATCGGAATCGGTGGCAACATGATGGTTGGTGGATTTGGACAAAGTGGAATTGATTGTGGCGTTGGTAGTGTCGCTCTTTTTGGCGAAGAGTTGCAAAAAATTTCTGGAGCGTTTGAGCAAAAACCAAATGAACTTGGACCGGCAGCAGAGCCTTTTGGAGTAAGTGGTGTGGGGGTAACAAATAAAGACCTGCAAGGACTCGACAAAGTAGAAATTAAAAATGCTATTGGTGCCGCCAATGCAGAAATACAAGGCACTACTGGTGTCATGTCCTCTCCTCAACAAGGAGCATCTCGCTAGTGACAAAAGAACAAAAAAACTACGACGATGAATCTTGCAAATGCGCTGGCAATAACGAATCAACCACGCCTGTAAACCAAAATTTAAATCAAAAAGCGCAACCTGAAATTAAAAAAATCGAGTTAGATCCGACTCATTTTGGTGATTGGCAGGTGAATTGTCGGGCGGTGGATTTTTAGAAAAAGCTTCTTGCTGCCATTTTCGCAAAGTCAGGAATGACAGCTAAATCTTAATTTCCCTCTTCACAGCCCTCACCTTCCCAATCGCCGAAAAAGTCATCTTCGATCCGCCAAAAATTTTCTCCGCTAATTTCGTCACATCCGCCTTCTTCACCGCCAAAACTTTTTTCATCACTTCCTGATCAGGAATCAAACGGCCGTGAGACAAAATTTCGCCGCCAAGTCTTTGCATTCTGGTACTGGTGCTCTCCTTGGCCATCAACAACCCCGCTTCGAACTGCATCCTCACTCGCTGCAATTCTTTGTCCGAGATTTTTTCACAGATTTTTTTTATCTCGCCAGAAGTTGCAGAAATTAATTCGTTAGTTTTTTCCGGCGTTGTTCCTGCGTAAATTCCAAAAATTCCGGCATCGAAATGCGAGTGATTGAAAGCGTAAATCGAGTAAGCCAGGCCGCGCTGTTCACGCACTTCTTGAAAAAGTCGCGACGACATTCCGCCGCCCAAAATCATCGCCAAAATTTGTGCGGTGTAATAGTTTGGATCAAGGTAG
This sequence comes from uncultured Alphaproteobacteria bacterium, assembly GCA_903927415.1. Taxonomy (GTDB): domain Bacteria; phylum Pseudomonadota; class Alphaproteobacteria; order Rickettsiales; family UBA1997; genus UBA2645. The sequence continues at coordinate 6,038 of CAIYMZ010000127.1, forward strand.
GACAAGCCTTTAAAGCCCATCACCAAATTAATTTGCTCAAGTTTTTTTTCTTTGCGAAAATCACCGCCGCAATATTTCGGAGCCTCGCAAGCCTTGATTTCGGGCGCCTTCAGCGTGACCAAACAGGTGATCCAGCTGGGGTATCTGCCGCGCCTGCAGGTGCTGCACACCAGCGAAACCGACACCGGACAAATCTACATGCCCTTTGTGAACTGGGGCTTGTTTGTGGCCATCGTGTTGGCCGTGGTCATGTTCAAGTCGTCCAGCA
>CAIYMZ010000128.1 GCA_903927415.1 uncultured Alphaproteobacteria bacterium
CGGGGTGACACTGAGTGTGAGTTGTCACCCCGCACTTGTTGCGGGGTCCAGTTTTGAAAAGTTCGGTACCTTGAATCAGTTTTGGTATATCTCTGCACACCACCCCTACCCATCCCCAGAGAGGAGTGGATTGCACTGAGTTCTGCTTAATTTTTTACACAAACTCAGACTAAATCCCCTCCTCTCCGAGGAGGGGTAGGGGCGGTGCTTTATTGTTAGTAATCGAAAAATTTTTTAAAAAATGCCTCTCCTCCAACTCATCCTCCAAAACTTCCTCTCCTTCGTTTTCATCATCTCGGTGATCGTTTTTATCCACGAATTCGGCCATTTTTTTGTGGCGCGACTTTGTGGAGTGAAGGTCAGTGAATTTGCGCTGGGCTTTGGTCGCGAGCTGTTCGGATTTAACGACAAAAAAGGCACGCGCTGGAAATTTTGTCTGCTGCCTTTCGGCGGTTACGTCAAAATGTACGGCGACAAAAATGGGGCTTCGATGCCTGACGCTGAAGCGATCACGCAAATGTCGGAAGCGGATAAAAAAATTTCTTTCGTCGGCAAAAATGTTTGGCAGCGGATGGCAATCGTGCTCGCAGGGCCGATCGCAAATTTTATTTTGGCGATTGTTATTTTTACTTTTTTATTTCGCGTTAATGGCTTGAGCACAGTGCTGCCAATTGTTGATCAAGTGCTACCAGAAAGTGCTGCGCAAGAAGCCGGCTTACAAAAAGGCGACAAAATTTTAGCGATTGACGGCGTGGAAATAAAAGAATTCGAAGAAGTGCGTGAGCGCGTGATGTCTAGCTTCGGCGCCGAATTATTTTTTAAAATCGAGCGCAATGAAAAGATTTTTGAGATAAAAATTTTGCCGAAAGTTCAAATCAGAAAAGATTTTTTTGGTGATGAGATAAAGCTGGCAACCCTTGGAGTTTCTGCTGCGGAAGTGACTCACGAAGATTTAAATTTAGCGCAAAGTTTTGTCGAAGCTCACAAAGAAACTTACCGAATTTCCGTGGCGATTTTTAAAGCGCTCGGCGAATTAATCACCGGCAAGCGTTCAGTCGACGAGCTCGGCGGCCCAATCAAAATCGCCAAATATTCCGGCAAAACAATGGAGATGGGATTGAATGCCGTGCTGTGGTTCATGGCAATGATCTCAATAAATCTCGGCGCGATGAATCTTCTACCAATCCCGATGCTTGATGGCGGGCATTTATTTTTTTACATCATCGAAGCGATTTTCAAAAAACCTCTGTCGCCAAAAACTCAACAAATCAGCTTTCAACTAGGTTTGAGCTTGATTCTAGCTTTGATGATTTTTACTACGATTAATGATGTAGTTCATTTGTTCAAATGAGCAGCCTTTGATAAACTTTTCTCGCCGCACCGCCATCAACCATTGCCCCCGCTAGCTCCACACCATCTCCAATTTTTTTAACCTTCCCCGCCAGTTGCAAAGCGAAAGCAGAATTTAGAATTACGATGTCGCGGTAAGCGGATTTTTCTCCGTCTAAAAATGCGCGAAGTTTTTCGGCATTATATTTTGGATCGGCTCCCTTTAAGGCTTCGAGAGCAACTTTTTTAAATCCGAATTTTTCTGGGTTGATAATTTCTTCGTCAAAAATTTTTCCGTTTTCAACGCGCAGCAAATAGGAATCGGTGCAGAGGGAGATTTCGTCCATTCCGTCGAAGCCGTGAACGAGGTAGGTTTTAGGCGATAGGCGTAAGGCGTTAGGCGTAAGGAGGAGGGTTGTGGCCATTTTTTGCATCACGTCTTTGCGGGAGACGCCGATGAGTTGGAGCTGGGTGTTTGCTGGGTTTAGGAGGGGGCCGAGGAAATTAAAAATTGTCGGAATGGCGAGAGATTTACGAATTGTCGCGACGTTTTTTAGTGCGTCGTGAAAGAAGGGCGCGAATAAAAAACAGAGATTTTTTTCGCGGAGATTTTTTTCGATTTCGGAGATATCGGAAGAAATTTTTACGCCGAGTTCGGAAAAAATATCCGCTGATCCAGACTGCGACGAGATTGCTTTATTGCCGTGCTTAGCTACTGGAACTCCCGCCGCGGCAACGACGAAACAAACTGCGGTGGAAATGTTGAGCGTGTTCAATTTGTCCCCGCCAGTGCCACAAACATCGATGGCATTTTCTGGCGCCGAAATATGTTTCATCCTTTTGCGTAGAGCAGCAACAGCGCCAATGAAGGCATTGGTCGGGAGGTTTTGTGAATTTAGATCAAGGAGGAATTTTTTGATTTCTTCGTCGCTGATTTTCAGCTCGATTATTTGGTCGAAAATTTTTTCGAAAGATTGGGGGGAGAGAGTTTGCATTATGATCTTGTTGAGCCAAAGCAGTAGAGCAGCAGGACGGGGTTTGTAACCCCGTTCTCACGTTCAGTTCAAAGTGAAGCCTAACATGAACGGTTGGACGGGATTATATAAATCCCGTCCAGCAGCGGTGCTCGGCATTAGTTAAATAATCTTCAAAAAATTCTCGATAATTTTGTGCCCAAACTCCGACGCAATCGACTCCGGATGAAATTGCACACCAAAAATTTTCAACTTTTCGTCGGCAATTCCCATGATGATTCCGTCCTTTGTCTGCGCAGTAATTTCGAGATTTTTTGGGCAAGTTTCTTTTTCAATAATCAACGAATGGTAGCGCGTGGCTTTGAACGGCGAAGGAACAGATTTAAATAAATTTTTGCCACTGTGAAAAATTTCACTCACTTTTCCATGCATCGGATGAGTCTTTACAACCTTGCCGCCAAAGGCTTGGCCGATGGTTTGATGTCCTAAACAAACTCCGAAAATCGGAAAAACTCCCTGCAATTTTTCAACGATCTCCAAACAAATTCCCGCCTCGTTCGGAGTGCATGGCCCCGGTGATAGCGCGATTCCGCGCGGTTTTAATTTTTTGATTTCCGCGACAGAAATTTCGTCATTGCGCTTCACTAAAACTTCTTTCTCACCGGCTTGAATGAGGTAGTGGTAGAGGTTGAAGGTGAAGCTGTCATAGTTGTCGATTAGAAGAATAGTCATTAGTCGTAAGTCGTAAGTCGTAAGTCGGGTGTGGGTCGACTTACGACTTTTTGTTAAATTTTTTTATATTCCTCGAGCGAATATTCATCCACCTGCATCGCGTCCAGCACCGCTATTTGTGCGTCTTGCAGCGAATGTTTTTCGGCGAGAGAAATTACATTTTTTTCTTTCGCCACTTCGATCAAATCTTCCAAAGGCTTGCGGGGCAAGGTTTTAACCCTGATCGCAGATTTTATTTTTTCGCGCGCTACTTCCGATTTTTCTTGCAGGCGCAATGCATTTTCGATCCGTCCCAAATTGTCATTCTTGTCGTCGGAAACAAAAATTCCGTCAGTTAATTCATCGCGCAATTCGCCATTTTTAATGAAGTTTTTTACGACGGCGTGACCGAGCGCGTCATTGGCTGGACAGTCGAAGGCATTGAACCTAGACCACATCGCAAAAGGCCAAACTAAAATTTTTCCAAATCCGCCAAAAAGATTTTGGTAGAGCCCGTCAATCGCGATTTGCGCTTTGCCGAATTGTTCTTTGAGCGCATGTTCAACCAAAGGAATCTCACTTTTTTTGCGACCATTTTCGTCGAATTTTTTGAGCACACAGGTGGCGATGTACATTGCTGAAAGTGCGTCGCCGAAGCGGCCGTTGATTTTTTCTTTACGCTTCAAATTGCCGCCAAAGCGCGCGATTGCGATGTCGGCGAGTAAGGCAAAAGTTGCGGAGCACCAAGAAATTTTGCGCTCATATTTGGCAATCACGCCGCATTTGAATGGTTTGCGAAAGTAGCCGCGAGTTAGAGACAGAATGATCGAGCGCGCCAAATTGCTGACGAGGTGATTGATGTGAGCAAAAAATGCGGTGTCAAAATCTTTAAGATTATTTTTTTCTAAAGCCTCAATTTCCTTGTAAGCGTAGGGATGGCACATGATTGCGCCTTGTCCGAAATGAATCAAACTACGGGTCATGATGTTGGCGCCTTCGACGGTGATTGAGATTGGTGTCGAAAAATATGCGTTGGCCAAAACATTGCGCGGCCCACGAATGATGCCGCGTCCGCCCATGATATCCATGCCGTCATTGATGTTTTGGCGGAACATTTCTGTGGCGTGATATTTGGCGATTGCGGTGACGACTGCTGGTTTTGATCCCGAATCAATCGCGCCTGCAGTGAAGCAGCGCATGGCGTCAATGGCGTAAGTGCGTGAAGCGATTCGCGCCAAAACTTCTTCAACTCCTTCGAATTTTCCGACTGCCGTGCTGAATTGTTGACGGATGGCGGAGTAGGCGCTGACTGCGCGCGCGACCAATTTTGATCCGCCGCAAGAAGTTGAAGGCAGAGAAATTCCGCGACCTGCAGCAAGACATTCCATCAACATTTTCCAACCTTTGCCAAGCCCGCTTTGCCCGCCAATTATGGCTTCAAGCCCGATTACAACATTCTCACCATTGAGAGGAGAATTGATGAATGGCGTGTTTAGCGGATCGTGACGACGACCTTGACGAACGCCTGCGGTGTCGTGCGGCACAAGGGCGCAAGTGATGCCGACATCTTCGTGATCGAACAAAATTTTGTCAGGATCTCGAAGTTGAAATGCGACGCCGATGACCGTGGCGTAAGCTCCAAGCGTGATGTAGCGCTTGTTCCAATTCATCCGAATTTTTATTTCGCCGCTCTCGTCTTTGAATAAAATTCCGCTCGAAATTATTGAAGTGGCGTCGCTGCCAGCCGTTGGCTCTGTAAGTGCGAAGCATGGTAGTTCACGGCCGTCGGCGAGGCGAGGGAGGTAGTAATTGCGTTGCGCATCTGTTCCGTAATGCATCAGCAACTCAGCAGGTCCAAGGGAATTCGGCACCATTGCGGTGATTGCGAGTGGGACAGAGCGTGAAGAAAGTTTTTGAATGACGCAGCTGTGGGCATAGGCCGAGAAGCCCAAGCCACCGAATGATTTTGGAATAATCATTCCGAAGAATTTTTTCTGGCGCAAAAATTCCCAAACATTTTCCGGTAAATCGCGGAGTTTTTGTACTTCGTAATCAACGCAGATTTTGCAAAGTTCTTCGACCTCATTGTCGAGAAAACTTTTTTCTTCGGCAGAAAGTTTTGGGTATTTTTCGGCGAAGATTTTTTTGAAATCAGGACGGCCGGAAAAGAGCTCGCCGTCAACCCAGATCGTGCCTGAGGTCAGCGCAATTTTTTCAGTTTCAGAAATTTTTGGGAGGAGTCCGAGTTTTTTAATTAAGAGAATGAGATTGCTGGTGATTAAAATTCGGCGAGCGATTGGAACCGCAAGAAATGTGGCGGTGAAGGAATAAATTCCCCAAAATGTTTGACCAAAATCGCAACGTAAAAAATAAATCGTCAGGATGAAAAGGTAGGAAAAAATCGAGAATCTTTTGTAAGCGTAGAAGGCGCAAAGTAGCGCGGTGACTAGTCCGAGATAGGGGACTTGGTTGAGGAGGTTGATGGTTTTTTCGAGGAGAAGAACTGGATCGAAATTCATAAAATTTTTAGATTTTTAGTTTGTTGTCATTCCCGCGAAGGCGGGAATCCAGAATGTAAAAACGAACTCGTATTTGACCTGCTGGATTCCCGCCTTCGCGGGAATGACAGCAACACTCAACTACTGCTGGACGCGAACTTACCACTTACGACTAACCACTTACGACTAACTCACACGCCGCCTTCACCAATCCACGAATCTGATTAATGTAAGAAGCCCGCTCACTCACTGAAATTGCGCTTCGAGCATCGAGTAAATTTAAAATGTGACTCGCTTTCAAAGCTTGTTCGTAAGCCGGAATTGGTAATTTTTTTGCGGCGAGATTCTGCGACTGTTGTTTGGCTTCAGCGAAATTTCGAAACAAGGTTTCGACGTTGGAATGTTCCAAAATGAAGGCGGAATTTTCGATTTCGCTTTGCTTAAAAATATCACCGTAAGTGATTTTTTCAGCGCCTTTGCAGCCGTTCCAATTAATGTCGAAAACGCTGTCGACGCCTTGAACATGCATGGCGATGCGTTCGAGTCCGTAGGTGATTTCGCCGGAAATTAATTCGCATTCAATGCCGCCGACTTGCTGCATGTAAGTGAATTGCGAGATTTCCATGCCGTTAAACCAAACCTCCCAGCCGAGGCCAGACGCGCCGACAGAAGGATTTTCCCAATCGTCTTCGACAAAACGAATGTCATTTTCGGATGGGTTTAAGCCAATCAAGTCAAGGCTTTGGAGATAAAGTTCTTTAATATTTTTTGGTGCCGGTTTTAGTAAAGTTTGGAATTGGTAGTAGTGCGAAAGGCGATTGGGATTTTGAGCATAACGCGCGTCAGTCGGGCGTCGGCATGGTTGAACGTAAGCTGCTTTCCATGGTTTTTTGCCGAGAGCGTGGAGGACGGTGGCGGGGTGCAAAGTTCCGGCGCCGACTTCGATGTCGAGTGGCTGTAAGATTGCGCAGCCTTGCGCTGCCCAGAAATTTTGCAGATCTAGAATAATTTTTTGGAAAGACATTTTTTAATTTTTTAATTTTTGATTTCGGATTTTTTTAGGTGTCGTCATTGCGAGCGTAAGCGAAGCAATCCAAAGAGCTGTAACACA
>CAIYMZ010000129.1 GCA_903927415.1 uncultured Alphaproteobacteria bacterium
TGACACTGAGTATGAGTTGTCACCCCGCACTTGTTGCGGGGTCCAGGTGTAAAAGATCGGTTTCTTGAATCAGTTTGGGTATAGATCTTAGACCTAAGATCTAAAATCTAAAATCATAAATTTCCTGTGCTCAATATTTTTCACTCCTTCAAAGAAATTTTCTCCTCCGCGCTGACAAAAATTGCCGCTGAAAATTCGATCGAACTTAACGAAAAAGATTTTAAAAATTTTACTGTCGAACCCACGAAAGAGCGCGCTCATGGCGATCTCGCCTGCAATGTGGCAATGGTGGTGGTGAAAAAATTTGCGGCGGTGGAAGCGTTGAATAATCCACGGAAATTGGCGGTGAGAATTATCAGCGAAATACAAAATAAAAATGTAGCAAAACTCGAAATCGCCGGCGCTGGCTTCATCAACATTTTCCTCAAGCCGCAAATTCTTTATCAGATTATTTTCGATCTGCTCTTCCACGAAAAATTCGAATTTCAAAATCTCGGAAATGGCGAAAAAATAAATTTGGAATATGCCTCGCCGAACCCGACTGGACCTATTCACGTCGGTCACACTCGCGGTGCAATTTACGGCGATGTTTTGGCAACGCTGCTGCAAAAAGTTGGCTACGATGTACTCAAAGAATATTACATTAACGATGCCGGCTCGCAAATTATTACACTGCTTAAATCAGCTCATCTGCGCTACTTGGAAGCGCTTGGAGAGGAAATAAAAATTCCGGAAGGTTTTTATCCTGGTGAATATTTGATCACGATTGGTGAAGCACTGAAAGAAAAATTTGGCGACAGTTTGAAAACAAAAACTGAGGAAAAAATCCTCGCCGAAATTCGCGATTTTGTTGTCGCTGAAATGTTGGAGATGATTAAATCTGACCTGCTCGCTCTTGGCATCAAACATGACAGCTATTTTTCGGAAAAGAAAAATTTGCACGACACTAATGCCGTCGCCAAAACCGTCGAAATTTTGCGGCAGCAAGGATTAATTTTTGAAGGAAAGTTGGAGGCGCCGAAAACTGAGAAAGGCGTCGGAATTCTGCCCGAAGATTACGACGACCAAAATCAAACTCTCTTCCGCTCCACAAAATTCGGCGATGATCAAGATCGCGTCGTCAAAAAAGCGGACGGAAATTTCACTTACTTCGCCGCCGACATGGCCTACGCCGCCAATAAATTCGCGCGCGGCGCCAAAGTTTTTATCATGCCGCTGGGTTATGATCACGCTGGTTACGTCAAAAGATTATCAGCTGCAGTTGAAGCTCTCACGCAAGGACAGGCGCATCTCAAAGTGATTTTGTGCCAGATGGTAAAATTTGTGAAAAATGGCGAGCAGCTAAAAATGTCGAAACGTAGCGGCAATTTTGTTACCGCCCGCGAAGTGATCGACGAAGTCGGCGCCGACGCGCTGCGCTTCATCATGCTCACTCGCAAAAACGATGCGCCGTTTGATTTTGATTTGGCGAAGGTGATCGAACAGTCGCGGGATAATCCGATTTTTTATGTGCAATATGCACATGCGAGATGTTGTTCGGTGTTGCGCAATCTTTTCTCGTCATCCTTGGACGCGGAGGCGTCCGAGGATCTCAGGAGTTGGATCTCGGAGTTTAAACTCATGAGGTCCTCGGCCTTTCAGGCCAAGGATGACGGCACTGCTTTAGAAAATTTGACTGACGAATCGGAGATTGAGCTCATCAAAAAAATCGCGAATTTTCCGCGAGTTGTGGAGATGGCGGCGATAAATTTTGAGCCGCATCGGATTGCATTTTATCTGCAAGAATTGGCCGCAGAATTTCATGCTTTGTGGAATAAAGGCACGGAAAATCCTGATTTGAAGTTCATCATCAAAGACAATTTGCAACTTACGCAGGCGCGGATTTATTTGATCTTGGCGGTCAAAAAAATTATCTCCGAAGGGTTAAATATTTTTAACATCAAAGCAGTCGAAGAAATGCGTTAAATTCGACTTACGACTTACGACTAACGACTAATTTTTATGGAAGATTTCGGCTATCAAAAAGATGAGGAACAAAGTCAATTTTCCAGCGCAGCAAAGAGAGTTTTTCTCGTGAGCGCCACGTTATTTTCCATTGCTTGTTTTATTTACGTAACCATCAGCGCTTATTATTTTGTTTACCAAGATGGAAATAGTAACATCGAAACCATCAAGTCACCACAAGGTCCGATCAAGGTTTCTGAAGATGAACAAAATGTTGGAAATGAAAATTCTATGCAAATCGATCGCTCAATTTACGAAGATATTTTTGGCAATAAAAAAGAAACTCTAAAACAAGAAAACACAAAAATTCGTCACGCCCCAACTCCAGCATTACCACCAAAAAAAGAGGTTTCACCGCCAACTATTGTTGAAAATAATTCCGCACCAATGGCAAGTCAGGAACAAAAAATTATCGTTTATTCAGATCAAAATAAAAAAAATCAGGCAAAGGATTTTTTAACAAAAACTAGCGGGGAAGAAAGAGCGTCGGTTACGCCAAAAGAAAAGATGGCAAAAAAAAGAGCGGTACGAGTTCAAGTTGCGGCCATGACATCAAGAGATGCTGCAGAAGAACAATGGAATAAACTAAAACGTCTTTATTCGAATTTATTTTCTGGATTAAAGCCATTTACTGAAGAAGTAAATTTGGGCAAAAGAGGAATTTTTTACCGGCTACAAATCGGTAATTTTTATAATCAAATTGAAGCGGAAGAATTTTGTAATCACTACGTATCACAAGCAAAAAAAAGTCGCGCTGATTGCATCGTAGTGGAGTGAATTTTAGAGCCCGTTAGATAATTCGATGGAACTTTTGTATCTCGCCAACCAGCTTCAGATAATACTCTGGCATATTCACCTTCCCCAAAATCCAATCGTAAATTTTTAGATCATCCTCCTCCAAAAATTTGGAAAATAATTCTAGATCTTCGATTTCTTCCAAATTTTTCTGCGCAAAACCTCCGATTAAAAAATCAGTTTCTTTGCAGCCCCGATGGGTTGAGCGATAAATAACTTGCTTGCGTAAATCTTTTTGTGAAATTTTATTTTTCATTTTGAAAACCGATTTTGATTAAAATGAGTCGAGCGTCAGAAAAACCTAGCTTAGATGATTTGATACACCATTTCCTTCCAATCATTGCGTTTGTTGCTTACAGAGACGATATTTATTCGGACGATCTTAAAATTGATAGAGACGGTAGGAAAATAATTTTTGCAAAACCACCATTGGAGTTACCAACATTTTCAGGAATTTGCTTTAGAGAATTACATCTCATCCACCAGCAGGTGTTTGTGCTGGAGGCGCTGCAGCATCTGTAATATCTAGAGAAACTACGCAGACAAAAAGATGAGTGATTTGACTTTTTCAACAATTTCCTGCACCGCAATTTCATCGTAAAGTTTCGTCGCAGAATTTCCCCAGACCGGTTTTGGAAAAGTTGCGTCATTTTTTTTGCGGGCGATGACATGGATGTGAAGTTGGCTGACAACATTTCCCAGCGCCGCAATGTTCAATTTTTCCGCTCCAAAATTTTCCTGCAAAATTTTTCCAACCAAATTTATTTCACGAAGAACTTCGATTTGATCTTCGAATGAAAGATCGGTGAGCTCAATTAAATCACCCTTCCGCGGCACTAAAATAAACCACGGATAGTTGGAGTCATTCATCAAAAGTAGGCGGGAAATTTTTAGATCAGCGATGAAGTGGGTGTCGGAGTTTAACTTGGAATTGAGGGTGAACATAATTTTAGATTTAAGATTTTAGATTTAGGATTTAGAAAAATTTAAGATCTAAAATCTTAAATCTTAAATCTAAAATTTTTTGTAGTGCTCAACTCTCTCTCCATCCAAAACATCGTTCTAATCGACAAAACAGAAATCAAATTTACTTCCGGCCTTTGCATTTTAAGCGGCGAGACTGGATCTGGAAAATCGATTTTACTCGATGCGCTTGGACTCGCGATCGGATTTCGTTCGAATTTACGCTTGATTGGAAATGATGAAAACAAAGCTTTAGTTGCGGCGGAATTTGATATTTCAAAAAACGAACTATGCAAAAATATCCTCAAAGAAAATGATTTGATTGCTGCTGAGAACCAAGATGTGGTGCGGATTCGTCGATCAATTTCAGAAAATTCTGCATCGAAAGTTTTTGTGAATGACGTCACAATCGGCGTGAATCTTTTGTCAAAAATTGGCGAATCTTTGGTTGAAATTCATGGGCAGCATGACCAGCGCGGGCTCCTCAATCCAGCAGCTCATTTAGAAATTCTTGATGAATTTGCGCGCAACGAGACTCTGCTAAAAAATCTCAAAAAAAATTACGAAAATTTAAAATCAGTTGAAGAAAAAATTGCCGAAATAAATGCAAAAAAAGAACAGGCGGAAAGAGAAAAAGATTATCTCGAACATGTGGTGAAAGAGCTTGAAAATGCTGATCTCAAAGCAGATGAAGAAAATAATCTCGTTGCAAAAAAAGATAAACTAATCGGCAAAGAAAAAATTTTAAATTTTTTGAAAGATTTAAAATCGCATTTGACTGAAGCGAGTTCACAACTTTTTTTATCGCAAAAAATTTCGATCAGAAATCAAAATGTCATCGATAATTTTCTGGCAGAAAAAAAAGAAGATTTTGAAAAATTAAGCGAAAAAATTGACCAGCATTCAAGCGAGATTGATTCGGCACTTTCAAGCTTCGACGCGATTATTCGCGAAACAGCAAATTCAGAAAATAATCTCGAAGAAATCGAAGAAAGATTATTTTTTATCCGCAGTTTGGCACGAAAATTTAACGTCCAAATTGAAGAGCTTCCAAAAATTATTTCCGACGCAAAAGAAAAATTAAAATTAATTTCAAACGAAGAAGAGCTGACTTTGAAGCTTGAAGCTCAACGCTCGACACTTTTCAAAGAATACCAAAAAATCGCCGGCGAACTAAGCGAGCGCCGAAAAAAATCCGCAAAAATTTTATCCAAAAAAGTTGAAGAAGAATTGAAGTTCCTAAAAATGGACGGAGTAAAATTTTTAGTAGAACTTACGACTTACGACCTACGAAAAATGACGGAGGCCGCAGGCCGAGTAATTTTCCCGAAGGAACTTACTACTCCTACTGGCCATGACAGAGTCCATTTCACCGCCTCAATCAACAAAAATTCCTTCGACGACATTTCTAAAATCGCTTCCGGTGGAGAGCTTTCTCGCTTCATGCTGGCACTAAAAGTTGCGCTGATGGATGTAAAATCGGTGCCAACAATGATCTTTGACGAAATCGATTCCGGAATCGGTGGAAGCACTGCTGACGCGGTTGGAAAGCGCCTCAAAATTCTTTCGAAAAATTTGCAAATTCTTGTTGTCACTCATCAACCACAAATCGCAGCAAAGGCAGGCACTCATTTCAAAATCAGTAAAATTTCTGACGGCGAAAAAGTCAGAACCACAATCGAAGAATTAGACGAGCAAACCCGCGAGAAAGAAGTTGCACGAATGTTGTCGGGAGAAAAAATTAGTGATGAGGCAATTGCAGCAGCACAAAATTTAATTCGATCAACAACCTAATTTGAACCCAGGTCCTTCATTTTCAGGCTCTAGGCGAACTAGACGGATTTCTAATGACTGATCTGGGTTGAACTTCATAATTTATTTTTTAGACAGATTCTTAGATTTGATTTTACTTCAACTTCATCCTTTTTTCACAAAAAATGTCATCAACAGACGATAATGCAGCGATTAGGAATCTTCGAAATTTTACCATCATCACATTTCTGATTCTTTTCGTTCTTGCTCTTTGTTTTTATGTGACTGGCACTCTCGTCATCGTTAGCATTAACGGCAAATGGGAAGTTATTAAGGCCTACTCAAAACTTTCGATCGATAAGCAATTCATTTACCTCTACAAAACACTAGTTGCTTACTGGAAATTTTATTTTGCCAATTCGGCAAAACTTTCTTCCAGCAGCTATAATGGCTTCACGGTAAAATTATGGGTTACAACTCTTCTGCCATACACTTTTTTGTTAACACTAGCTTGGCTTTTTAGAGCTCCATTGATGGACTGGCGACCATTCAAAAAACCAGAATCAATTCACGGTAATGCCCATTGGGCATCACCAGCTGAAATTAAAAAAATGGGTTTACGCGCTAAACAAGGCGTTCTTCTTGGAAATTATAAGAAAAAATTTCTGATCGCCGACGGTTTTCAACACATTCTGCTATTCGCGCCAACAGGCTCTGGTAAAGGTGTTGGCTTCGTAATTCCAAATCTGCTTTTCTGGAAAGACTCTGTAATCGTTCACGATATCAAGCTTGAAAACTACGAGCTCACTTCCGGCTGGAGAAGAACAAAACTCAAACAAAAAGTTGTGTTGTGGAATCCGGCAGACCCTGATGGAATTTCTCATTGCTACAACCCGATGGATTGGATCAGTAAAAAACCGGGACAGATGGTCGATGACGTCCAAAAAATTTGTAACTTTCTCTTGCCGGAACAGGAGTTTTGGCAAAATGAAGCAAGAGCACTTTTAACTGGAATCATGCTTTATCTCGTTGCCGCTGAAGATAAGCCAGCCACTCTCGGTGAAGTTGTGCGCACTTTGCGTAATGATGACGTAGTTTACAATTTGGCTGTGGTGCTCGACACGATGGGTAAAAAAATTCACCCAGTTTCCTACATGAACATCGCCTCTTATTTGCAAAAACCAGACAAAGAACGTGGCTCCGTAACTTCAACTGCAAACTCATCATTAGAACTTTGGTCAAACCCTCTAATCGATACCACAACCGCAAGCAGCGATTTTAATCTTCACGAATTTAAAATCAGACCTCACACTTGCTATGCTGGCCTAACCCCAGACAACATCTCTCGCCTCAAGCCTTTAATGAACATGTTTTACCAACAAGCTGCAGCATTTTTCACTGGCCATATGCCACGTCCCGAAGAAAAATTCGGCGTCTTAATGCTGATGGATGAATTTCCAACTCTCGGAAAAATGGAACAATTTTTGGCCGGCATCGCTTATTTTCGTGGTTACAAAGTCAGGCTATTTTTAATCATTCAAGATACCGAGCAACTCAAAGGAATTTACGAAGAAAACGGCATGAACTCCTTTCTGTCAAACTCAACTTACCGCATCACTTTTGCCGCCAACAACATGGAAACGGCAAATTTAATTTCACAACTTCTGGGCAATAAAACTGCTACCCAAGTCTCCTACAATAAACCAAAATATCTCGACTTAAATCCTGGCGCTCGTTCTTTAAGCGTTTCTGAAACTCAACGTGCCTTACTTTTGCCACAAGAAGTAATCCAACTACCACGCGACGAGCAAATTATTTTGATAGAATCGCAGCCTCCAATTAAGTCGAAAAAAATCTTTTACTTCAAAGAAAAAATATTCACTTCGAGACTTTTGCCAAAAACTAAAATTCCAAAACAAGAGCCAAACATGCCTAGTTACAATCGCAAAGGTGATAAAGAGGAGGCTGCAAAAACAGCAGCTGCCGCTAACCCTGCTGGTAGCGGAACAACTGGCACCACGACTGAAAGTTCTGGCGGTGGTTCTTCTAGCGGTGGAAATGCCGATGCCACCAAAACTGGCACAATCGAGGGATAAAATTTTTGTATCACTTGTTGATTTCAAACTTTCGCAAAATAACTTCCGACCCACTTATCACATCACACCACTATTCCAAGCTGATAAATCACCCTCATTCTTAACTTTTAAATCTCTAAATATGGCTAGTAATTTGACTATCATGGGCAACAAGGAAATTTTGTTGGTTGCTGAAAATATTTCGCACGAAAAAGGTATTTCTCTGCAAGAAGTTGTAGCGGCTATGGAAGAAGGTATCAAACTCGCTGCTAAGAAAAAATACGGTCATCACCTCGATATCGAATGTAAAATCGACAAAAAAACCGGCCAGATAAAACTCTTTAACAAGCTGCAAGTTGTCGCTAACGACACCGAAGATTTCGACGTCCGCACCCACATCACTTTGAAGCATGCCAAGCAAGAAAATAAATCAGCGGAACTCGGCGATTCAGTGGTGCAAGAGTTACCTCCAATCGACTTAAATCGCGTTGTCGCACAAGTCGCCCGCAATGAGATCATTCGCAAAATCAAAGAAGCCGAAAAAAATAAAGAATATAACGAATTTAAAGATCGCTTGGGCGATATCGTCAGCGCCTCAGTGAAGAAGGTCGGCTTGAAAAATATCGTCATGGAAGTCGATGGCTATGAAGCCGTAATCCACGAAAGTGGATTAATCCCGAGAGAAAATTTCCGCGTTGGCGATCGCATGCGCTGCTACATCGAAGACGTGCGCCAAGAGCCACACGGCGCCCAAATTTTTCTTTCACGCACTCATCCACAATTTTTGGTCAAACTTTTCGAACAAGAAGTTCCAGAACTTTACGATGGCAATATTGAGGTAAAGGCCGTGGCTCGTGATCCTGGATCGCGCGCTAAAATCGCCATTTACTCTCGCCGCGACGACATCGATATCATCGGTTCATTCATCGGCATTCGCGGCAATCGCGTTCAATCAGTCAGCTCCGAACTTCGCGGCGAAAAAATCGACATTTTGAAATGGTCGCCAAACATCGCCGAGCTTGTAATCAGCGCCCTCACCCCAGCTAAAGTCAGCAAAGTCGTAGTTGATGAAGAAAATTCTCTGATCGAAGTCGTGGTTGCTGAAGATCAACTAAGCCTTGCCATTGGCCGTGGCGGACAAAATGTGAAGCTCGCTTCAAAACTAGTGGGATGCAAAATCGACGTCATGACTGACGAGCAAGAATCCGCGCGCCGTACCGTTGAATTCAATCAAGCCTCGAAACTTTTTGTCGAAACTCTCGACGTTGAAGACATGATCGCCAACTTACTCGCTTCCGAAGGATTCCTCCACGTTGAAGATCTAGCTCAAGCTGAAATTTCTGAAATTGCATCCATCGAAGGATTTGACGAAGACGTCGCCAAAGAAATCAAACGTAGAGCTGAAGAATATCTTCAGAAGACAGCGTAGTAAGCTTTGCACATGCTTTGAGAACTGAAAACAAATAAAAATGACAGATCAAGAAAACCAGAACATAACTCGCTCAAAACTAACACTTAAGCTTCCAGCTGCTGGCTCTCAAGTTGCAACACCAAAAAATATTGAAACTAAAAAACTCAGCAGCTCTGCAGTTCAGGTCACGATCAAGGGTCGAAAAAGAGAAGTTAAAGCTGATGAAAATAATTCTAGCGATCTCAATAAAAGCGAATTTGAAGCCAGGCTAAAAGCAATCTCGAGATCAAAAATCACTAAAACTGACGACATAAAAAGCCACGAAATTCTAACTAAACTCGCGCAAGAAAAACATCAGGCTAAAATAAAAAACGAAAGTGAGGCAAAAGAATCGTCGCAACCAGAAGAGAAAATTTTAACCCAATCACCAAATCAAAACACTGCTTACACCCTAGATGCTTTTGATGTCAGAAGTAAAATCAAACAAAGTGTCGATGCTACTAATCGCCAAAAAGAGGAACGCGAAAAATTGGTCGATAGCAGAAAAAAACAAGAGCAAGAACGCCTCGAAAAAGAGCGTCTTGAGCGCGAAAAAAGAAAACCAAAAAAACCGGCCGGAAATTTTTCTAAAACCTTCGCCGAAGAAGAGGCGGCAAAAAAATCCAAACCAACTTTCAAAACAGAACGCATCAACACCCGCAAGCTAACCTACATCATTGATGGTGGCTCTGATGATGTTGACAGCTTCGGTCGCAAAAGAAAAAAATCAAAATCACGTCACCAAGAAGAGCAAACTCAAAAAGAATATAAAAAAGTTGCACGCGAAGTGGCCTTGCCAGAATTGATTACAGTCGCTGAATTAGCGGATCGCATGTCAGAAAAAACTGGCGATGTGGTAAAAAAACTTTTCTCAATGGGCATGGTTGTAACCAGCAATCAAGCGGTTGATGCTGACACTGCAGAAATCATCATTGGCGAATTTGGCCACACCGTAAAACGCGTTTCTCATTCTGACGTCGAAAATATTTTAGATGAAAACAATGATGACACTGAGTCGCTGCCACGCGCTCCAGTCGTCACAATCATGGGTCACGTTGATCACGGCAAAACTTCTTTGCTTGATGCCTTGCGCGAAACTGACATCGTAGCCGGCGAACATGGTGGCATCACACAACATATCGGTGCCTCACGCATCCAAGTTAAAAATGGCAAATTCATCACCTTCCTCGACACGCCAGGACACGAGGCTTTCAGCGAAATGCGTTCACGCGGCGCTAACGTCACCGACATCGTCGTGCTTGTCGTTGCTGCTGATGATGGCGTCAAAGAACAGACAATCGAAGCTATCAATCACGCAAAAGCAGCAAACGTCCCAATCATTGTCGCCGTAAATAAAATCGATAAGCCTGGTGCTGATCCACAAAGGGTTAAAAACGAACTTCTCTCACACCACATCATTGCCGAAGATTTAGGCGGCGACGTAATGTTCGTGCATGTTTCAGCGAAATCAAAAACCAATCTCGACAAGCTCGAAGAAGCAATTTTGCTACAAGCTGAAGTTTTGGATCTGAAAGCTCCCTACGGCGGCAAGTCGAGCGGCGCTGTACTTGAATCCAAAGTTGATCCAGCAAAAGGCGTTGTAGCCACACTTCTTGTGCAAAAAGGCACGCTCAACGTTTCTGATTTGATCGTCGTTGGCACCTCTTACGGCCGCGTTCGCAAGATGTCAGATGATTCTGGTAAAAATGTCAAAAGCGCCACTCCTTCCGTTCCGGTTGAAGTGCTAGGATTAGACCAAGCGCCAAATGCTGGTGATAAATTCGTGGAAGTTACCGAAGAAAGACAAGCTCGTGAAATCATCTCCTACCGTGCCCGCAAAGAAAAAGAGGATAAGGCATTAAAAAATTCTGCCAAATCTTTCGCCGATGTTTTTAAAGAATCTGGTCAAGGAAAACTAAAATATCTCAATATCATCATCAAAGCTGACATGCATGGTTCTGCTGAAGCGATCAACGGCAGCGTTACTAAAATCAACACTGACGAAGTTGCGGTCAAAGTCATTCACATGGCAACAGGAGGAATTTCTGAAAGCGACATCAATTTGGCGACAGCATCTGGCGCAATAATCATCGGCTTCAATGTGCGAGCTAATCCAGCCGCCAAAGAAATGGCTCGCTTGAAAGGTATCGACATTCGCTACTACTCGATCATTTACAATTTGGTTGATGATTTGAAATTGCTGCTTTCCGGAATGCTTACGCCAAGCAAAACTGAAGAATATCTTGGACAAGCTGAAATACGCCAAATCTTCAAAGTCTCCGGCTCAGGAAAAATCGCTGGCTCTTTCGTCACTGACGGCATGCTCAAACGCAGCGCTCGCGTTCGTTTACTTCGTGACAATGTTGTGATTCACGACGGCATTTTAAAAACGCTCAAACGTTTCAAAGATGACGTGAAAGAAGTGAAGAGCGGTTTCGAATGTGGCATCGCTTTTGAAAATTACGAAGACATCAAAGAAAAAGATGCACTCGAATGTTACGAAATTGTTGAACAAAAAAGATCGCTGTAGAAAAAACACTGAATATCAAATCACTAAATTCAACTTTCACATGAAAACAGCCTTTTCTTTTATTGAGCTTTCTATCGTTCTGCTGGTGATTTCAATTTTACTTGCAGCCTCTGTCGGATCTAGTCGCGTTATTTCACAATCAAAATTAAACACTGCCAGAACTCTGACTCAAAGTTCTCCGGTAAATTCAATTCCTGGACTCGTAACTTGGATTGAAAGCACGAGTGAGCAAAGCTTCAACGCAACAGAACAAGAAAATGGTAGCAGCATCACCAACTGGTATGATTTAAATTCCTACTCCACCGCAAAAAATAATTTTTCACAATCAACCAACAAACCAACTTACAAAACTGGCCTCATCAACGGACTCCCGGTGGTTAGTTTTGATGGGGTCAATGACTACATGGCTACAGGCTCCATCAGTTCCTCAGCTGAATTTTCCCTGCTCAATACCAACACAATTTTTCTCGTTGCCAAACTTTACAGCGGAACAGTTCTTTTTAAATTCGAACAAGATTCAGGAAATCATCTTGGATCAGAGCTTGTAAGCGGAACTTTGCGATTTGATTTTCCAAACGATAGTACTGGAAAATTAGTTGGCTCTACAACTGTCACAAATAGACCGGCCATTTTTACTTACGATCACAGTGCTAGCACACAAACAATCTACAGCAATGGCAGTTCTTACGCCTCTCAGGCCAACTCCCTTACATTCGCCATTACACCATTTAACAGCGTAATTTCAATCGGTGGAGATGTGGATGGCGATCCACTAGCAAAAATGGATGTGGGCGAATTCATCATCTATAATCGCTCACTAAAATTCGAAGAAAGAAAAATAATTGAAAAATATCTCGGACAAAAATGGGGTATTCAAATTTCCTAAAAACCCGTCCTTAGACTATGACAAAAAAATACCCCCTCCCCTCCCGTATCCTACACTGGCTTATGGCCGCAATCATCTTAACTCTCCTTAGCCTTGGAATTTACATGTCGGAATTTTTGCCGAAAGATGCCACCAACAGAATGGAAATTTACAATCTTCACAAATCTTTGGGGGTGATGGCGTTAGTTTTGATTTTCTTCCGCATCATCAACCGCCTCATACACAAAGCTCCAGCACTTCCACAATCAATTTCAAAATTAGAAATTACCCTCGCGCATCTTGGTCATTTCACGCTTTATTTTTTGATGATCATCATACCGCTTTCAGGATATTTAATGTCGAATTCAGCCGGCTATCCCGCAGTTTTTTTCGGATATGAATTGCCATTTTTAATCGAAAAAAATTTAGAACTCAGAAAATTTTTCGCCGAAACTCACGAGCTTTCCGCCTATAGCCTGCTTGGCCTCATAGCAATTCACATCTCAGCCGTAATAAAACACCGTTTCTTCGACAAGCCAGAAAATGATGTTTTAAAACGGATGATTTAATGCTCAAACCCCGCCTCATCCCCTGTCTCGATGTCAAAAACGGTCGTGTTGTAAAAGGCGTGAATTTTGAAAATTTAATCGATGCCGGCGATCCGGTTCTTCAGGCAAAATTTTATTACGAGCAAGGCGCTGACGAACTCTGCTTTCTCGACATCACAGCTTCCGAAGAAAATCGCGGCACAATTTTGGATGTCGTAAAAAAAGTTGCGCAAGTTTGCTTCATTCCATTCACCGTTGGCGGCGGAATTAAAGAGCTGCAAGATTTCTCCAACCTCCTCAAATGCGGCGCAGACAAGGTTTCAATCAATAGCGCCGCGATAAAAAATCCCGATCTCATCTCACAAGCATCCAACAAATTCGGGGCGCAATGCGTCGTCGTCGCAATCGATGCTAAAAAAAATTCTTCCGGAAATTTTGAAATTTTTACTCACGGCGGAAAAAAACCGACCGGCATTGAAGCGATAGAATGGGCAAAAAAAGTTGAATCACTAGGCGCCGGAGAAATTCTTTTAACCTCGATGGATCGAGATGGAACAAAGGCTGGTTACGATTTAGACCTGATCGAAAAAATCACTTCTCACGTTTCAATTCCTGTAATTGCATCAGGCGGAGTTGGAAAATTAGAACATCTTCACGAAGGGTTGCGTGCCGGCGCCTCAGCAATTCTCGCCGCCTCAATTTTTCACTTCAAAACATTTTCAATTTCTCAGGCTAAGGATTTTTTATCGGAAAGGGGAATTGAGATGCGTAAAAGCTAATCTCTTCCACCTCCACCACGAGCAACTGCAGCGCCTCCAACAACGGCACTTGCTCCCGCACCACCAACATCAGCTGTTGGGACTGACCTTGTGGAAAATTTTTCTAGATGGGTTTTTGTTACTGTGATGATTCCTCTTTCTCGGTCGTAGGCTAATTCTCCTCCTCTATGCATGTCACCCAATCTTCCATCAAGCGTTACTACTGATTCAGCGCCGCCCGCTCCTCCAGCGTCTGATAATAGCAGGGTTCTAGCACCAGCTTCTTTCATCGCCTTAGCTTCTTTTGAAGTAACTGAAAAACTAAGAGTGGTTCCGTGAAAATCTGAAAATTTTATTTCACCAACAAGACTCTCACCAATTTCAGATTTTATTTTTTCAGCAATACATTCACGAATTTTTTGACATGATTTTGACTTCATCGGATCTATTCCAGCCGTAGCAAGACGATCGGAAAGACATTTGTAAATCTCAAACAAATCTGCCGCTTCCAATCCGTCTTTACTTACCTCTACCAGATCTCCAATTAGGTGAGAGTTTTTGTTAAAAATTCTGACTCCTCGTTCTAATTCTGGATGGATTTTGTCTTCGCCTTCTGTTTGTTTTTGTGGAGCGAGGTTGTTTATTATTTCGATAATTTGGTCTTTGGTAAGGGATGGCGAAGATTTGTCAATTTTGGGTTTAGACAATGTAGGTTCCATGCTGCTGATAGCTTTGCTGTCACCTTGTGCGATTGCTCTAGAGTAGTATAAAATGGCTAAAGATCTGTTTTTTTCACCACCAATTCCATTAAGGCATAAGTAAGCGAGATTGCGTTGAGCTACAGCATCTCCTTGATCTGCTGTTAATTGGTAAAGACTTCTTGCTTTAACCGCATCTTTTTCACCGCCAATTCCATTAAGGCATAAGTAAGCGAGATTGCGTTGAGCTACAGCATCTCCTTGATCTGCCGCTAATTGGTAAAGACTTTTTGCTTTACCCGCATCTTTTTCACCACCAATTCCATTAAGGCGTAAGTAAGCGAGATTGCTTTGAGCTGTGACATATCCTTGATCTGCTGCTAATTGGTAAAAGCGTATTGCTCTCTTTACGTCTTTTCCACAACCACCGATTCCTTGTTGATAGCACGTAGCAAGACCATCGTAAATTATAACATATTCTGCTTGAGCTTCATCATATTGCCGCTTTCTTTCTACATCTGCTTTTGCTGCAACTTGAGCTTCACCGTTTTGTACATCTGCTATTGCGAAACTTTTTTCGAAACTTTCTCTTACAGTTGCAGGATTATTGCTCTGCTTTTCTGCTGCCACTTTAAAAAATTCTACCGCTTTTTTTTGATCATCATGATCTCCGTAGAGATACCACCAACCAACAACCGCTTGCAATGCAGGATTCGATCCATCCTCCGGAATCTCTTTCCTTATTGCCTCAATCACGCTTTCAAAACCATCTCGTAATTCTCTGTCATATTCAAAATTGGCATTTCTGTAAAAGATTTTTTTGTCAGATCCTGAAACGGTGAATTCTGACGTAAGATGGAGAAATTGCGACAAGCTGAAGTCAACAAACTCCTCTAAATTTTTATACCCAGCTTGAAGCTCTGGGTCTTCCATTCTTGCCTTTCTCCATTTGTTGATAGCTTTCCCGATTTCTGGAAATTCTGCACATAGATTGCGAATTCTTGCTCTTGGAGCGGAAAGATCGCAGCCATAGAGGTTAAAAAATTCTTTCCCTCTGCCAGTAGATGCACTGACCATCAATGTTTCAGCATCTGCTTTTGTTTCTTCAACACCACCCTCTCCTTCTGTCACTGCTCCACGAGACATAAAAACTCTTAAAAAAAATTAATAAAATCCGTAATGACAAACTGATAAATCCGTCGATTACAAACATTTTCACGAATAAAAATTCTTCACCTTCCTCCTCCTAGGTCGCGCAATCGCAATCGTCAATCCGACCAGATGTTTTCTAGCTTGCGGATTTTCGATTCGATTAAACGCACTCACTAGTGGCAAAAGTTCTTTGTTAAATTCCGCCAATTCTTTTTTCTGTTTTTTGTCAGTTTCGAAATCGTAATTGTAATACATTCGGTCAGCTTTCAGGCCGGAAAAAAAATCACTGATCGGTCTTTTTAAGAGCTGAGAAATTTCAAAAAGTCTGCAAGCCGCAATGCGATTTTTTGCTTTTTCGTATTTTTGAATTTGTTGAAACGTAACGCCAATGATGTCTCCAAGCTCTTCCTGACTCATTCCGGCGACTAGACGAAATTGACGAAGTTTTTTTGCGATGTGGATGTCAATTGGAGTGATTTTGTCGAGTAGCATAGGTTTCTTTTGTGGTGATTAAAAAAAGTGACATCACCGCAAGCAGCAACATCAAGGGTTTATAGCCATAATTTGCATAAATTGTCGGCGCAAGATTTTTGATTAAATCAACATCGATGATTCCCTCTTGATTCAAATCGATCTTTTTTACCACTCGACCGAATGGATCGACAAAAGCTGTGATACCAGTTCCAGCAACGCGCGCCAGTGGAATTCCTTGTTCAATCGCGCGCATTCTCGCCATGTTGAAATGCTGATACGGACCAGAGCTGACACCAAACCACGCATCATTCGTCAGGTTAATTAACAAGTCAGGACGAGAATTTTTTTGCACAATTTCATCCGTAAAAATTACTTCATAGCAAAGTAACGGACTGAATGAGAAGCCGCTTGTAGCAATGGTTTGTGGGCCAACGCCTTCGCTAAATCCAACAGCTCCATCCGTAATTTTTTCAACAAAAGGAAGAAATTTTTGCAGCGGAATATATTCGCCAAATGGCACGAGATGATGCTTGTCGTAAAAATTTTTCACCGAATTTTTTTCGATTACAAAGACGCTGTTCCAAACATTTTTTATATTTTCCTCATCACGCTCAAGCCTTATTCCGCCAGTGATTAGAGGCATCACAAAATTTAATTTTTTAACTAATTCAGAATTATTTTCGATCGCGTAAGGCACCGAAGTTTCAGACCAAATCACAGCTTTCACATCATCCAAACTTTGCGAATTTGTTAACTCAATATGCTTCAAAAGATTTTTATATTTTTCTTCCACATCCCATTTCATCTCTTGCTTAATGTTAGCTTGCACTAGGCGTAACTTGGTTTTGTCGGTGGTGATTAATTTTTTATCATCGATGTAAAAAAATCCGAAAAGAAAATTTCCGATAAAAAATAAAACTAAAATTCCTGCAAAAA
>CAIYMZ010000130.1 GCA_903927415.1 uncultured Alphaproteobacteria bacterium
AAAATTCTGTAATCAAATGCGGCTGCATTTCAACAGCGTAAGGAACTTCAGCAAAAGTTGGTTTGGTGGTCAATTTCACTGAAAAATTATCTTTATCCAAAGTCATGTAGGATGGAATATCTCGTTCCATTTTTTGCATCGCATCAATGACAATGGCAAGTTTGCGCGACTTTTCACGAACCTGAATCACGTCTCCAATCTTAACTCTGTAAGAGGCAATGTTAACTGTTTTGCCATTCACAGCTACATGCTTGTGACTCACAAATTGTCTTGCGGCAAAAACTGTTGGTACAAAATTAGCACGATAAACAACGGTATCCAACCTGCTTTCAAGTAATCCTATAAAATTTTCGCTGACATCTCCTTTTGATTTTGAAGCAAGGGTGAAGGTGTTAAAAAATTGTTTTTCCGAAATATTGCCGTAGCAGAATTTCATTCTTTGCTTAGCTAAAAGCTGATTGCCGTAATCGCTCTTTCTGCCTTTGGTTGATTTACCGTGTTGTCCCGGTTTGTAATTACGTTTGATGTAAGGATCTTTAGCTTGACCCCAGAGGCTTCCGCCTAATTTTCTGCTAACTTTTTTCTTAGCATTTACTCTTTTTGTCATGATTCAAAAATATTCATGATTAGCGCTCCCGCGTGCTTTTAGAGATTTTTCTGAAGAACAGAAATTTGCCTCAAAAAGTTTTAAAAAACTGACTTTTTTAAAGGGATTGGACTTGAAGGAAAGGGGTGGGCATTGTTAGGTTTGATTTTTTTTTGTCAACCCACCGATTTGAATAGGAGTGGCATAATGCCCCAAGATTTTTACGTATGGTTTAATTTTGGATTTAGAAAATTTTTTGATAACTTCGTCTGTTTCTAAGTAAAATCCCTGCAGCTCAATCAAATAAAAAATTATACTCTCAACTTGACGCAATTTCACTGACTTTAAAATTTTTGCCGACAAGTCCTGCTCCTTGAATGCAGATAGAATCTGAGGCTTTGAAATTTCATTACCGACTTCTACGTAGAGCAAACTACTGTCATCAGAAGATTTTTCAGGATTTTTAATTGCAGCAGCGACTAGGCGAATCGAATTAAAATTTTTGTTTTGAGCAGAGAATTCGGCAAATGGTATCATCGCAAACACCCTTAAGCCCGCACGATTATTAGCTAAATTAATCCACCAATTTTCACCAGAATCCTCTTTTTGCAGGAAATCTTCAATCTCTTGCGGCAAAGCAAAAATTCCGATTTGCACTTCACCTTTTTCAATCTCAGCAACCACATTTGTCGCGCTATCCATCATTAAAATTGGCGCGACATCGCTGTAATATTCTTTGACCAAATATTCGTAGTCAGAAATATTTTTAGGATTGTGAATTGCGATGCGAAGCGACTGCTCACACATGTTGGCGACGGTAATAATTTTTCGCCAAATACTGATAATCGCTGATTTTGGAAAAGTTAAATCAGGTTTTTTTACCAAATTCTTGATTAAATCAGCTTCGCGATTTGATCTGATAAAAAATTTTTCCTGATTATTTTTTTTAAGTTCACCAACTTTAGTGATGATTTGCATTCTTTGTTCAAGCAAAGAAATTAACTGATCATCAATTTTATCAATATCTCCGCGAAATGCTTGTAGAGCGGTTTCTTGAGATTTATTATGCTGATTTTCCATCGGCTAAAATTTAAAAATAATTGTAAAAAGTTTTAAAAAAATCGATTTAAGCTCAATGAAAATCAAGTCAAATTTCGGACCAAATTACAAAACATTTGAGATCGGAGAAATTGTTTTTTTGGCCAAAGAAAAGCCTTTAAAACTTTCTTGCGGCACCGAAATAAAAAATTTTCCTCTCGCCTACCAAACCTACGGAGAGCTGAATGAAGACAAAACAAACGCCATTCTAATTTGCCATGCTTTGACTGGCGATCAATATGTCGCTTCGCCTCATCCGATCACTGGAAAAGATGGCTGGTGGGATTTCATGATCGGCGCCGGAAAGCCGATCGACACCGAAAAATTTTTCGTAATTTGCTCCAACATTATCGGTGGCTGCATGGGTTCATTCGGACCAAAAGAAATTGATGAAAAAACCGGCGAGCCTTATGGTGTCAACTTCCCCATCATCACCATCAATGACATCACTCACGCTCAAAATTTGCTCGTCGAACATTTCGGCATCAAAAAACTTCACGCTGTAATTGGCGGCTCAACAGGTGGGATGCAAGCGCTGGCATGGTCTGTTCTTTATCCGCAAAAAGTACATTTAGCGATTCCACTGGCCACTTCTTTTCGCCACTCTCCGCAAAATATCGCATTTCACGAAGTTGGACGGCAAGCGATCATGGCTGATCCAAACTGGTGTGGCGGAAAATATTTGCTCGCAAAAAAATATCCGTCGAAAGGTTTGGCCGTCGCCCGCATGACAGCTCACATCACCTATCTTTCCGAAGTTGCTCTGCAAAAAAAATTCGGACGCAATTTGCAAAAAAAAGAAAATTTTTCTTTCAGCTTTGGACAGGATTTTGAGGTCGAAAGTTATCTCCATCATCAAGGTCACAGCTTCGTTGAACGGTTCGACGCCAACTCTTACCTCTACATCACCAAAGCCGTCGATTACTTCGATTTGGAAAGTGATTTTGGCGGTAATCTCAGCAATGCTTTTGTCGAATTTGCCAAAAATAAGAACGGAAAATTTTGTTTAATTTCTTTTTCCGACGACTGGCTTTTCCCGCCATCTGAAGCAAAAAAACTCACTCACGCATTGGTTGCTTGCGGCATTGATGTCAGCAGCGTAACCATCAATAGCAGCGCTGGGCACGACTCATTTTTACTTGAAAGCGACACACTAAAAAACACTATTTCCGGACTCATCAATCCGTCTTCGCTCTCACGAGCTACGCCGGACAAGCCAAACCACTAACCCCTCTCACCATGACTTACGTCGGCCAAAATATCGTTAAACGCCACATTCGCTACGATCTAGAAATCATCGCCAGCCTCATCAAACCTAAATCCAAAGTTTTAGACATTGGTTGCGGCAATGGCGAGCTGTTGGAATTCCTCCAAAAAAATAAAAATGTTGATGGGCGCGGCTTAGAAATTTCGCAGTTGCAAGTCAGTCAATGTTTGATGCGCGGACTTTCAGTGATTCAAGGCAACGCCGAAAATGATTTGAGTTTTTATCCAAATCGCAGTTTTGATTACGCTGTTTTAAGTCAGACGATTCAGGCCACTCACAATCCTAAAAAAATTCTTGAAGAAATGTTGCGCATCGCTGAATTCGCCATTATTTCGCTGCCAAATTTCGCTCACATTAAAAACCGTTTACACTTACTCTTCCGCGGCACCATGCCGGTTAATAAAAATATTCCTTTTGAGTGGTACGAAACTCCTAACATTCATTTTTGTTCGATTAAAGATTTCGAAAAACTTTGTCGAAAACTTAATTTCGCCATCAAGCAAAAAGTTTTTTTAACTTCAAAACATCAGCTCATCAGTTTTTTTGGACATGAAATAATCGCTAATTTTCTTGCCGAATATGGTATTTTTTTGATCACAAAAAATGAATTTGCTGCCACTGGTCAAGAAGAATTTGTGTTTAAAAATAATTTTGAAAAGAAGATGGGATTCGTGCCACACATGGCATTTTCATCAACAAAAAATCAGTGAATGAAAAAATTTTGCTTAGCAATTTCTATTCTGACATTTTTTTCTTCATGTTCAAATCATCACTCTCAAAGCGAAAGATCAGGATGGTTAAGAAAAAATTCTCTCGCCCAAAATGAAGAAAAATTTAAAAGAGTTGATAGCAGATTTTTTTACAAAATAAGGCCGACAGAATCAATGCAGGCAGGAATTCCTAAAGTTAGTGATTATAATTTTTCTAAATTAGAAGGAGATGAACCCAGCTATTACAATGATAGAATTTTCAGCGAAGAAATTGCGCCAATGGATGAAAATGGCCAATATGTTGGATATTTCAAAATAGGAAATCCTTACCAACTTTTCGGCGTTTCTTACGTTCCACAAAATTACGAAGATTTTGAAGAAATTGGTATCGCCTCTTGGTATGGAGATGCTTTTCATGGTAAGCTCACAGCCAATGGTGAAACTTATAACATGGAAGAATTAACTGCTGCACACCCTACTCTACCTTTGCCGTCAGTAGCTCGAATCACTAATTTAAAAAATGGAAAAAGCGTGATTGTAAGAGTTAATGATCGAGGTCCTTTTTCTAAAAATCGTGTTATTGATGTTTCAGAAAAAACCGCTGACATCTTGGGATTCAAGGATCGGGGAACCACCGAAGTTAAAGTGGAGCTGCTGCGCAATGAAACCGATGAACTTTTAGAAAAACTAAAAATCAAAATTAATTAGCTAACAGTGCTAACGGCGACTACTGACAGGACAAGCATTCATCAAATTTTTCCTCTGCAACCGCTGTTTCGTTTGAAACATTCAACTCATGTTTTTCACCTTTGGTTGAAACTTTATCTGCGCGCGCAACGGAAGTAGAGCGGCAATAATAAAGGCTCTTCAAACCCTTCTGCCACGCTCTGAAATGAATTTCATGCAGATATTTTTTCGAAGTATTTCCGGGAACAAAAACATTCAGACTTTGCGCTTGGCAGATATATTCTTGGCGCTCGGCGGAGAGATCGATCATCCATCTTTGATCAATTTCTTGCGCGGTTTTGAAGACTAATTTCTCATGCTCATCCAAGAAATCCAAATGCTGCACCGAACCTTCTGTGATGGTGATTGACGACCAAACATCTTCGGTATTTTTTCCCTTCGATTCGAGCAATTTTACCAAATTTTTATTTCGCACATTGAACGAACCCGTGAGTGTTTTTTGAGTGAAAGAATTGGCGGCGAAAGGTTCAATGCCAGGTGAAGAATTATTGGCGATGATTGAAATCGAAGCGGTTGGCGCGATTGCAAGTTTGTTAGAAAATCTTTCTTCAGCTCCAACTTCAGCCGCGTCAAGACAAGCGCCGCGCTCTTTGGCCAAAAGTTTTGAAGCGCGATCAACACCTTGTTTGATGAATTGAAAAATTTTCTTGTTCCAAACTTTACTCATTGCTGACTCAAGCGGAACATTTTTACTTTGGAGGAAAGAGTGAAATCCCATGACACCAAGCCCAACGCTGCGTTCACGCATCGCAGAATATTTTGCCTTCGACATTGTGTCAGGTGCTTTCTCGATAAAATCCTGCAAAACATTGTCGAGGAAACGCATCACATCTTCGAGAATTTGCGGATTATCTTTCCACTCATCGTAAAATTCGAGATTGAGCGAAGATAGACAGCACACGGCAGTGCGGTCTTTTCCTAAATGATCAATTCCGGTTGGCAGTGTAATTTCGCTGCAAAGATTTGAAGTTTTAACTTGAAGCCCAAGTTTTTTGTGATGCTCGGGAATTGCGCGATTAACGGCGTCGATGAAGAGGATGTAAGGCTCGCCCGTTTCAACGCGAGTGGTTAAAAGTTTAATCCACAAAGCACGTGCCTTCACGACCTCAAGAGTTTTACCGCTGTGAGGACTTTTTAATTCGAAGTCGCCATCTTTTTCGACTGCGCGCATGAATTCGTCAGTGACCGCAATTCCGTGATGTAGATTGAGTGAGCGACGGTTTGGATCGCCGCCAGTCGGGCGACGAATGTCGATAAATTCTTCGATTTCCGGATGATTGATTGGAAGATAAACCGCCGCGGAGCCGCGCCTCAAGCTGCCTTGCGAGATTGCCAAAGTTTGCGAATCCATCACTTTGATGAAGGGAACGATGCCAGAAGTTTTTCCATTACCACGCACAGTTTCACCGATTGAACGCAGATTGCCCCAATAACTGCCTATGCCGCCGCCTTTTGATGCGAGCCAAACATTTTCATTCCACAAACTGACGATGCCGGAAAGTGAGTCGGAAGATTCGTTTAGAAAACATGAGATCGGAAGTCCGCGATCCGTGCCACCATTGCTCAAAATCGGTGTTGCGGGCATGAACCATAGATTGGAAATGTAATCGTAAAGTCGAGTGGCGTGAGCTTGATCATCAGCGTAATAAGCGGCGACGCGGGCGAATAAATCTTGGTAAGATTCTTCGGGCATTAAGTAGCGATCTTTCAAAACTGCTTTGCCGAAATTGCTGAGCTTGGCGTCTTTTTTAGGATCGATTTTTACTTCAAATTTTGTTTTTGGATTTTTTGTTTTTGCGGATGGTTTCGATATTTTTGTTCCTGATTTTTTTGACATGATTTGATTTGGAAATTGAATTTCATTAGGAGCGATGCGCTTCTACAGCAAAACTACATTTAGTGGTATTTTTGTTAAAACCACACTACATCTTGTTTTTTTGAGTTTTATTTTTGCGAAAATTAATTGTCTAGCGCGAAGTTAATTTTTAATAAATTTGCGATTGCACTTCCCTTGCTGAAGGTTTCTTCAAGCTCCAATTCTGGATTAGAGTCGAAGGTGATCGCGCCGCCAACTTGGAATTCAAATTTATTTTTTTGCAAAATTAATGTGCGGATTACGACTGATAAATTCGCTTCATTTTTTGAAAAAAAACCGATCGCGCCGCTATAAATTCCACGATTAATTTTTTCTTTTTTTGCCGCAATTTCCATCGCTTTAATTTTTGGTGCGCCCGTCATCGATCCAGCGGGAAAACAGGATTTAATCGCATCGAGCGCAGAAAATTTCTCACGAATTTTTCCATGAATTTCCGATGACATGTGATGAATATTTTTGTAAGAAGTGATCTCAAAAAGTTTTTTGACCTTAACGCTTCCAGCCTTGCAAATTCTGGACAAATCGTTCCTCACTAAATCAACAATCATCAAATTTTCTGCGCGCTCTTTCGGGCTATTTTTTAGCGCTGATTTATTTTTTTGATCTTGTTTTTTATTTGAGTCGCGAGGCGCAGTTCCTTTGATTGGTCGCGAAATTATTTTTCCATTTTTTAGCGAAAAAAATAATTCTGGGCTGGAAGAGATGATGTAATTTTCATCAAGCTTTAAAAATGCTGAATAGTTGGCGGGACTAAGTTTGACAAGCTCGCAAAAGGTTTGAAAATTTTCTTGAGGTGAAGGAGTTTTTTTAAATTTTCCAAAAAATTTTCTCGTAAGATTTGTTTGATAAAAATCTCCACGAGAGATCATTTTTTTAATGTCGGCAATTGCGACGAGGTAGGATTTGTTGGAAAAATTGGAGGAAAAATTTTTAACTTTTAAGTGATTACGGACCCCGCAACAAGTGCGGGGTGACATGTCACCATTTACTCTTAACA
>CAIYMZ010000131.1 GCA_903927415.1 uncultured Alphaproteobacteria bacterium
AGGGGGGCGACCACCGAGTTCGGAGCGCGCCCCCCTGTCAAGGGGGGTAGGGGGGTTTCTCGTCCCAAATTCTTACCCGACCTTCTTCAAAACCCTCTCAAACCGAATCGAGCTCGGCCAATTCCAAAATTGCCAAGTTGGTTTTGAGTTGGAGAAGAAAATTATTGTGGCGCGGCCGACGAGATTTTCTTTTGGCACGTAACCGACATGAGTTAAAAATCTGCTGTCCTGCGAATTGTCGCGATTGTCTCCCATCATGAAATAGTGCTCTTCCGGCACTTCGTAAATTCCGGTGTTGTCTTGCGGACTGGTTGTTTGATCGAGAGTCGCCGCGATTTTTCCATTGGGCAAAGTTTCCAAAAATTTTCTGATCTCAATTTTTATTCCCGAATCTTCTTCGGCAAAAACTCCGTCAGCATTTTTTTTCACTTCCTCGTCATTGATGAAAAGCACGCCGCCGCGCATTTGTATGCGATCTTTCGGAAGGCCGATGATGCGTTTGACGTAGTTGATTCTTGGGTCGGAAGGCAGTCGAAAAACTGCGATGTCGCCGCGTTTTGGTTCGCTCTCCCAAATTCTGCCGTCAAAAAAATCGAAGCCGAATGGGAAGGAATAACGGCTGTAACCGTAAGAATATTTGGCGACGAAAATGTAATCGCCGATCAGCAATCCCGGTTTCATCGAGCTTGACGGAATGTGAAATGGCTCGAAAAAAAATGAACGCACGATTCCGGCGCAGACTAGAGCGATGAGGAGGGTGGGGATGAAGCCGAGTTTGGTTTCGGGAGATTTTGTTTTTTTAGGCATGTGTTTTATTGGATTTATACTCAGCCCAATTCAAGAAACCGAACTTTTACAACTGGACCCCGCAACAAGTGCGGGGTGACAACTCATACTCAGTGTCACCCCGCACTTGCTCTCGGGGTCCAGAAAGCTGAAAAGGAAATCGGTGTCTTCAAGTGGAATGGGTATTATAATGCTTTCTCTTCAGCAGTCACTGCAACGGGATGAGCTGCTGCAATTATCGGAGATGATGCGGGAACTGATTTTGATTCTTCTTCTAAAGTTTGAGAAATTATTTTAGCATATTTCCAGCTTTTTATGTGTAGATAGTTACTGTAAGTTCCGTAGCTGGTTAGAGGAGAATATTTCTCTTTGCGTTTCTGTTCCAAGTTTTTTCCTTTGCTGCTTATAATCGCGCCCATATCTGGCTCTGAGTCAGCAACAAAGGTCTCCAGTTGCGCTGTTTTTAGAAGTTTTTCAGGCATATGAAAAAACCTTACGTCTTTTTGCCGTTGTGTTCTCCATATTATTTTGTCAATCACATCGTCGCTATAGCCATAACGCTCTTTGATACCATCGTAATAATGATACCAGTGATCAGATTTAAGTTTTGAGGGTAATTTTTTAGATTCTTCTTTCGGTATTTTGTGATCGAGAAGATATTGAGCTAAATTTTCTTCTTGCAATGCATCAGTCAAAATTGCGATTGAATCAGTTATGCATGAATATTCATCACGCTGTCTAGTGCCGGCATTAAGCAAAAGGTTAAATTTGTAATCAAGTAACATAGATGCCTCATAATACTCACGGCCGCCGTTGTGCAATACAGAGTCAAAAATAATCATCATTTTATTGTTAGCAGCGTCTTTTGAAATCATTAGCGGAATAGCGTGTTGCGTGCCGCAGGCCATCACAATACCAATTTGCTTGTTATCGCCAATCTTCTTCTCAAATTCTTCGCTATGCTCATCGAGAAATCTTTTGAGATGTTGGAAATGACCACCAAAAGACTTGTTCTCAATTTCAGATTGGTCAAGGATGTGAATGTCGATTCCGTGCTTTGCATTGTAGTGTTTAGCTAAAACTTCCAAACCCTTCACGGTCGGTTGATAAGTGGGAACCCTAATCATTTTGCCGTCTTCGATTGCTTCAAAGAAGAACTTTTCTACATAAAATTCCGGATGTTCCGGCAATGGTTCAAACATTTTTAAGAAATTTTTATTAAATTTCCCCCATCCATCTCGCTCGGTTTTTCAATTTGCAGAAGATGAAGGATTGTTGGCGCGATGTCGCGCAGGCTGCCATTTGCTAGCTTGACGCCAGTAAAATTTACTTCGATTAAAATTAACGGCACAGGATTTGTGGTGTGGGAAGTGTGTGGCAAATGATTTTTGTCGAGCAGGCATTCAATATTTCCGTGATCTGCCGAAATCAACATTGTGCCGTTTTTTTCTAAAATAATTTTTTCGATCATCCCCAGTTGTTCGTCGATTGCTTCGCAGGCTGCAATCGATGGAGCCAGGCAGCCGCTATGTCCAACCATGTCGGGATTGGCGTAATTAACGAGAATGAAATCGAATTTTTCGGAAGAAATTGCGGCGCGTAATTTTTCGCCAACTTCGCTCGCCGACATTTCTGGCTGCAAATCGTAAGTCGCAACCGCGGGCGATTTTATTAAAATTCTTTCTTCGCCGCGAAATTCTTTTTCCTGTCCGCAAGAAAAAAAGAAAGTTACGTGGGCATATTTTTCAGTCTCGGCGATCCGCAATTGCGTAAGGCCGCGAGTGGATAAAATTTCTGGCAGCGAATTTTTTATTTCGATTGGTGGGAATAAAATTTCGTAAAAATTATTTAATTTTTCGGAATATTCGGTGAGGGCGATGGCGTGGGAAAAATTTTTATTTTCAAAAATTTTTTCCGAAATTTGACGCGCGCGATCGGCGCGGAAATTGCAGAAGAGTATGGCGTCGCCGTCAGCAACGCCGGCGTAGTCACCGATCACGCAAGGCTTCACAAATTCGTCGGTGATATTTTTTTCGTAGGAATTTTTTACCGCAGAAATTGCGTCGGGAAATTTTTCGCCGTTAGCAAAAAAAATTGCGTTGGTGGCGAGTTCAACTCGATCCCATTTTTTGTCGCGATCCATGGCGTAGTATCTTCCAGACATAGTTGCGATTTGAATTTTTCCCCTCACCCCAGCCCTCTCCCTCAAGGGGAGAGGGAGGTAGGAGAGCGCGCTCTTTTGCGCCACATCCCGCCCATCCAAAAACGCATGCAGCAAAACTTTCACCCCATTTTTTGCGAGCAAATCGGCGAGAAAAATAATGTGATCAATGTGCGAATGAACACCGCCGTCAGACAGCAGTCCCATCAAGTGACAAGCCTTTCCTGAGACTTTCAGATCAGCGATTAATTTTTGTAATTTCGGATTTTTTTCAAGCGAGCCGTCAGCGATTGCATTATTGATGCGCGGCAAATCTTGAAAAATAATTCGCCCCGCCCCGATCGTCATGTGCCCAACTTCCGAATTGCCCATTTGACCAGCGGGCAAGCCAACGGAAAGGCCAGAAGTTTCGAGTTGTGAATGCGGATAAGTTTGAAAAAAGCGGTTGTAATTCGGAAGTTTTGCGCGCGCGATGGCATTGTTTGGATCGGTTGCATCGCCAATTCCCCAGCCGTCGAGGATGCAGAGTAGGAGTGGTTTTCTTGTCATTGAGAAAATGTCAATTAATGCTGGACGGGGTTTGTAACCCCGTCCAACCGTTCATGTAAAATTTAACTTTGAACTGAACGTGAAGACGGGATTACAAATCCCGTCTTGCTCAAGTCTTGCTTAAAGAATTTTGCAGACAGCGTCTGCAAAAGTGACAACTCATACTCATGCGGGGTGACAACTCATACTCAGTGTCACCCCGCACTTGTTGCGGGGTCTATTAAAAGTTCGGTTTCTTGAATCAGTTTTGGTCTAAATCAGTTGGTAATACAAAATATTTTGAATTGTCCAGATGGTGTCAGGATAATTTTCTCAACCAATCGCAAATGCAAATGATCGAACTCATCGGCTATATCGGTGCCACTCTTACAACTGCGAGCTTTTTGCCGCAGGCGATTCAAACGATTAAAACGCGAGACACTTCGGGAATTTCTTTTTGGATGTATTTGATGTTTGTTACGGGTGTAGTGTTTTGGCTGGTCTACGGCATTCTCCTCGAAAATAAAACCATCATCATCGCCAATATTGTGACGCTGATTCTGGCTTCGAGTGTGTTAGTGATTAAGGTTCATAATTGTCGCAAGCGCTGAAATTTCGATTTCTTTTTTCTCCCCAGTTTTTCGATCTTTCACCTCAACCTTTCCAGCCGCTGCGGATTTGGGTCCAACGATGATTTGTGTTGGGATTCCGATGAGGTCGGCGATGGAAAATTTTTGGCCTAAGCTGGCTTTGGTGTCGTCGTAAATTACATCCGGAAATCGCCGATAAATTTCTTCGCAGACACGATCGCACAGCTCATCGCCTGACCTCACGTTGATCAGTGCAATTTGGAATGGTGCAATTTCTTTTGGCCAAATAATTCCATTCGCATCGTGATTAGCTTCGATCGCGGCGGCGACAATGCGTGATGCGCCGATGCCATACGACCCCATGTTCGGATAGATTTTCTGGTTGTTATTATGAACCCCCATCGCGCCGCTAACGCGTTCGCCTTCTCGCTGAGAACGATCGTTTAGATCATTCTTTTTACGCTCGAAGCCCCCTAAACAGGGGGATCCTGGCCCCATTACTGACGCCTCCAGCGCCTTCGAATATTTCAACCCAAAATTAAAAATGTGACCAACTTCAATGCCGCGCCTTGAGGCGAGCTGGTTTTCAGCGATCGGACATTTTTCCGGCACATGCATTTCGTCGGCCATTGCGTAAAGATTTTGCATTTCGGTAACGCTTAAATTTTCTCTCTCAAAACGCTTATCGTAGTAAATCGCGCTCTCTCCGGTGTCGGCTAAAATATGAAATTCGTGCGACAAATCTCCTCCGATTGCACCAGTATCAGCCCGCACCGCCATTGGCTTCAAACCCATCTTACGGAAAATTTTAAAGTAAGTTTCATACATCAAATTGTAGGTTTTTTTCGCGCTCGTCTCATCCAAATCGAAAGAATAAGAATCTTTCATCAAGAACTCGCGGCCGCGCATCAAGCCGAAGCGCGGGCGAATTTCGTCGCGGAATTTCCAGTGAATTTGGTAAAAATTTTTCGGGAGATCTTTGTAGGACGTGACGTTTTTGCGAAAAATATCGGTGATCACTTCTTCGTGAGTTGGTCCGTAGAGGATGTCGCGATCGTGGCGATCTTTGATGCGGAGCATTTCTTTGCCGTAGGCGTCGTAGCGGCCAGACTCGATCCACAATTCTGCCGGTTGAATCGTCGGCATCAAAACTTCGAGCGCTCCCGCCGCATCCATTTCCTCACGAATAATTTTTTCAACCTTGCGCAAAGTGCGAAGGCCAAGCGGCAACCAAGTGTAAATCCCTGACGCCGTTTGACGAATCATGCCGGCGCGAATCATGAGCTGGTGCGAGACGATGGTGGCGTCTATTGGATTTTCTTTGAGAGTGGGGAGGAAATATTGGGAGAGTTTCATGCGCTATTTTTCTTTGTTTAGAATGCGTTGTTGAGCAATTTTAATTGCGTTGTGAAGTTTATTTTCGAGAAGTTTGCGAGGAGGTAAGGCTGTGAGGTATTTCGCGACGTGAATGCCGCTTTTGTCAAGTTCGAGAAGCTCGATTTGTTCCTGTGATTTACCGGTGCAAAGAATAATTCCGAGCGGTGATTTTTCCCCAACCTCTTTTTCATTTTTGGCAAGCCAACGCAAATAGAGTTCCATTTGTCCTTTGAATCCAGCCTCAAATTCTCCAATTTTTAAATCAATTGCGATCAAGCGTTTGAGCTTTCGGCTGTAAAGTAAAAGGTCGATGTAAAAATCACGATCGTCAATTTGCAAATGTTTTTGGCGCGCAACAAAAGTGAAGCCAGCTCCCATCTCGAGCAGGAATTTTTCAATTTCGCGCAGAATAGCATCTTCCAAATCTTTTTCTAAATAGCGGTCTTTGAGATCTAAAAAATTGAGAAAATATGGATCTTTGAGAAAAATTTGTGGCGACGGATTTTTTGTTTTACGCAAAATTGCGAGTTCTTTTTGAATAGTTTTTTCTGGTTTTTTTGAAATAGCGGTGCGCTCAAAGAGTTGTGAATTTATGCGTTCTTGTAATTGGCGCACGCTCCATTTTCCAACGCGACAGAGCTCGATGTAGAATTCGCGTTTTAGCGAATCAGCTATGGGCAATATGATGCGGAAATGTGACCAACTTAATTGTGAACACAGTGTGTTCAGAATTGTTTCGTCTGTAATTGCTTCTGCCATGCGAACACAATACCACAGCTGTCTATTCCCCCATCCTTCTCCGTAATCTGACATTAATTGTTGCGATAAATTGGCTATTATTTGCTTCCCATATTCAGCTCTTTTGCCTCGTAAAATTTCACTTTGAATTCGCTTACCAATTTGCCAATAAAGCATGGTCAACTCTGAATTTATTGCGATTGCTGCGCGTTGTTTTGCTGCGGTAATTAATTGTCTGATGTCGGTTAGGAGAGGCGTGGATGGTGTTTTTTTGCTCATATTTGTTCAAGGTTTTGTTGGGTGATTTTTTTAATAAAATTCTGCGCCACCCTAACCCCGTGAATGTCAATCGAGTGATCAAGATGTGGAAAAGAATGAGCTTCGTGGGAGATTTTTTGGGCGGTTAAAAGTTTTTTTGCTTCGATGAAATGGGTGAATGGCAGCACCGAATCAGCTTCGCCGTGAATCAAACAAATTTCTGGTTTGGATAAAATCTCTTCGCCGAGCGCTTGTGGTAAGATTAATCGGCCAGAAAAAGAAATGATGCCGGCGGGTTTTTTAGGGGCGATGAGGCCTTGATAGATCGACATCATCGCGCCTTGCGAGAAGCCGACCAAAAAGAGTTTTTCTGCTGGCAAATTGAAGCGCGTAAGTTGTGCATCGATAAAATTTTCAAGAATTTTATTGGCGTTTTTTATGGTTGCAGCCATCTCGACAAGGCCTTTTCTTTCGATTCCATTGCCAAGTGAAAACCATTGGTAAGCGTGTGGAAAGCCACCCTCCCAAGGTTCAATCGCATTCGGTGCGATGAAATGAGCTTCGGGCAAAACATGTTTAAATTCGTAGGAAAGATGAATTAAATTTTCTCCATTCGCGCCATATCCATGCAGGAAAATTACTAGATATTTGGGATTTTTTGAATCAGAATATTCGTAAAATTTAAGTTCAGACATTGTCAGTTTAATCAGGAAAATCAGGGTTCTAGGGGATATGCTCACCATCAATAATCTTTCGTTATTTAAAGATCACAAGAAAATTTTCTCTCATCTCGGCTTCTCGGTTAGCACTGAATCTGCGCTCATAATTACCGGAAAAAATGGCTGTGGAAAAACTAGTTTGTTAAAAATTTTGGCTGGAATTTCAAAGCCGACGGAAGGTGAAATTCTTTGGGGCGACGTGAATGTCGAAAATTTTCGTGCTGATTTTAACGGCGACACGCAATTTTTAGGGCATAAAAATTTTCTAAAACCTGAGCTTACAGTGTTGGAAAATTTGCAATTTTATGCACGTCTTGCAGATACGGAAACCGTGGTTTTGTCGGCTTTGAGCTTTTTTAAATTGCAGGAACTTTCTGGCGAAAAAGTAAAAAATCTTTCCGCCGGTTGGCAAAAGAGAGTGATGTTAGCGAAGCTGCTGGCATGTCCCGCCACGATTTGGCTTTTGGATGAGCCGTCAAATAATTTAGACAGTGACGGAAAAAAATTGCTGCATGGATTGATCAAAACTCGGGTGAAAGAAGATGGGCTGGTGATAATAGCGACGCATGATGAGGCGTTTTTTGATTTGGGGCCGAAGTTGAATTTGGAGGATTATTCGTAGGGGCCGACCCGCGTGTCCGCCCCTACGTTTTTAAAATCCTCAAAACCTTCGGCAAAATCAAATTCAACTTTTCCTCCAACTGCCACGGAGCGTTGATAATAAACATTCCGCAGGCGTGCATTTTTGTTTCTTCGGGCTTGCTGCCAATGTCAAAAGTGGTGTGGAAAATTTTTGAAAATTTTAGTTCAGAAATTTTTTGATAGAATTGTTTCAGTACTTCCTCGTCACTTTTTATGATCGGATGCCAAATCAAATAAACGCCGTGAGCAAAGCGTTTGTAAGCTTCTTCGAGTCCATCAATTATTTTTTTGTAATCGTCAGAAATTTTACTTTGATCTTTTTCGAAGGCGGGATCGATGATGATCAAACCTCTTTTTTCTAGCGGCGGAAGTTTCGATTTTAAAAAATTAAAACCGTCATCATTCAGAAAAGAAAATTTTGGATTTCCGGCAAAATTTTTTTTCAATTGCAAAAAATCTTCGCGATTTAATTCGGCAAAAATTGCGCGATCATCACGACGCAAATAATCTTTGATGATGATCGGAGAGCCGGTGTAAATGTTGAGTTTGTTAGGCAGTTCGGAAATTTCGCAGTGATTATTTTTTGCCAAAATTCGCAAGTAACGTTCTGGTAAAAAATCAGCAAAATTTTTCTCACGTAAAATTTTTTTTATCCCCTCGTCAGCCTCAGAAGTTTTGACTGATTTCTCGTCGGATAAATTATATTTTCCGATTCCGGCGTGAGTGTCTAAAACAAAAAATGGCGTTGGTTTTTCGTGAAATTTTTCGAGGCAAAGCGCGAGAATGATATGCTTAAAAATGTCGGCGAAATTGCCGGCGTGATAGATGTGGTGGTAGTTCATCGTGCTTTAATGGAGTTCAAAAGGTAGGATAATAATTTTCCCGATCAGTAACACCGCATCTACGCCAACTGCAATCGGAGTGATTGCTGCTTTCCCAACATCTTTCGCAAAAGTTGAGTCATCGTAACTGATTTGAATTTTGTAAATCGTGCTAGAATTCATCAGAGCTTGACCCAAATTTCTGGCGGAATATCTGCGGCCGCTCAGATTTATTTTGATCGTAACTTCATCGTTCTTATTTGGTCTGACACCTAGACTAGTGAGGGTTCCAATGTCCTCTATCGGTAAAATGTTGAATGGCCCTTCAATCGTGAGATAGCCTTTAATTTCATTATTTGAATCAAGTTTTAAGTGACTTTTTGCGAGGTTGATGGCGAGAGTTTTTTCTTGTTTGAGGGAGAGAATTTTTTGCAGAGCGCCATTTGTATCAGTGAGAATGTAGTGATATTCACTGCCGATTAAAACGACATATCTGCCATCAGCGCCAAGTAAAAATTGACTGATTTTTTCTTCGTAAACCTTGTCGCCCCACAGATATTTCGTGGCGCAGGAAGTGTTGAGCAGAAGTAAAAAATAAAATAAAAATTGGTAAATTTTTTTGATCGACATTTGTTTAATTTAGCTGTGATGAAATATTTTTTTGAGTTTCTTCGAGTTCTGCATCACTCATTGCAACGAGGCCATTATTGATCAGATAGCCTTTACTGCCGATGGTTTCAGAATTCATAATTTCTGCGATAAATTCGCGCGTCTTCGGAACCAAATCCAAATGTTCTTTTTTAAAATAAATAAAAAGTGGGCGTGAAAGCGAATATTTTTTCGTCGCGATGCTTTTAGGAGTTGGGTAAATCCCGTCAACCGGAACTGCCTTAATTATTTTTTTATTCGCTGCGAGAAAATCATAACCGAGAATTCCGAAGGCATTTGGATTCGTTTTTAGATTTTGCACGATCAAATTGTCATTCTCTCCCGACTCAATGAAATTGCCGTCGCTGCGTAGTTTGTGACATTGAATTTTGCGTTCATGTTCGTCTGGAAAAGCTTCGATAAATTCTTTTTTATACAAGCAAGCGCCCTCCATCACCATGTCGACAAAAACATCACGAGTGCCTGAGGTGAGCGGCGGGCCGTAAATAATTATTTCAGTTTTTGGAAGTTTTTCATCGATTTGATTCCAAGTTTTGTAAGGATTCGGAATTAATTTTTTGGTTTTTTCATCGAAAGTTTTTTCTGCTAATGCAAGAAAAATTTGTTCTTTTGTTAGCTGAATTTTTTTTGTTTTTACAAAATTTCCAAACACGATGCCATCATAGCCAATCTTGATCTCGAGGATTTTTTTGATGCCGTTTTTTTCACAATTTTGGATTTCATTTTCTTCGATTGGTCGCGATGCATTTACGAAATCTGGATAATTTTTTCCAACTCCTGAGCAAAAAAACTTAAAGCCATTTCTGGTTCCACTTGATTCAACGAGCGGAGTTTGAATCGGAGTTTTATTGACATTTTGAACGCGGCTAAATTCCTCCGAAACCGCTGCCATCAAGGGAGAAACCGTGGAAGATCCAACCAAATAAATGTAGGATCTTTTGTTTGATTCGAAGGCGAAGCTATTTTGTGAAGCTAGAAAAAACGCGATGAGAAAAAGTTTTTTTGTTAGAAATTTCATATTTTTTTTTAAAAAAATTATCCAAAAAACCAACCAGTGATGATGTAATTCAGTAAAAGAATCACAATCGATGCGGCTACGACAGCATTGGTTGTAGCAACACCAACTCCTTCAGCGCCGCCTTTCGAATTATAGCCGAAATAGCAGCCCATAATTGCGATCACGAAGCCGAAGAAGGCAGATTTTACAAGGCCAGACACGACGTCGATTCTTTCCAAAAACTTGAAAGTGTTGCTGATGTAAGGGCCAGAGGAAAATCCGAGAGAATGAACGCTGACCAAATACCCGCCCATCACGCCGATAATGTCGGCAATCAAAACTAAAAATGGCAACATGAGCACGCCAGCAATGATTCGCGGAGCGATGAGATATTTGAAGGGATTGGTGGAGAGCGTGCGCAGCGCATCGATTTGTTCCGTAACTTTCATGGTGCCAATTGCCGCCGCCATTGATGCGCCAACGCGTCCCGCCACCATTAATCCTGCTAATACCGGTCCGAGTTCGCGCGTGATTGATAAAACTACGACAGTGGCAATTGTGCTTTCAGCGTTGAAACGAGAGAATCCGGAATAGCTTTGTAATGCCAAAACTGCGCCGGAAAAAATTGCGGTGAGGCCGACGACGGGCAAAGAAAAATAGCCGATTTGTAAAAATTGGCGGAGAATTAAGCGTGGATAAAAAGGCGGCGTGAAGCAGTGCCGGACAGCGTTTAGCATGAATAAAATCATCTCGCCTAACTTGGCCAAATTCATCAAAGTGAAGTGACCGAGTTTTTCTACGCCGGATAAAATTTTGGAAAACATTGCTTGAAAAAAATTGCAGTGGGAAAGAATTTGAAAGAATCCATGTCAGAAAAAAATAAAATCAAACACATCGCAAGACATTTTTTACTGCCGCTTTTACTGCTGTTTTTTATTGCCAGCAAAAGCCTTTTGCTTCTTCATGTCTTTTCTCACAACTCGGTTGAAACTGCATCAGCCAAGGTTTTGCAACATAATCAAAATTTTTTTGAGAAAATAATTTTTTCACACGAAAAAAAATCTGCAAAAAATTCTGACGATTGTTTTTTATGTTCGACCGCGAATTTCCAAAGTCAGACTTTGCTTTTTTCTGCTGTAATTTTTGCGGTAGCAATTTTTTATCTTACTTTTTTTTCGCGAATTTTTGATCGCGTAAAAGTTTCTTATCTTCGCTCTTCCAGCTTATCCCGCGCGCCTCCAGCTAATTCTTAGAAGTCACCACGAAGTCGGTTTTAACTTTTAAGAATTGCCCCATGAAAAATTTCTCTCCCTTTTTGTTTTTGTCGTTGAGCCTTATTCTTAGCGCTTCTACAGCCTTCTCCAAAGATGTTTGGAAATATGAAATCACCGCAAAAAAACTTGATAAATCGCGCAATAATCTTTCGCCAAAAACTGGTGGAAGCGCTTATTCATTTAGTCAAGAAGGTATAAATAATTTGCCACAAGGACAAACAACCCCGCTGAGTCAAGTGCTGATGCGCGCTCCTGGGGTTACGCAAAATTCTTTCGGACAAATTCACATCCGCGGTGATCACTCGAATGTGCAGTATCGCATCAATGATGTCATGATTCCGCAGGGTATTAGTGGTTTTGGAAATGGCTTCGACACACATTTTGCGGAGTCGGTTGATTTGTTGCGTGGCGTGCTTCCGGCGCAATATGGCTATCGCACTGCTGGCGTGATTGACATCAAAACTAAAAGTGGAATGTTCACCAAAGGTGAAGGTGGAAAATTTGAGAAAGGCGGAAGGTCAGAAGTTTCTGCTGGGGGCAATAACAGCATCGGTTACAACCAGCAAATAAGCGGTTTCAAAGATAGTTTTAGTTATTATTTAAATGCAACTTATCTGCAAAATAATCGCGGAATTGAATCTCCAACTTCTGGTCGAAATTCAATTCACAACGACACTGCACAAGATAAATTATTCGGTTATTTTTCTTATCTGATCGACGTCAAAAAAAGATTGAGCGTGATTCTTGCAAATTCGACAAACCGCTTCCAAGTGCCAAATAATCTGGATCAAGAGGCTATTCACCAACTTTCAGGTTCGGGTGGAATTTCCTCCGACAAGTTGAATGAAAAACAAAAAGAGGAAAATCGTTATTTAATTTTGGCGCTACAGGGAGTAAGTGAAAGCGATGTTGATTACCAAATTTCTTTTTTCTCGCGTCAAAGTAAAAATATTTTTAGATCGGATTTTGTTGGAGATTTGACTTACAGTGGCATCGCCTCCGACATAGACAGAGCAAGCCTTGCCAATGGTTTGCAAAGTGATTTTAGTTACGAGCTGAATGAAAAAAATATTTTGCGATCTGGGTTTTTTTTGAGTGATGAAAGAGTTGCCAGCGACAAAAGCAGCGCGGTTTTTGCTGATGCTAACGAAGACGGAATTCAAGATTCTACAACCCCTTTTCGCATCACCGACAATAGCAAACAAAGCACGCAACTCTACGGAATTTATTTGCAAGATGAGTTTAAACCGTTGGAAAAATTGACTTTAAATTTCGGTGCTAGATTTGATATTTTGCAATCTGTTACCGATGAGAAACAGCTCAGTCCAAGGTTCGGCGCGGTTTATGATATTTCATCCGATACCAAAATTCATGGCGGATTTGCGCGTTATTTTTCGCCAGCCAAAGCAGAAACTTTGTCAAATTCTTTGATTGAAAAATATGTTGGAACGACAGCTGCTCCGGCAAATTTGCAGAATGGAAAAGTTAGGGCGGAGCGTAGCAATTACTACGATCTGGGCGTTTCGCACAAGTTAACTTCCAGCGTGCATTTGAGTTTAGATTCCTACTACAAAGAGAGTAAAAATTTGCTCGACGAAGGACAGTTCGGAAACGCTTTGATTTACAGTCCCTTCAATTTTCAGCGTGGAAAAACTTACGGCGTTGAGTTTGGCGCGGATTACAAAAAAGATAATTTTTCGGCATTTTTTAATTTTGCGGCGCAAAAATCTCGGGCAAAAAATATTATTTCTTCGCAATATTTGATTGATGGTGATGATTTTTCTGCTGCTGCAAAAAAATATATTCACCTTGATCACGACCAGTCCTACAGCGCTTCCACAGGTGTTTCATATTTATTTTATGGCACAAATTACGCTGTTGATGCATTTTATGGATCGGGTTTGCGTCGAGGAGTGGCAAGCTCTGAGCGCATGCCATCTTACATTCAAACCAATGTAAGCATTGCACGAGATGTTGATTTTTTGTTGACAGGAAAAGTTAATCTTCGTCTTGCAGCATTGAATATTTTCGA
The DNA here is from genome assembly GCA_903927415.1 of uncultured Alphaproteobacteria bacterium. Classification (GTDB taxonomy): domain Bacteria; phylum Pseudomonadota; class Alphaproteobacteria; order Rickettsiales; family UBA1997; genus UBA2645. Next base: position 13,593 of record CAIYMZ010000131.1, read on the forward strand.
CAATGTCTACCAGCTGCATGACGGCTCTGGAGTTGGTGTCAAAGCTTCTCAATATGGTCCAAGACGCACGTTTTTTTTAATCGCCAGTAAATCATTTTAAAAATTTTATGTTCATCATCTCAGAAATTTTCAGCGCCATAAAATTAGGTGGAGTCATGATGATTCCACTTTCCATTTTATGCATTTTCGCAATCGCTTTAATCATCGATAAAATTTTATTTTATAAAAAATTTCTACAGCTTCCGCAGAGTTTGCTGCTTTTGGTTGAAACTTACGGATTCAGCTGGGACATGCCAGAAACGCAATTAAAAAATTTGCCGGTGGAAAATTCTTACCGCAAATTTTTCACCGTGATTTTGCAAAATAAAAAAAGACCAGCTTGGTGGATTGAGTCGCGCGCAAATGATGAAGCGAAATTAATCGAAAAAAAATTGGCGAGCGGATTGTGGATTTTGGAAACTGTCATCACTGCCGCACCGCTGCTGGGACTGCTTGGAACCATTGTTGGGATGATGACTTCTTTCAAACTTATCGGTGAAAATTCTTTGGTTAATCCGGTTGGAATAACTGGTGGAGTCGCTGAGGCATTGATCGCAACTGGCTTTGGTTTATTTATTGCAATTTTTTCTTTGTTTGCTTTCAACTATTTTTCGCGGCGACAAGATCAGGTGTTGGATGAGTTGGAGCGGCTTGGGACTAGGGTTGTTGATCATATCAAATTGGATCAGCAATGAAATTACGGCGCTTAAAAAAATCAAAAAAAGGTCGTATCGAAATTATTCCGATGATTGATGTGATGTTTTTTTTGCTTGCGACTTTCATGTTGGCGTCGCTTTCGATGCAGCGTTTGAATGGCTTGGCCGTTGATTTGACGCGAGGTGCGGCAAATCAAGTTAATGTTGAAAATCAAATCACTTTGAGCATCACTCACGATAATTTAATTTTTTTGAACAAAGAGCCAATTCTGTTGAGCGAGCTTAAATCAAGGTTGCAAAGCATGTTACGGGGGGCAGATAAAACTGTGATTATCACTTCGGACAAGCATGCATTTCAAGGCGTGGTGATGCAGTCAATGCTTGCGGCGCGTGAGGCCGGAGCTGAACATTTTTCAATTATTGCGCGCAAAGAATGAGATTTCCTTTTGTCAGTTTTTTAGCCGCATTTTTGATTTGGATTTTTTTGATCGTAATTTTTTCTGGCGTAATTTTTACGAAATCAGATATTTTACCAATATCTCTGACAATAGATGCTGCAATGGTTGGCGAGATGGAGAAGGAAAAAAAATCTGCGGAAAATTTTTCAACAGAAAAAGGTGATAGGAAAAAAATCGAAGAAAAATTTAGTGCAGAAAAAAATCAAAATGCTGTGCAAAAAAAAGTGACTCCACTTTTCGCGCCTCTGCCAAAAATTCCTGATGATTTGCGTAACGAAACTTTTGCTAGCGAAGCAATTGCTCGCTTCCACATTGCTCCTGATGGCTCAGTAACCAATGTTGAATTAATTAAACATTGTTCAAATCCGAGATTGAATCAGCTGCTTTTACGGAGTTTGCGAAATTGGAAATTCGTTTCTAATTCACAAAGCTACACCCAAGAAATTCGTGTAAATTTTGAGGTCGAAGAATGAAAAAAATATTTTTGGTTTTTGGATTATTTTTATTGGCAAAAACTGCTGAAGCGAAAATTACCATTCTTGCATGCGAGCCTGAATGGGCTAGTTTGGCGCAAGAAATTGTCAAAAATAAAGCTGAGATAAAAATTGCGACTAGCGCTGATCAAGATCCTCGCAATATTGAGGTAAAAACAGTTTTGGCGACAATGGCCAGAAACGCCGATTTACTTTTTTGCTCTGGAGGTGATTTGGAGTCAAAGTGGTTTCCAACTCTGATTGCACGCAGCTACAATATGAAAATAATGTCCAACGAAAGTAACGTCTTGCTTGCCCTGGATTATGTTGAAAAACCAAAATTTTCTGAAAAAGAAAATGCTGATAAAGTTAATAAAGATAGGGCTGCAAAGAGTAATGCTCGAGTGCATTTAAATCCTCACAATATTACAAAAATTGCTGCTGAATTTACGCGGCGCATAAAATTAATCGACGCGGTTAATGCTAATTTTTATCAAAAATCTTTTGACGATTTTTCTAAAAAATGGAATGAGGCCATAAAAAAATGGGAGGAAAAGGCTGCGTTTTTAAGAGGGGTGACATTTGTTGCGGAAGATGATTCGTGGGATTTTTTAGCTAATTGGCTTGGTCTAAAAATTATTACTTTGGTTGATGTTCAAACCGGCGCAAAGCCAAACGTAGTAAGCCTCCACAATGTTGTTAATCTTTTAAAAAAGAATCCTGCCGAAGCAATAATTTTTGCCAGATTTGAAAATAAAAAAAATCTACTTTGGTTACGTGACAAAACAAAAATCAGGATGATTTTGTTGCCTTTTACTGTTGGTGGTGCAGCCAATAGCGGCGATCTTTTTCAGCTTTTTGAAACTACAATTAGCTCTTTATCGACCGATTGCTCGAGTGGCACTTGCAAAAGTCTTTCTGTCCAAAAACAAACTGATTCCAATCAAAAATAAGCAGTAAGCTAGGTTCCATGCTGTCATCGAGAGTCCTAGAAATACAAAGCTCGGCTCGTCACATCTGATCGCCTTTGTTTTTGCTAAAGCGATCCTCAAATCTTCCAAATCTTCAAAATCATTTAAATTTTCTGATGAGCAGATTGTTGGGCCTTTAAAAATTTTTTTCTCGACTCCAACGTGATAAGTTGCGATGCCGGCATTGATTAACAGAAAAAAAATACAGAAAAAAAATGCGATTTTTTGTGATCGTTCTGACTGGAAAAATAGGAGTGTTAAGGAGACGAGAGCAATGATGGCAAAAAATGGTTTGCGCTGATAAAGGCAGAGAATGCAAGGCTGATAGTCGAATCCAAATTGTGCAATATAAGCAAAAACCAGAGCAACAGCTGAATAAAAAACCAAAAGAATCAGCAAATGTTTTTTGGTAATTTCGATGTTCATTTACTCAAAATTTTTTTTGCTAAATCCTTGCGTAACTCAACGGCTGGTTGGTCAAAAGGATTTATGCCTTTAGTGTAGGCAATTAAAATTGTTTCCAAAAACATCTGCATCATCAATCCCCCCAAAACTTCTTCATCTAGATTTTCAATTTCAATAATTCTGATCGGCAATTTTTTTTTGCTTAAAACTTCTATCGTCGTGATCTGCTCAACCGCAACGATTTCACTAAGTTTTTTGCCGCCAAATAAAGTTGGGCAAGAAGGCAAATCTTTGATCGAAAAATCGTGCTGATGGTTTTTGGCAGTGATGAAAGTGAAAAATTTATCTTTTGGACCATCGAGATAAAGTTGAAGCTGACTGTGTTGGTCGATTGTTCCCATTGAGTTGATCGGGGTTGGGCCGAAATTATTTTTTCCGAGAGATTCAGCCCAAAGTTGACGATACCAGTCGGTAAAATTTTTTAAATTATCAACGTATGGCATTATGACGTTATTGGTGAAGCCTTGCTGGTAAAGGGATAGCTGAGTCGCGCAGGAATTTTGAATCTCATTTTTATTCAAAAAATCTATAAGAATTTTTTTCGCGCCATTGCGAATTTTTTTAGCATCAAGTCCAGCGAGTATTGCTGGCACTAGTCCAACAATGGAGAAGCAAGAATATCTGCCACCGATTTTATCTGAATGGGCAGTGATTTTTGCACCAATTTTTTTGGCGATTTTGGCAAGAGAATTTTTCTCTGATTCGGTGATGAATAAAAATTGTTTGGCAAAATTTTTAATTTTTAATCCTCGCAGTTTATTCAGAATTATCAGGGTTTGGCAGATGGTTTCAATTGTTTCGCCGGACTTACTTATCACTAAAAAAAATGTGTTTTTTAAATCAATTTTGTCCAAGCAGTTCTTCACTGTTGTCGGATCAATTGACTCGAGAAATTCTAATTTATGTTGAAATTTTAGCGCACTTAAAGTTTTGCCACCAAGACTTGATCCTCCAACTCCTAGGATCAAAATTTTTTTATAAACAGAAATTTTTTCTGAAATTTCTTCGAACTGTTTCAAATCTTCTGTTGAAAAAATGATGTCAATTGCTGCGAGTTTTGAAGATTTAATTTGATCACGCAAAGTGGTGGAAAATTTTTCGCAAATTTTTTGAAATTTTTTAAGATTTTGTGGCGCAGGAGTATTTTTAAAATGCTGTGAATAGAGGATTTTAGCCATTGCAGAGGGTGAGTTGATTAGTTTATAACTTATCTAAAATTTTGGAATTATGAAGGTGAAGAGCTTGTAAAGTTGAAAGCGGTTTCTAGATTGCCGCATTCTCATTTAAACCCAGATCCGTCATTAG
>CAIYMZ010000132.1 GCA_903927415.1 uncultured Alphaproteobacteria bacterium
CGGTAGGCGTCAGGCGGTAGGCGTTAGTCGGTTGATTCTTTTTTTATTTTTATTTTCTTTTTCTACTTTCGCCTTTTCTCCAGAAGTAAGACTTGCCAATGAGGCTCAAGAAAATCGTGCGATGAATTTGTTTTTACAGGTGCGCTGCTTGGTTTGCGAAGGGCAAGTGATTGAAAATTCCAACACGGAATTTTCTTTTGAGATGAGAAAATTAATTCGTCAAAAAATTTTTGAAGGAGCAAGTGATGAAAAAATCAAAACAGAATTGGTGCAAAAATTTGGTGAGGATATTTTAACTGAGCCAAACGCAAGGGGTGTTGGGTTTTTGCTGTGGTGCTTACCAATAATTTTTGCGATTATTTGCGGCCGTTGGATTTTTTTGTATTTTAACCCCAATAACGCTTAAAGAATTTACTATACCAAAGCCACTTCAAACTTGAACAAACCGATTTTCAAGTTCGTCATTGCGAAAGCAGAGTTTGTAATAACTTCAGCTCCGTACAAATTTTTCATTTGCATGGAGGGAGTTATTTACCACTGCCTTGGTGGTGGTCTCCTTGTCCCACCATCTGCACGCCCCCATTCTGACGACGCTCTAGCACTCGGTGCTCTAACCCTCGGTGACGGGGTATCTGCTGCTTCTGCTCTTCTGTGTAAAGGAGGTGTTTCTGGTTGTTGTGGTACAGCACCTCTTCTTGTTGTTGGCGGCGGCGTTACCTCATCGCTCCCCTCATCATGCACTTGTTCCACTTGGGCATCCTTATCTTTCATTTTTGACAACCTTCTAACAAGTTGAAAAAGTTTCATGCTAACTTTTACATTACCTTCCTCATCTTTACTAAATTGAACTCTTGCTGGCTCCCCTCTCCCTTTCCCTTTTTTTTCTAAAAAGATTTGTTCTGAATCATCTGTCCCTTGAACAAATTTGACTTCATACGCTTTTTTCGTCTCAAAAAATTTATCATCAGCCCTCACTTCATAACAACCTGGCGATAGTTCTTTGACTCCTTTTTCTTCAAACAATTCTTTTAAATTTTTAACGGCATCTGCTTCGCTGCCATACTGCTCTTTAAATTCTCTCATGGATATTCCAGATTCAGAACTTTGCGCAGAGACTTTTGACTCTAATGCAACTAAAGCTTTGGAATAAAACTCACGTTTCGCATCTTGATCATTTAGCAAAGCCTCTGGAAATTTACCAACTCCATGATTGTTATATGCTCCGAATGAAGTATCTTTGATTGATACTGTGCCATCACGCGCTACAAGCATTTTGTAAGAAGAGCCATTTCGCATTTTAATGTCTCCCAAAGACATGTAAATTCGCCGATCATCATTAAAACCTGATCTTTCGTTAAATTTTGGATTTTTAACATCTAAAGCGCAGCTACGAAGTACTTTTTCTAACCCCTCAAATGAAGCGACTTGATTCTTTTGAAAACTCGATTGTGCTGTTGAAAGCATTTCTACGCCTCCTTCATCATTTTGTTGAATAACTAAACTTCCCTCCCTTCTCTCCCTTACTTTTGCTACTGGAGTTGCTGCGTACAATCTCAAGTAATTCCCCATCCTGTCATCCATAAGTCGCGCAGCTTGTCCAATGAAGCCAGCAACAAGTAGACCTCTATTTTGTGAATCGATATTTTTAGCGGTTGATGAAAAAAGGTCAGCGCAACTTCTTGAAATTATACCAAGACCTCTAGCAGCATATCCAACCACTCCAGCTACCAATGTTGGAACAGCTGCAATACAAGCCGCCCCTACCGCCATTGGTGCACCACCTTCGGCACCTTTGTCTTTTGTCCATTCCCACATTGCTCTACATCCTTTTGTGCATGTGTCACCTACAAGGTGTGACACTGTGCTAACTATATGCATAGGTAGTGCAGCTACCGTGCCGACAAGAGCAACAGCTGGTGCTATTACAGCAGATTCAGCGCTTCTTAAGAAATCTCTACAAAATCCTAAGGGACTATCAAAAAATTTTGCCCTATCTTTGTGAAGTGGATGAAAAGCATATTTCAAAGTTTCTTTATCAATTTCTGCACAAGGTTTTGAAGATCTTTCACAAGCATTTGCCAATCCTTAACTGCCAAAAGCACTAAGTAAATTTCCATGCCTAAAACCACTTTCTGCCGCATCAAGAAACATTCTGCTCACAGGTCCAACAATTGATGCGGAACCTGGCAATCCTACCGCATCCATTCCTTTGTGAATAACTCTTAAAACACCTCCGACTACCGCCATACAAGCTGGTACGACTGGAATGCCAAGAGTTAGAAAATTACCGGACAGAACTGCTTTGGTGTAATCATCCCTTCCTCCCGTCCCCTCTATGTCACGCTTGAATTGTTTGCGTCGAAACTCCCTTGCTTGCAAAGTACCATCTAGCTCATCTGCAAAACCCTTTCCTTCTTTTTCTGGTGTAAAGTTAACAATGTATTTAGCCGGTTTATCAGCAGCGCCAGAAGGCGCTTCTACTATCTCTACGCCACTTTTTTTTGTTTTCCGTTTCCAAAATTGCCACAATTTACGCTCTGGATTTGGCACATCCACATCTGGAATTAATTTATCACCATTTGGCTTTCTAAGCGCAGCCATAGCATCATGAAACTCTTTGGCTTTTGCTTTATCAGAAAATTCAACTTGAAAATAATCAACCAGACCTTCTACCCGACCTTTTAGTGTTGTAACTACTTTAGCATCACTTAGCGCGGCTATATGAAACTCATCTCTTAACGCTCCTTCTGTGCGGCGAGGATTGCCGGCGCTCATTACTTCTTCTAATCTCTTAACATTTTTATCTAAACCATCAGCGCAAACCAGTCGATCGAGGAAGTCTTTTAAGGAAATTGTAGCATCTTTTGAAGAAAATGAAAGACGATATACTTCTTTTTTAGTTCCATCTAGCCCAATAACTGTTTTAGGATCGCCAAAAACTTCTGTTTCTCCGGTATCGATATATTTCGTAGAAACTGTTGGATTTTTGTTTATGATTTCTTGTTTGTCATACCTAAGCGCAGCTAATATTTTTTGACACCTTAGAGCTTCCGCTTTATCTGCAAAATCAATATGAAAATTATTTCCTTGGCCTTCTTCATCTTTAACGAGATTTTTAAGAGCATGTGGCAAAGTGTGCACTGCTATAGTATGTTTTTTTGCTTCCAGATTCAGCTGCTTATTTTCATTTACAAAATCCCAATCTCCACCTGCAACTTTTTTAATGTCAGCTAATAACTTTGCTCCCGCCGCTTTAGCTTCTTCCGCCGCTTCAGTTTCTTCCGCCACTTCAGCTTCTTCCACCACTGCAACTGCTTCCAACGCTTCATTCGCCGCAGCAATCAAAGCACCTTTGATTATTTTACACGCCTCCGAAGCAGCAGAGACAGTTTCCCACTTTGTACCATCATGGTAAACATACTCCTTCTCCTTTTTGCCTTTTGTTTCTTTTATGCCAACAAATTTTCTGTTAGATCCAGCAACAGTAACTTCTGGTTCAACTGCCAATGCGGTTATACCCTTCTCCTCATCCACAAATAAACGACCATTCCCTTTTTCATCTTTTAAACGCTCAGCTCCATTCAAAATTTTTAGGCGCTCTAGAATGTCAGCTGGCTTTGCACCTGCGGCTAATGCCTTTATTGATTTTGATATTGCTGGTCTGCTCATAAAAAATTTTAAAAATTAATAAACTGGGCGCCTTATAGCCGATTAACACACTTGGCGCAAGAAAAAAGTTAACGATCTAACTCTTTTGACAAAATGTTTAAAAGTTGAATGGAAAAATTATTGGCACGTTCAGTAAAATAATTAATTTTAGAACTAAAAATGTTGTAGAAAAAAACCGCCGGAATCGCGGCAAATAATCCAATTCCCGTTGCAAGCAAGGCCTCGGCAATTCCTGGAGCAACCACCGCCAAACTCGTATTCTTTGAAACCGCAATTCCTTGAAACGAACTCATAATTCCCCAAACAGTTCCGAATAATCCGATGAATGGCGCTGATGATCCAGTAATCGCTAAAAAATTTAAACCCGATTCCAATTTTTGCATTGATCTGTTATTTGCAATTTGCATCGCTCCCATCAATCGCTCTTTCAGCGAAGATTTTTTGTCTGATGATTCAGCGATGATTTGTTTGATATTGTTTGATTTCCATTCCTTCATACAGGCAAGAAAGATGCGTGAAAGCGGGTGGTTGTCGTTACTTTTGGCTTCGTTGTAAATATCTTCAAGCATCATAGTACCTTCAAAAAATTCTTCGAACTTGTTGCTACGATTTTTCAACACAAAAAATTTTACGATTTTATCAAAAATAATTGCCCATGACCAAAGCGAAGCAATGACTAAAATCAGCATTACCAATTGCACAACAACATCAGCTTGCGCAATGAGATTCACGAAAGAAACAGAAGAAACTTTTTCCATTTGTTGACCTTAATTTAAATTGTTAAAATAACCCCAATAACGCTTAAGGAATCTGTCCAAATACCACAGGCTCTAATCTGATTTTGATTGTCACCCCGCACTTGTTGCGGGGTCCATTTCGTCACAACCAATAAAATCGTGTCTTTGACG
>CAIYMZ010000133.1 GCA_903927415.1 uncultured Alphaproteobacteria bacterium
ATTGCGATCTGATTTTTTTCTTTTATCTCAATTTGAGAAATTGCTTCCGGCCAAAATTTTTCGATCACTTCAAAATCAATTTTTGGGAATGAAAGAAGTTGTAAAGCGTTGCGCATAATTCCGTCTTGTTTGATGTTCACACCAAAATCAGAAAGTTTATTTGGCGAAATTTTTAGCTCCTCGAGAAGTTTTTTTGCTGATTCGATTTGTGATTTTTTTTCATTGAAAATTTTTTCCCTCTCATTTTTTACGACGCCGATTTTTATTCCGAGCTCGGTCAAACGCATGTCAGCATTGTCTGCGCGTAAGTTGAGTCGATATTCGGCGCGCGAGGTGAGCATGCGATAAGGTTCGATTGTGCCGAGAGTCGTGAGGTCATCGATCATTACACCGATGTAGCTGGTTGAGCGGTCGAGGGTGAAAGAGTCGTAAGTTTTTGTGGATTCGGTGCGACTTACTACTTTTAAAGCCGCATTAATTCCGGCGACGATCCCCTGCCCCGCGGCTTCTTCGTAGCCAGTCGTGCCGTTAATTTGTCCGGCAAAAAAAAGTCCGCGAATTTTTTTAGTTTCGAGCGTCGGTAGAAGTTCGCGCGGATCAACAAAATCATATTCAATCGCGTAGCCGGCTTGCGTGACACGACAATTTTCGAGTCCAGGAATTGTTTTTAAAAATTCGATTTGGACATCGAGTGGCAATGAAGTTGAGATGCCATTGGGATAAATTAAATCACTGTCCAAGCCTTCGGGCTCTAAGAAAATTTGATGGCGCTCTTTGTCATAAAAACGGTGAACTTTATCTTCGATTGAAGGGCAATAGCGCGGGCCAACACCGGCAATGTGTCCGCCATACATCGCAGATTTATGTAAATTTTTTTTGATGATGTCGTGAGTTTTTTGATTGGTATGAGTGATGAAGCAAGAAATTTGCGGAACTTTAATTTCGCTGTTGAGGTAAGAAAAAGGCTGCGGCGGATTGTCTCCGGCCTGTTCTTCGAGAGCAGAAAAATCGATGAAATTTTTATCGAGACGCGGTGGCGTGCCGGTTTTTAATCGCCCTAAAGAAAAATTGTGACGCGCTAAAGTCGCAGAAAGTCCGCGAGATGGTTCTTCGCCAACACGTCCGGCGGGAATTTTTTGATCACCGATATGGATGATGCCGTTTAAAAAAGTTCCGGTGGTTAGAATTACTGATTTAGTCGTAAGTCGTAAGTCATACGTCATAAGTCCAACTACTTGGCCGTTTTCGATTTCGATATCCTCGACCGAAGCAAAAATAATTTCTAAATTTTCGTAATTTTCTAAAATTTTATTGATGGCTTTTTTGTAAAGTTTGCGATCTGCCTGCGCGCGCGGAGAATGAACTGCTGGGCCTTTTGAGGCGTTTAAAATACGGAAATGAATTCCGGCCATATCGATGGCTTTTGCCATCACGCCATCAAGAGCATCAATTTCTTTAACGATCGTTCCCTTCGCCACACCGCCAATTGCGGGGTTGCATGACATCTCGCCTAAATTTTCCGGATTTTTTGTGATCAATAAAGTTTTTGCACCCATTCGTGCCGAAGCGCAGGCTGCTTCAACTCCGGCGTGGCCGGCGCCAATCACGATTACATCAAAAGAAAATTTCATGAATTAACGAGTGGCTACTTGCTGTGAGGAGTCACGAGAACGCTCAGGAGTAGCTAATAGACTACAAGATTGAGGAATTGGAGTTTTGCCTGGAATCATCACTTTCACCTCTTCCTCTCCACCTCTTTTCTCAAAACTTTCAACAACTCTGATGGTGGCTGCGCACGCCAACATTTTTATTCGATATTTTTCGGATTCCTCAGCGCTTCCAGAAAAACCGCTCTTTGCCATTTGTAGTTGAAAATTTTGCGCATCCATCGGCTGATCCGAAACTCTACCAGACTCATCTGTAATTCTGATCAATGGTTGTGCACGATCCACCGCGCCATTAGAACCTACCTTCAACACTATTTCTATTGGGTAATTTACTCCCATCATTTCATCAGTTACGGCCTTGCTTACCACAACGTATTTTTGCTCAGGTGTTGGCACTCTTGCTCCTCTCTGCGCAGCAACAGGAATGGCGGGAAATACAAGAGAAGCGACCTCTCCAACGGCATCAACGGCATGATCAACTTTTGCTGGCAAGCGCTCGGATAGCACTTCTTTTCCACCGGAAAAAACCGCTATATTTTGACGCTCACCGCTAGCATCAACTGACATTGCCTTGATCTGAAAAGAGCTAAAAATTTGCCTGATTTTTTCAGCTTCACCATCTCCAAATTTTCGTTTTAATGCGTCATTTTTGCTAAAAAAAGTTTCAGTTGGATCGATCTCTTCGTATTTTCCGGTGAGCTCATTCAGCCAAGAAATTTTTCCATGGATTATGATGTCACCTTTTTTGTGAGCCTCTTCTTTCCATTCACCTTCACGAAAAACTTTTAGAGGTGCGTTTGGTGGAGAATAATCCCGATCAAGCTTTTCAATTTTTAAGTAACACTGATCGGTTTGAGATAGATGGATGTAAGCCAAATTATGACTTTCATCGCCATTGAACATCACGGTAGCAATGTTGTTGGTGCCACGTGGTCTTAAAATAGAAACTCCGGGATAGGCACTACAAGCCATTGGTTGTTTCATCAATCTTTCTAGCTGGGCTTTATCACCTTTGCATTTTTTTACGTAATCATCCACTTCGAGAGAATCGAGATCGGTTGTGCGCTGAATTTTTTCGATTGATTTTTCAACTTTTTTTGCAACGACGTGACACAATTCGCGTGAGGCATAAAGCGATGCCGCATTTTTTTCTTCTTGAGTTGATTGCTTCATTTTCATCGCAGTAACCAATACTACAATTTTCTGTCTAGTAGTCTCATCGATTAATCCTGACGCAATTTCGAACTCAATTTTTTCGCCATTTAAATTTGCTATTTTTCCTTGTTTTTCTTCTGGGGAATCTTTTTTTGGATCAATTGCGCCTTCTTTTACGAGTCTTTCTAATTTTTTTATTTCTTGGTTTAGAGTTTTTAAATTTTCCTCCTGCTTTGTTCCTTCGAAGGTTTTAATTACATATTTTTTTTCAACCTCCAAGAGATCAACAATCTTTTGAAGACAGGTCATTCTGGTTTGGTATTCTAAAGCCTTCGAACGAAGCTCTTCAAATTCTGGTTTTATCAATTCTTCAAACTTAGCTGCTTCCATAAAATTCATGGTGGTACCCCTGAATGACGATGTGGCAGCACAGCAGAAATCATTGCCCGGCTTGTCTAAATTATGGATCATGGTGATTGATGCGGATGGTGGAGTTTCGGGAGTTACCTCTCCCGACATCGTTGCCTTTCTGACCTGCTGCGTAAGAAGCTCCAAACCGTTTCGGCCATCAAAATGAAAAACTGGAACACCTTGATTCAATTTAATCCCAGTAAAATCCAGGCTGCTTTGATCGCAAGGTTGTCCGGTGATTTCTGGAACTAAAGCCGGAGATCCATCTTCGTGTTTGTAGTAGCCACCATCTCTTAGTTGCTCGAAAGTGATAGGCGCCTCTGAAGGGTTATCAGCTGTTCTTGCACTTTCGGCACGAGAAAGGCGCTGTTTTGCCTTTTGTATTTTATTAAAATCGATGACTTTTTCTCTGGTTTCCTGACCTCTGAAAAGATGCTGAATGGCGACCGCTTTCTTTTCTTCTATTTCTTCGATTATCGCCACCATGTCATCTTTGCAATCCTCAAAATTATCGCTCGATTGATCGGTAAATTGTTGCAAAAGTTGCGCTCCATCTTCTCTTCCTTCCAAGGCTTTAATCAGCTGTAAAGTTAGTTCCAAATCACGACCTACACCGCCTTGATCTCTTCTGCGTCCTTCTTCTGCAACTGGGACTAAGGTTCTTACCGCACGATCGCTAAGCGTGCGAAAATTTGCGGATGCGGCAGGACGTCTTGCTAAGACACTTCCTGCTTCTGATTCATCACCATCTCCACCTCTTCTACCTACACTTCCTGCTTCTGATTCATCACCATCCCCACTTCTTCCACCTACAGTTCCTGCGTCTGATTCATCACCATCCCCACTTCTTCCACCTACAGTTCCTGCGTCTGATTCATCACCATCCCCACTTCTTCCA
>CAIYMZ010000134.1 GCA_903927415.1 uncultured Alphaproteobacteria bacterium
GTGACAATGGCAGGTGTGTGCAAATTGAATGTCAACAGGCTCTAGGTTGGACTGGTATTGGAGGTGGGAATTGTGGGGCTTCTACAGCAGCTCCCACTGCTTCATTTTGAGCTATCAAAGCTTCTGCTCGAAGACCATCTGCTCGTGATGGTGTGACTACAGCAAAAGCACATCCTATTGATGGTCTCATACTGTTAAAAAAATAATTAAAAAATCTGCGAAACCAACAAAGCTAAAACCGACCAGATCCCGATATTAGCGATTATAACCAGTTTCAATATCAGCAATAATCTTGGGTTTTCTCGAAGTGATTGCGAAAATTTACTTTGTAAAATTTTTCTGATTTGTGATGGCTTTGGTCTGCTGTCGTAAATTTTTTCCAATTCTTTTTTTACCAATTTTTTTTCTTCAGGTTTCATAAATTTATTTTTTTGAATCCAAGAGACACTTTGCCGCAAGACCGGTGATGATTTTTTCTGTCAGAGATTTTTTTAATTTTTTTCGATCAACTTCTTTTTTCGCGACATCGAAATCAATCATAAAGCCGTAAAGTTCTGTGGCGATTTTGATCATTGTTTCTTTATCAAACTGATCTTCGTAAAATTTAAAAACCAACGTCATCGCCTCGGTTAATTTTTTTTTGCCTTTTTCATCGAATGGTTTGTTATGCTTTCCGGTGATTATTGCATCTGGATTCACGTCCAATGCAGCTGCAAGCTTTCTTAAAACTTCATTTGAAACTCCGCTTCTTCCCTTTTCGAATCCAGAAATTAGCTGTTTGCTGACCCCAACTTTTTGCGCCAACTCGCTTTGACCAATTTTGCGCTCTTCTCTGATTTTTTTGAGGAAATTTTCCGGCATTTGATTTGAAAATATTTTTTCAAATTTTGTTTTTTAATTTGCTCGAGGCAACAAAAAACCCGCGAACTGTTGAAGAGATCGCGGGTTTTTTGCAGAATATTTTTTGGAAATTTAGTGAATTAAAAATTTCTGTATCGCGCTGAACAAAGTAAGCAATGAGCCCACGATGACGGATAGAAAACCTACGAATCCTTCTTCTCCTCCTTCACTTCCTCATATTCCGCATCAACAGTTTTTTCGGAAGAATTTTGATTTGGAGTTGCGTCGGTGAACCCTGCTCCGCCTGAAAAATCTGGTGCAGCACCTGCAGCTCCTGTAGCTTGCGCCGCCTTGTAAATCGCTTCTCCCAGCTTCATTGCGCTTTGCATTAAAGCATCGGTCGCAGATTTTAATTCGGCCGCACTCGCATCTTCCTTCGCTGCTAAATCTTTCACTTTTTGAATCTCGGCTTCGATCACCGCTTTAGTTTCAGCGTCAACTTTTTCGCCATGTTCCTTCAAGCTTTTTTCAGTTTCATAAACCGCGGAATCGGCGTGATTCTTGGCTTCAATGAATTCTTTTTTGGCTTTGTCGGCGGAAGCATTTGCTTCGGCATCCTTCACCATTTTTTGAATTTCAGCCTCAGAAAGTCCACCTGAAGATTGAATACGAATTTGCTGTTCTTTGTTTGTTGCCTTGTCTTTCGCTGAAACTTTGACGACGCCATTCGCATCAATATCAAAAGTAACTTCGATCTGTGGCAGGCCTCGTGGCGCGGGCGCGATGCCTTCGAGATTAAATTCGCCGAGCAATTTATTGTGCACTGCAATGTCGCGCTCGCCCTGAGAAACTTTGATTGTCACTGCAGTTTGACTGTCCGCTGCAGTTGAAAAAACCTGGCTCTTGTTAGTTGGAATCGTTGTATTGCGATCAATCAAACGCGTGAAAACTCCGCCCGCAGTTTCAATGCCAAGCGAGAGAGGAGTAACGTCGAGAAGCAACACATCTTTCACGTCGCCCTGCAACACTGCGCCCTGAATTGCCGCGCCGATGGCCACAACTTCGTCAGGATTTACACTTTTATTCGGCTCTTTTCCGAAAAGATTTTTTACAACTTCAATCACTTTCGGCATGCGCGTCATCCCGCCAACAAGGATAACTTCTTGAATGTCAGAAGCCTTCAAACCCGCGTCCTGCAAGGCATTTTCGCAAGGCTTGATTGTGCGTTGAATGAGATCGTCAACGAGTTGCTCAAGTTTAGCGCGAGAAAGTTTAACATTGAGATGCTTAGGGCCAGTTGCATCAGCAGTGATGTAAGGCAAATTGATTTCGGTTTCCATCAAGGAGGAAAGTTCGATTTTAGCTTTCTCCGCTGCTTCCTTCAAACGCTGCAAGGCCATGGGATCCTTGAGCAAATCGACACCGCTGTCTTTTTTAAATTCTTCGGTGAGGAATTTTAAAACACGCATGTCGAAATCTTCGCCGCCTAAAAACGTGTCGCCGTTAGTGGATTTCACTTCGAAAACTCCGTCGCCAATTTCGAGAATTGAAACGTCGAAAGTTCCTCCGCCTAAATCGTAAACCGCGATTACTTGTCCGCCTTTTTTGTCGAAGCCGTAAGCAAGCGCTGCTGCCGTTGGTTCGTTAATGATGCGCAAAACATCGAGGCCGGCGATTTTTCCGGCATCTTTTGTTGCTTGGCGTTGTGAGTCGTTGAAATAGGCCGGCACTGTGATCACGGCTTTCTCGACTTTTTCACCGAGATAACTTTCCGCCGTTTCTTTCATTTTCATCAAGGTAAAGGCTGAGACTTGGCTCGGAGAATATTTCTCGCCTTTCACTTCAACCCAAGCATCACCATTGGCTGAAGGCACGATTTTGTAGGGCACGAGGTCTTTGTCTTTGGAAGTGATTGGATCATCATTGCGGCGACCGATCAATCTTTTGATTCCAAAAATTGTATTTTGTGGATTAGTGACAGCCTGTCTTTTTGCCGAAGCGCCGACCGCTCTTTCGCCATTGGCAAGGAAGCCAACGATTGACGGCGTAGTGCGCACACCTTCCGAATTTTCAATCACTTTAACATTTTTTCCTTCCATGATCGCCACGCAAGAGTTGGTGGTGCCAAGGTCAATTCCGATTACTTTGTTAGACATAAATTTTATTTTATTTTGTGAGTGGTTGGGCTGCGTGACTTGGTGAGAAGTTGAGGCGTTATTTAGGAAGCAGTTTTGGTATTACAAGTGGCGAGAAAAAAATAGAAAAAAACCTCAAAAATACCTCGTCAGCCTTACAAAATAAGATGGAGAGGCTAATTGGTTTGAAATAGTTTCAAATGCGCTCCTACCTCATGTATTCGCAAAAATTCTATATTTTTTTCCATCAAAAATTTTGAGATTTTCAAAGTTTTTTCTGCGCGATCGCCAGAGATTCTTACAGCGTCCAGAAAACTTTTTTTCGAATGACCAACATAGAGCGGAAGGCCTAAAACTCTGAAGGCGTCGATGTTTTTTAAAATGCGGATTGACTGCTGCGCATTTTTCCCAAATCCAATTCCGACGTCAAAAATTAGCTGCGATTTTTTGACGCCTTTTTTTTCGAGGGCAGAAATTTTTTCTTGTGCCCAGCTCAAAATTTCGCCGGTGACATTGAGATGAGGATTGATGACGAGCTCAGGATTGGTCGAGATTACGAGGCTGTGCATCAAAATTACCGTCACATTTTTTGCGGCAACAAATTCAATAATTTTTTCGTCAACAAGCCCGCTGACATCGTTAATTATTTCGACGCCGAGCTCATGCGATTTTTTCACGGTTTCGAAATGGTAGGAATCAATGCTGGTTTGAATTTTTTTTTCGAAATTTTTGTTGAAGTTTTTTACTTCAAAAATCACTGCTGGCAGAATTTTTTTGAGACGGCGCCATTCTTCTTCGGCCGTGATTGGCAGGCTTCCAGGACGCGTTGATTCCGCGCCAACATCAATTACATCTACACCTTCTTCCAACATTTTTTTGAGCTGCGAAATCGCCGAATCGAGCGAATTAAATTTCCCGCCGTCAGAAAATGAGTCAGGCGTAACATTCAAAATCCCAACAAGTTTTGTTTTTGACATTACCACTTTCTCTCAAACTTTTTCCGCAAGAAAATCGCCACTGAATTTAGCAGCACGAGGAATCCTAGCAGTACCAAAATTGCTGCCGCAGTTTTTTCAGCGAAGCCGGCTTCTGGCGAATCGGACCACAAATAAATTTGCACGGGTAGCACGGTTGTTGGATCAGTAAAATTTTGCGGAATGTCAGCGATGAAGGCGACCATGCCGATCATCAAGAGTGGCGCGGTTTCGCCGAGGGCGCGCGAAATTGCCAGAATCGTTCCCGTCATTATTCCTGGAACAGAAAGTGGCAGCAAATGGTGCAAAGTGATTTGCATTTTTGAAGCGCCGAGAGCTGCGGCGCCGTCGCGAATCGAACTTGGAATCGAACGAATTGTGTTGCGTGTGGCGATGATGATCACGGGCAAAACCAGCATGAAGAGAGTCATCCCGCCCACTAAACTCGAGGATCGCGGCAGGTTCATGAATTGGAGGTAAAGGGTTAATCCGAGCAATCCGTAGATGATTGAAGGAATGGCGGCGAGGTTGTTGATGCTGATTTCAATAATGTCGGTGAGGCGATTTTTCGGCGCGAATTCTTCGAGATAAAAAGCACACATTACTGCGATTGGAAAAGCGAAAATCATGAAAGTTAGCATCACTAAAATTGAGCCTGTCAAACCAGCGCCGATGCCGGCTATTTCTGGCTCGCGCGAATCAGCGAATTGAAAAAATTTCCAGTTCAAAACTTTTCTCACCTGATTTTTTTTTGCTAAATTTTCCAACCAAGAAATTTGAGTTTGATTGAGCGAAGAAAGATTTTTGTGCTTGAAAAACATGTCAGATTTCGATGCGGCGCTGAACCAAAAAATCGATTTTTTTCCGAGCGAATCAGGATTTTTTTCGAGCTGTTTTTTCAATTCCAAATTGCTGACCTTGCTCAAAATTTGGTAAAGAGCATTGATTTCAGAAATGCTTTGCGCCCCGCTTTTAACCCCTGGGAAACGTGTCTTCAGCGCGTTTTTAATTAGTTGGCGGTGATCAATTTTTGTGACATCAGATTCATTGCTCAAATCAACTTCCAGCGCAATTTCTGTGCGCAAAAAAGCACCACTACTCTTCGTCAAAATCATCGAAAATAACATCACCAAAAAAGTGAGAGCGAAAGCGATTGAAGCCATGCCGCAGAGTTTGAAACGAGTTTCTTGTGCGTGACGTTTTTTTAGGTTTTTGATTTTTGAGGAGGTCATTTTTGAGAAGTTTTTAATTTTCGATCACAACTTCACTCATCGAAATGCGCAAAGCGTCGAGCATAAATTCAATAAAATTTGTAGCGCTTCCAGCCTTGTCTGACGCGGCTAGAGCTTGGTAATATTCGGCTTGCCGTTTTTGAATCACGGTTTCTGCCGGCAGAAAAGCGAGCAGCGAATTCCATTTGCTGAGAATTAAAGTTTGCCACATCCTGCCCATGCGGCCATTGCCGTCAGCGAATGGGTGAATGAATTCAAATTCGTAGTGAAAAACGCAGCTGGCGATTAGTGGATGAGCGTCAGGTTTTTTTAGCCAAATAAGTAAATCTGCGATTAAATTCGGAACCCGTTCTGCTGGTGGAGCAAGGTGGATCAAGGTTTGATCGCGATAAATTCCGACACTGCTACGGCGAAATTTTCCGGCATCGTCGATTAATCCATTCATTAAAAGTTGGTGAGCAGTCAGTAAATTTTGTAAATTTTCCGGCTGCCAATTTGGCATTTCCTCGTAAGCGGTAAAAGCGTTGCGCACTTCTTGAATCTCGCGTGGCAGGCCGAGAACGGTTTTGCCATCAAGCACGGCAGTAACTTCTTTGACGCTGAGGCTGTTATTTTCAATCGCGAGTGAAGCGTGGATTGTGCGAATGCGATTGTTGCGGCGTAGATGTGGAGCGAGATCAGACTTGTTTGATAGCGACCAGCGGCCAAGCATTTCGCAAATCTCAGCGACTGTCTGTAGAGTTGAGGTAGTGATCTCAAAGGGTGGCTGATATTTACCCATATTTTTTCTTGTAATTTTTGATTACAACCAAGGCCACAATGTTGAAAACGAAAGTGAAAATGAAGAGGGTTAGTGCGAGGGCGAAAGCGGCTAGAGTCTTGGGGCTGTTGAATTCTTGGTCTCCGACTAAAAGCGTGACGATTTGAGCGGTGGCGGTGGTGACGGAATCGAGAGGATTGAAAGTGAGTTTGGCGACTAGGCCTGCAGCCATCACCACGATCATGGTTTCGCCGATGGCGCGGGATACGGCGAGAATTACGGCGCCGACGATGCTTGGTGTTGCGGCTGGCAATGCGACTTTTTTTATCATTTCGGATTTGGTGCTTCCCATGGCTAAAGAGGCATCCTTCAAGGATTCGGGCACGGCATTGAGAGCGTCGTCGGTCAGAGAAAGTACGAATGGTATGATCATCACGCCCATCACGAAACCTGCGGCTAGTGCGCTTTCGGAGGCAATGTTGAGGCCAAAATTAGCGAAAAAACTTTTGAAAAATGGTGCGACGGTGATGACCGCAAAGTAGCCATAAACAACGGTCGGCACACCGGCGAGAATTTCTAAAATTGGTTTTAAATAATCGCGAGTGCGCGCTTTGGCGTAGAGACAAAGATAGATCGCGCCCATGATTCCGAGCGGTACAGCGACGATCATGGCTATCAAAGTGATGAGCAAAGTGCCGAGAAAAACCGGAATAATTCCGAAGGCGCTGGCGCCGACTTCTTGCTCGGAAGTAATTGCCATTTGCGGGTTCCAAGTGGTTCCAAATAAAAAATCAGCCAGAGAAACGAATTTAAAAAAACGAATTGATTCAAACAAAATTGAAGCAGTGATGATTATGGTGATCAAAATCCCGATACCTGCGGTGATAGATAAAACAAGAACCCCCGCCTTCTCCACATGCTTTTTGGAATTAAAATTTTTCTCGTAAAAAAATTTGACGATGAAAAAAATTCCGCTCAAAAAACCGGTGAGCAAAACATATTTTGTGAAGTTGTCGAAAGAAGTAAAAATGATTGTGGCTGTAAAAACCATTGACCACAAAATGAAGCAATAAACATGGTGAATTGGTAGCGAGGTAAAGCGTATTTTTCTGTCAATTTTTTGACGTAAATTTTTGATATTGTGATTTAGCAACATGGCTAATATCACCAACAAAATTAGTGAGAAAATTAGTAAGTTCATAAATGCTATTGAATGAGGATTTTCTAAGGCGTTTTAAAGATCGTAATTTGTAAATCAATCATGAGAAAAATCAGGCTTTTTGTTGAAGAAAAAAGTATTTTTATTGGTGCAGAAATCAAAATTTCTAGCGGGGATTTTGAATATTTGACTAAAGTGATGCGTCAAAAAGTCGGTGATAAATTTTTTTTGTTTAATGCTGTTGATGGCGAGTTTTGCGCTGCGATTTCTAAGATTGAGAAAAAATTTTTAATTGCAGAAATTAAAGAAAAAAATTTCGATTTAAAAAAAGTTCCAAACATTACTTTGGCCTTTGCCCTGGTTAAAAATGTGCGTATTGATTTTGTTGCGACAAAAGCAACAGAGTTAGGCGTGGCACAGTTTCAGCCGATTTTAACCCAGCGCACAATTGCTGACAAAATTAATTTTAATCGTTTTAAGGCGAATGTGAAAGAAGCTTGTGAGCAATGTGAAAGAAACGATTTTCCGGAAATCTTTGCGGTAAAGAAATTAGATCAATTTTTGGACGAGAGAAATTCAGCAGAAAAAATTTTTATTCTCTGCGACGAGTCTGGGAATGGTCAAAAAGCGAGCGAAATTTTATCAAAAATTAATGCCGGAGAAAAAGAAATCGTAGTTTTAATCGGGCCAGAAGGTGGATTCTCAGAGGCAGAATTTGCTAAAATGCGTGAGTTAAAAAATCTTTATTCGATCAGTTTTGGATCACGAATATTGCGAGCTGATACGGCGATTATTGTGGCTTTGACGTTAGTTCAGGAATTTTTAGGTGATTTTAAATGAAAGATTTTTTGCTGGTTTTTATTTTTTTCTTAGCGTCTCAAAATTCTTTTTCTGCAACTCAAACCCTTACCGCCACAGCTCTTGATGGAAATTTTTTTGATTTGTCAGCGCAAAAAAATAAAATCACCATCATAAATTTTTGGGCACAGTGGTGCTATAATTGCCGCCAAGAAATTGTAATTTTGGATGAAATTTATCACGAATATAAGTCGCTAGGTCTTGAAATTATTGGTGTCAGCATTGATCAAAAAAAAGATCGCGAGAAAGTTTTGCGAGTTTTGTCAGCAGTTTCTTCATATCCAAATTTAATGATTTCCGATGTTCAAAAAATTAGCCTAGAAGAACCAAATGAAATTCCATTCAGCTATGTGATTGATGGCAATGGCGAGGTAATTAAAAAACTTCGTGGCGTGGTGATAAAAAAAGATTTAGAAAAATTGTTGCAGCCATTATTGACGCAAAACGTTAGTCAAAAATCCAAAAAATGACAAACGATGCAGGTTGTAGCCCGAGTAATTTGCAAAACTCATTCAAAATTAGTAAAAAAGTTCATGAGTAAAAAACTCGAAGCAAAAAAAATCTTTAACGGCAATCCGGAATTTCTTTTTGGGGCGCACAACTATTCCCAAATTCCGGTTTTTCATTTTCCAGAAATTGCTTTTGTTGGAGCATCAAACGTTGGGAAATCTAGCCTCATCAATGGTCTGGTTGGAAAAAAAGTTGCGATTGTTTCGACCGCTCCAGGGCGAACTCGTCAGCTAAATTTTTTCAAAATTTTTGGATTTGAAGACGGATTTATTTTGGTCGACATGCCGGGATATGGCTTCGCGAAAGCTAGTGAAAAACATTCGGGACATTGGCAAAAAACTAGTTTCGAATATTTGACTAAACGCCCGAATTTGAAGCGGGTTTTTTTATTGATTGATCCCGTAAAAGGCTTGAAGGACACGGATCGCGAGGCGATAAATATTTTTAACGCGCTAGCAGTTTCATTCCAAATTGTGCTAACAAAAGTTGATAAGTTGAGAGAAGAAGAGTTGAAGAAAGCGCAAGAAAAAATCGAAGAAGAAATTAAAAAATTCCCTGCCGCCTATCCACAAACCCTTGCCGTGAGCAGCTTAAAAGGCTACGGCATTCGTGAGTTGCAAGATGAAATTGTTGGAATTTTGGAGCGGTTGTGAAATTTTTTTTAATCATTTCCCTCACCAGTCTTGCAATTTTGTTCCTAGTATTTTTGCTCAACAGCGCCACATTTAACGGCGCAAAAAACTCTCCGATAAAACCAATCTCAAATGAAAAAAAATCCTAAAACTGAAGAAAAAACTTTGCCGCAAAATCAAGTTGCGGGACTTACTCCTAAGCAGATTGTCGACGAATTAAATCGCTACATCATCGGCCAAAAAGAGGCAAAAAAAGCAGTCGCGATTGCGCTTAGAAATCGCTACCGCCGCAAGCTCGTCGACTCACCTTTGCGCGAAGAAATTGTGCCGAAAAATATTTTAATGATTGGGCCAACTGGAGTCGGAAAAACCGAAGTTGCGCGCCGCCTTGCCAAACTCGCCAATGCGCCATTCATCAAGGTTGAAGCCACTAAATTCACCGAGGTTGGTTACGTTGGTCGCGACGTCGATTCAATCATCCGCGACCTCATTGAAGTGGCGATTAAATCGATCAAAAGCGAGATGAAAAAAGAGGTGCAAGACAAGGCCGAAGAGCATGCGAAAAAAAGAATTTTGCGCGCTTTGACCGGAGAAAATCCGATCGACGAAACCAAAGAAAAATTCTCGCGGATGCTTGAAAGCGGCGAGGCCAATGACAAGGAAATCGAAATCGAAATTGCAGATTCCGGCAATTCTTTCGCTAGCAGTTTTGATGTTCCTGGCGGACATGTCGGCATGATCAATATCGGCGAAATGCTCGGTAAAGCGATGGGTGGTGAGAAGAAAAAGAAAATGCGGATGACAGTCGAGGAAGCGCTCAAATCATTGATCGAAGAAGAATCAGGAAAAATGATCGACGAAGAAAAAGTCGTAAAAATCGCGATGAAATCCGTCGAAAATGACGGCATTGTTTTCATCGACGAGATCGACAAAATTTGCGCCCGCAGCAATCTCAAAGGTGGCGATGTTTCGCGCGAAGGTGTGCAGCGCGACCTCTTGCCATTGGTGGAGGGAACCACTGTTTCAACCAAATATGGCCTGATCAAAACCGATCACATTTTGTTCATCGCTTCCGGTGCATTTCACGTTTGCAAACCGGCAGATTTACTTCCCGAATTGCAAGGTAGATTTCCAATTCGTGTGCAACTAAAACCACTCACCGAAGAAGACTTGGTGCGGATTCTCACCGAACCAGAATCAAGTTTGATTAAGCAATATGTTGCACTAATTGGCGTCGAAAAAGTGCGGTTAAATTTCACCAAAGACGGCGTTAAAGAAATCGCCAAAGTCGCCCATAAAGTGAACGGCGAAATCGAAAATATCGGCGCCCGCCGCCTCCACACTTTGCTAGAAAAAATTCTTGAGGATGTGAGCTTCGAAGCCAGCGAAATGAAGTCCGGCGCGGCTGTAGAGATTAATCAAAAATATGTCGACGATCATCTTGGTGATTTGGTTTCGACGAAAACGGATTTATCGAAGTTTATTTTATAATTTTGTAAAAATGTCAAAACCAGCGACAAAATTTGTCTTTGAAAAAAGTGACAAGGGTCTTTTTGCATTCATGGAAACTGAACGTTTGATTATCAGGTCATTAAGTGATGGAGACTTTGATTGCGTGGTAAGGCTGCAATCCAATGAAGAAGTAATGAGGTTTGTCGGCGTTGGTGGCGCGAGGGATGAAGCGCGAATCAAAGAAGGATTCGATTCTTATCGTGCTTTGTGGATAAGTGGTAATCCAGTCAGTGCTTACATGATTTTTCAAAAAAAGCCCGATGGAAGTGAAGGTGAATTTTGTGGAATGGCTGCGTTAGAAACTATAAAAACACGTGATGGTGATGTTAAAAAAATTGAGCCCGGAAAGGCGGAAGTTATGCTCTATTTTATGCCAAAGTTTTGGGGGAAGAAATTAGGAAAAGAAGTCTTACGAGGTTTTTTTGATATGTTGTCCAATCTGCATAGTAGCGGTTTTCCGTTTCAGGTTGAAGGCAAGCCTCTCACTAAACTAATTGCAACAGCTAGCCCAGGCAATACGGATTCAATAGAATTGCAAAGAAAATCGGGGTTTAAAGAAATTGAAACTAAAGATGTAAAAAAAGGCGATAAGTTTGTTCCAAAAACTTTTTTTGAATTTGATTTGAGTGCAATTTTATCTCCTTCCACAGCGCCTTCTTCTGTAGGAGATGCAGATAAAGTTGCTGCTGTGATAAGATCAAAGCTGTGATGCAATTAGGTTAAATCTACAGCGGGACGGGATTTGTAACCCCGTCCTAACGTTCAGTTCTAAGTCGAGTAATCTTCGACATGAACGTTGAGACCACCACATATCTACCTGAAGAAACCGAACCCAAACTCCCGAGATCCTCGAGTCCTTCGGACTTAAGGATGACGAAAGAAATTTAAGTTCGGTGTTTTGAATCAGTTTTAGTAAAGGCTGCTTACGACACGCTAATTTAATTTTAAAAAACATGATCCCCCGCTACTCCCGCTCTGAAATGACCAAAATTTGGTCGCAGGAAAATAAATACAAAATTTGGTTCGACATTGAGATTCTTGCGCTCGAAGCGCTGGAGAAGCTAGGAACGGCGCCAGTTGGAACTGCTTCACGCATTCGCGAAAATTTTCAAAAAGCTGGCGGGAAATTTGACGAAGCGAGAATTGACGAAATTGAGAACACCACCAAACACGACGTGATCGCTTTCCTGACGCACCTCTCTGATCTTGTCGGTGAAAATTCGCGCTTCGTGCATCTCGGGATGACGAGTTCTGACGTGCTTGACACTTGCCTTTCCGCCCAACTTGCGCAGGCGTCAGATTTACTAATTTTTGATCTCGAAAGAGTTTTAGCGGCGCTGAAAAAACGTGCGCTTGAACACAAACACACAGTTTGCGTAGGACGCTCGCACGGCATACACGCTGAGCCCGTGACCTTCGGCTTGAAACTCGCGCGCTTCTACGCCGAGTTCGAAAGAAATCTTTCGCGCCTCAAATCCGCCAAAAAAGAAATCGCAGTTTGTGCAATTTCCGGCGCGGTTGGAACTTTCTCCAATGTCGATCCTTTCGTGCAAAAATACGTTTCAGAAAAAATGGGACTCGCAGAAGAAAGCGTCTCCAGCCAAGTAATCCCGCGGGATCGCCACGCAATGTTTTTTGTAACTCTCGGCGTGATTGCTTCTTCGATTGAAAATCTCGCCGTTGAAATTCGGCACTTGCAACGCAGCGAAGTTTTGGAAGCGGAAGAATTTTTTGCGAAGGGACAGAAGGGAAGTTCGGCAATGCCGCACAAACGCAATCCGGTTTTGAGCGAGAATCTGACTGGTCTGGCGCGCATTGTCCGCAGTGCAGTTGTGCCTGCGCTTGAGAATGTTGCGCTGTGGCACGAGCGCGACATTTCGCATTCTTCGGTCGAAAGAATGATTGCTCCTGACACTACAGTGACGCTGGATTTCGCGCTTTCTCGTCTTGCAGGCTTAATCGAAAATCTTTCGATTTACCCGCAAAACATGCAGCGAAATTTGGATCGGTTGGGTGGTTTAGTTTTTTCGCAAAGAGTGCTTTTAACGCTGATTGAAGAAGCGGGAATTTCACGCGAAGACGCCTACAGAATCGTGCAAACTAACGCGATGAAAATTTGGGCGGGAGAGGCGAGTAGCTTTTTGGAATTACTAAAATCTGACGCAGAAGTTTCGTCAAAATTGTCCGCCAAAAAACTCGAAGAAATTTTTGATCTGAACTACCACACCAAAAATATTGAGCAGATTTTTAAGCAGGTTTTTGGTAATTGTTGAGCGAAATTCACATTGGTCTAGAAGCGTTGAGATTAGTGGGTTAAGAACGTCTTTTTTAAATATTCCGCACGTGCGGAATATTCGGAAAAACTCTAGGTCTAATCACCCTCCCTCAAGGGGAGGGTGATTAGACCGAAATTGTGTAAATTTTCTTCAAATGAAATCCTTCGACGTCGTAATTATTGGAGCAGGCGCCGCGGGATTAATCTGCGCTGCAACCGCGGGCGCCCAAGGTAGAAAAAAGGTTTTACTGATTGACCACGCGGAAAGTGTCGGAAAAAAAATCCGCATTTCCGGCGGTGGCAAATGCAACTTCACCAACCTTTACACCTCTCCAAAAAATTTCATTTCCCGCAATTCTCATTTCTGTGTTTCAGCCTTGCAGCGCTTCACTGCGCAAGATTTTATTTCTCTGGTAAAAAAACACCAAATTGCTTTTCACGAAAAAACTTTGGGACAAGTTTTTTGCGATTTTTCTTCGCAGCAAATTATTGAAATGTTGCTCGCAGAATGTGCGGCGGGAGGAGTGGAAATTTGGTTGGGGAAGAAAGTTAGTGAGATTGAAAAAGTTGAAAATGCGTCTGGACCCCGCAACAAGTGCGGGGTGACAAGTGGGGAGTACGGGGTGACAAGTGAGGATTACGGGGTGACAAGTGAGGAGTGCGTCTTTCAGCCAGCCACCCAGCACTCCCCACTTGTCACCCCGCACTTGTTGCGGGGTCCATTTTTCAAAATGAAAGTCGGCGAAGAATTCGTTCAAGCCACGTCCCTCGTAATTGCAACCGGCGGCCTCTCAATCCCGAAAATGGGCGCGACAGGATTTGGTTACGACGTCGCGCGGCAATTTAAACTCAAAATTATTCAACCAATTCCCGCACTCGTGCCACTAACTTTCGACGAAAAATTATTGGCGAAAACTAAAATTCTTTCCGGCGTTTCTGCGGAGGCGGAAGTTTCTTGCGGCAAAATAAAATTCCGCGAGGCGGTTTTATTTACGCACCGTGGAATCAGTGGCCCAGCGGTTTTGCAGATTTCGTCTTACTGGAAGCACGGTGAAAAAATTACGATTAATTTTTTTCCCGAGCGCGAAATTTTTTCGTGGTTGCAAGAAGAAAAAATTTCTAATTCCAAACAAGAAATCCAAACCACTCTCGCCAAAATTTTACCAAAAAGTTTGGCGAATTTTATTCTAGAAGAAGTTGGTCACCGCGGATTTTTAGCTGATTTGTCGAATCAAAAACTAAAAGAAATCGCAAATTTTGTAAATGCGTGGAGCCTTGTTCCCAGCGGCACCGAAGGCTTCGCTAAAGCTGAAGTAACTTGCGGCGGAATCGACAGCGACGAAATTTCCTCCAAAACTTTCGAAGCAAAAAAACAGCGCGGATTATTTTTCATCGGCGAAGTTTTAGACGTGACTGGCTGGCTCGGCGGTTTTAATTTTCAGTGGGCTTGGGCATCGGGGAAGGCTTGTGGGGAGTGGGTTTAAAAGGATTTAACATTTAGCATTTAGCATTTAACTTACGCGAGATCCCTTCAACAACTAAACAAAAAAATGACAGCAGAAAAACCAAAAATTCCAGAATTCAAACCAAAGCAAAATAAATCTCCATTCGTCCTAGACCATTTCAACACAAGGGGCGGCAAGGGCGGTAAAAAAGGCGGAATCGTCACAACGGGCGGCGCAGTGAAAGGTGGAAAAAATATCAGCGTACCGAAATTTAAAGGCGGAAGTGGTGGGGATCGGTAGTTGAGGCATGTCCCAAATCCCGCGCCAAAAAATTTTCTCAACTTTTTTAAAATTCGGATTTTTAGCTTGGGGTGGTCCCGTGGCGCAATTGGCACTGATTCGCGAGGAGTTGGTGGAAAAGAAGAAATGGATCAGTGCGGAGAAGTTCAAAAAAATTTTAGCGATTTATCAAATTCTTCCCGGGCCCGAAGCGCACGAAATGTGTGTTCACATCGGTGTGATGAAAGGTGGAAGAATTGGCGGGATGCTGGCGGGACTTGGCTTCATGGCTCCTGGATTTTTTTTGATTCTGTTGCTTTCCTTTCTTTATTTGCATTTCGGCAAGGCGCAGTTGGCGCCGATTTTTTTCTTTGTTACGCCAGTAGTGACTGCCTTAATTATTCGCGCATTGCATCGGATTGGAGCTCACAGCATCAACAGCCGCAAGGCCATTCCTCCATTTGTTGCAGCGGTGATTCTAACTTTGCTTGACGTGAATTTTGCGCTGATTTTTTTGATCGCAGTGGTTTGGGAAATGTTGTGGGA
>CAIYMZ010000135.1 GCA_903927415.1 uncultured Alphaproteobacteria bacterium
CGCCGGTGATTATTCGTGTAGTTTTGCAACCAAGTTCTTTTTCAATTTTTTCGATCAAGCCTTCGATCAAAGAAATGTAACCGAAGTAAACGCCTGAATTCATTGCTTCAATCGTGGTTTTGCCGATGACATTTTTTTGCGGCTTCACCGAAATTTTTGGCAATTGCGCCGTCATGTCGTGAAGAGCTTTGAGCGAAAGATTTATTCCGGGAGCAATGACGCCGCCAAGATATTCGCCATTTTTGCCGACAATGTCGAAAGTTGTAGCAGTGCCGAAATCGACGATGATTAAATTGCCGCCGAATTTTTTGTAAGCGGCGATCGAGTTGATGAGCCGATCCGCCCCGACTTCATTTTTATTTTTGATTTTAATCTCGATGAAATTGCGCAACTTTTCAGCGTCAGCAATCAAAATTTTTCCGGCAACTATTTCAGAAGTAAATTTTTTTACCGCTTCAGAAATTATACCAGTAAGCGTTGGCACCACTGATGCGATGATGATCCCCGAAATTTTCAGGCAATCAATTTTTTCCGTTAAAAAAAGTTCTATGATGTCAATCGCGTAATCATCGACAGATTTTTTTGTACTGCTGAGCAGGCGCCATTTATGCGTCAATTTTTCATTGCTGAAAAGTCCGATGGTGATGTTGGTGTTGCCGATGTCGAAGGTGAGGAGCATGGGAAAAATTTTGTCGAAACCGAATGTGTTAGCGCCGAAAATAGCCGTTTAGGCTATTTTCTCTATTTTAATTTTGAGCAAGCCACTGCGATCCGCTGCATCGCGTTTTTCAAAAACTCGTCGCTGGCGGCGTAGGAAATTCTGAAGAATCCTGTTGCGCCAAAAGCGATTCCAGGAACCACTGCCACCAAGGCTTCCTCAAGCAAGTAGCTCGCAAAATCATTGTCATTTTCGATTATTTTTCCGCTCGCGGTTTTTTTGCCGTAAAGATTTTTGCAAGATGGGAAGACGTAAAATGCACCGTTTGGAGTGTTGCAATTAATGCCGTCAATGGCGTTGAGCATTGACACCACCATGTCGCGGCGTGATTGAAAAAGTTTGGCGTTGGGCTTGATATAATCTTGAATGCCGTTCAAAGCCTCGACTGACGCGGCTTGCGAGATTGAACAAGGGCTGGAAGTGCTTTGCGATTGAATCATCGCCATCGCTTTAATTAATTTTTCCGGACCTGCGCCGTAGCCGATGCGCCAGCCAGTCATGGCGTAGGCCTTAGAGACACCATTCACCAGCAATGTGCGATCTTTTAATCGCGGTTCAATTTCGGCGATTGTTGAAAATTTTAATCCGTCAAAAATTAGATGTTCGTAAATGTCGTCGGCAAGAATGTGAACTTGCGGATGCTTTAGAAGAACTCCTGCCAACATTTTTAACTCAACATCGGAATAGCATGAACCAGTTGGATTGCTCGGAGAATTTAAAATCAGCCATTTTGTTTTTGGCGTGATTTTTTCTGCCAAAGCGTGAGCTGAAATTTTGAAATCATTTTTTTCTGACGACTCAACAATCACTGGATTTCCGCCTGCAAGCAAAACCATGTCGGGATAAGAAACCCAGTAAGGTGCTGGAATTAACACTTCATCTCCCGCGTTTAAACTGGCAATTAACGCGTTGTAAATAACTTGCTTGGCACCACAACTGACAAGGATTTCGGATGGTTTGTAATCCAAAGAATTTTCGCGTTTAAATTTTTCGATGATCGCTTTTTTGAGCGATGCAGTTCCGTCAACCGCGGTGTATTTCGTGTCGCCTTTTTGAATCGCTTTGATTGCAGCCTGCTTGATATTTTCCGGCGTATCGAAGTCTGGCTCGCCCATGCTCAGCGAAATGATATCCTTGCCCGCAGCCTTGAGCTCATTGGCTTTCATCGATACGGCAATTGTTGGAGATGGTTTGATGTTGTCTAAAGATTTTGCGAGGAACGACATGTGAAATTGTGAATTGATTTTTAAGAGCTTGGTGAGACTTAGGTTTTAAAAGGATTGAACTTGCGCGTTGACTTTTTTGAAGGCCGCGCGTTTTATGAACAGCGACGCGCGTTGTCAACTTCTTCCTCTAAAAAATAATTTCAAAATATGTCCGGTACAGTTGGCGCTGATCCACTATTTTTGGGTCTAACAAGGCCACCAATGTTGCTCGGTGTGAGCTACACTTTTGCTGCGCTTAATGGCATCGCATCTCTTCTTGCTTTCGTTATTACCAACCAATTTTTTTATCTTTTAGTTTTGTTGCCAGGACTACACATGGTTGGTTGGTTTATCTGTTTAAAAGAGCCAAGAGCAATCGAACTTTTCATCGCGCGGATGTCAAAATGTAATGTTTGCCGCAATCGCTATTACCACTCAGGGACTAATTCCTACGACGTTTATTAATTCAGTGGTCGGTTGACAGTTGACAGTTGTCAGTTGTCGAATTTTTTACTGGCAACTGATCACTGTCCACTGGCAACTAAATCATGCACAAATACCGCACACACAATTGCTCGCAGCTCAACAAATCCAACGTCGGACAAACAGTAAAACTCTCCGGTTGGGTTCACTCAAAACGTGATCACGGCAGTTTAATTTTTATCGATTTGCGCGATCATTTTGGCGTGACGCAGTTGGTGATTGGCGAAAAATTTTTGGAGAAAGCTTCTGCGATCAAACTCGAATCCGTAATCACTGTGAGTGGTGAAGTTACGGCCCGCGCGGCGGAAGTGGTGAATCCAAAAATTCCAACCGGTGAAATTGAAATCAAAGTCAGCGAATTAATTGTTGAATCCGCCGCTGAGCAAATTCCATTCCAAATAAATTCCGACGAAAATTATCCCGAAGAATTGCGTTTAAAATATCGCTTTCTCGATCTTCGTCGCGACAAAACTCACAAAAATATTATCCTGCGCAGCCAAGTGATTTCAAGCATCCGCGCTGAAATGACCGCGCAAGGTTTTCTCGAAATTCAAACTCCGATTTTAACCGCATCTTCACCGGAAGGCGCGCGCGATTATCTCGTTCCTGCTCGTTTACATCCGGGAAAATTTTACGCGCTGCCGCAAGCGCCACAGCAGTTCAAACAGCTTTTGATGGTGTCAGGCTTTAACCGCTATTTCCAAATCGCGCCTTGTTTTCGCGACGAAGATTTGCGTGCCGATCGTGCGCCGGAATTTTATCAGCTCGACATGGAGATGAGTTTCGTGACGCAGGAGGATGTGTTTGCGGCGATTGAGCCGGTGTTGATTTCCATCTTCCAAAAATACGGAAAGAAAAAAGTTGAACTTACGACTTACGACTTACGACTTACGACTTTTCCACGAATCGCTTACGACGAAGCGATGCTAAAATACGGCATCGACAAGCCAGATCTGCGCAATCCAATTTTAATTTCCGATGCGACAGAAATTTTCCGTGGTTCAGAATTTTCAATTTTTGCGAAACAAATTGAGCAAGGTGCAGTAATCCGCGCCATTCCAGCGCCGAAATGCGCTTTGCAGCCGCGATCCTTTTTTGACAAAATGATCGAACATGCGCAAGCCAACGGCGCCAAGGGTTTGGCTTACATCATCATTGATGAAAATGGTGAAGGGAAGGGGCCAATCGCGAAATTTTTATCGGCAGAAAAATTGGCGGAATTAAAAAAATCGGCGGGACTTTCAAATGGCGATGCGGTGTTTTTTTCTTGTGGCAAAAAATCCGAGGCTGCGAAAATCGCAGGCGTGGCGCGCATCAAGCTCGGTCACGATTTAAATTTAATCGACGAGTCAATTTACAAATTTTGCTGGATCGTCGACTTACCGATGTACGAATTAAACGAGGAAAGTGGGAAAGTGGAGTTCTCCCACAATCCATTTTCAATGCCGCAAGGTGGGCTTGAAGCCTTGAATTCACAGGATCCGCTGACCATCAAAGCATTTCAGTACGACATCGTTTGCAACGGCGTTGAACTTTCTTCCGGCGCCATTCGCAACCACAAACCGGAAATAATGTACCGCGCTTTTGAGCTTGCTGGTTATGGCAAAGAAGTGGTTGAACAACAATTCGGCGCCATGCTAAATGCCTTCAAATTCGGCGCTCCACCCCACGGCGGCCTAGCTCCCGGAATTGACCGCATCATCATGCTTCTCGCCGATGAGCCAAATATTCGCGAAGTAATTCCATTTCCGATGAATGGCAAAGCGCAAGATTTGATGATGAATGCGCCGGCCAATATCGCGGATCGGCAGCTGAAAGAACTCCACATTGAACTGAGAAAAAAACCGAGCGAAGGGCAGAAATAATTTCGTTTATTTGGGAATCCTATTCCCAATTTTCATCATTATTCCTGCGCAGGCTGGGATTCAGAAAATTGAATCAGAACAGTTTTGTAACTACCGTTGCGGGACGGCCGTTGCGGGACGGCCGTTGCGGGACGGATTTTGTAACTCCGCCCTCACGTTCATGTCGATTTACATGAACCTGAGGACTTAAGTTACAAACCAAGTCCTGCGGCAGTAGATGCTGAAAATCAAATCTTAACCCACGACGAAAATCATCCGTCTAAATTAGACTTTTGCTCAACCTCTTTCCCTTTCCTCTTTCCCGTCTCTCCCACGATCAGCTCTATACCCAACCTGATTCAAGAACCCGATCTTTTACAACTGGACCCCGCAACAAGTGCGGGGTGACAACTCATACTCAGTGTCACCCCGCAACTTACACTCAGTGTCACCCCGCAACTTACACTCAGTGTTACCCCGCACTTGTTGCGTGGTCCAGAAAGCTGAAAAGGAAGTCGGTATCTTCAGCTTGAATGGGTATAAACCAAATCCAGCTGAGTTGCATTTCAAAAAAACTAAAAATCCCCACCTTCACTGGAATTGAAAAAATAATTTGGGGCGGCAAAAGTGAGAAAAATCAATAAACAAAATAAAAATATGAACAAAGAAAACCAATCCCGTCTCGACACCTACATCTCTGCCGTTCAAGACCTCTCCAAGCATTTCATCGGTTATCCAATCTCGCGCGATTTCGATTATTCCGAACTTTACCCGCTGTTAAAATATCCTCTCAACAATATTGGCGAT
This sequence comes from uncultured Alphaproteobacteria bacterium, assembly GCA_903927415.1. GTDB lineage: Bacteria > Pseudomonadota > Alphaproteobacteria > Rickettsiales > UBA1997 > UBA2645. The sequence continues at coordinate 5,058 of CAIYMZ010000135.1, forward strand.
CCAATGATTGAGTCGCATTACGGCCTCAACTCGCGTTCGATTGAGCGTGAAGTGGTGCAGTTTTTCGCCGAACTTTTTAAGGCGCCGAAAGATAATTCTTGGGGCTACGTCACCAATGGCGGCTCGGAGGGAAATCTTTACGCACTCTATTTGGCGCGCGAACTTTATCCGCAGGGCATGGTTTATTATTCTGAAAGCACGCACTACTCGGTGCAAAAAAATATCCATTTGCTCAACATGCCAAGCATCGCGATTCGCGCGCAGGCTAGTGGTGAGATGGATTACGAAGATTTAAAAGATGCGGTGCACACTCATCGCGATCGTCCGGCGATTGTCGTCGCCAACATTGGAACCACGATGACCGAAGCAAAAGACAGCGTCGCTTCCATCAAAAAAATGTTAAAAAATTCGGCGATTCGCAATCACTACATTCACTGCGACGCCGCGCTGGCTGGCACTTACTTAGCCTTACTTGAAAAAGAGCCAAAATTCGATTTTGAAAGCGGTGCAGATTCCGTCGCGATCAGTGGTCACAAATTTATCGGCTCGCCAATTCCTTGCGGCGTGGTTGTCGTGAAAAAAAATTACAAAGACAGAATCGGCCAAGCCGTTTCCTACATCGGCACGATGGACACAACAATCACCGGCTCGCGCAACGGTCACTCGCCATTATTTTTGTGGTACGCAATCAAAAAAATGGGCAAAGAAGGTTTGAAGGCGAGGGCACTTGCAAGCATGGAGCTAGCGGTTTACGCCACTTCCGAACTAAAAAAACTAGGCGTAATGGCGTGGCGCAATGATGATGCAATCACCGTAATTTTTCCAAAACCGAGCGAAGAAATTTGTGTGAAATGGCAGCTGGCCAGCGAAGGAAATCATTCCCATTTGATTTGTATGCCGGGAGTGACGAAGGAAATTATTGATGAGTTTTTGGTGGATGTGGCGGCGGCGCGGTAGGGGATTTATACTCAATCTGATTCAAGATACCGATCTCTAAACAACTGGACCCCGTCATTCGACGGGGTGACAAAGTCTACTCTCGCTTGTCACCCCGTCGAATGACGGGGTCCA
>CAIYMZ010000136.1 GCA_903927415.1 uncultured Alphaproteobacteria bacterium
CCCCGCACTTGTTGCGGGGTCCAGAAAGATGAAAATGAAATCGGTATTTTCAACTAGAATGAGTATATTCCAAAGCCACTTCAAACTTGAACAAACCGATTTTCAAGTTTGTCACTCCGAGCTTTTTTTCTGCGAAATTATGAACCTTTCGTAGCAAGGAATTCGAGGAAAATTCTTCCTAAATTCTACACCAAAAGAAAGGTAGAAATGCTTGAAACACTTGAATCCAGAGAGGAAGATTGGCCTGTTATTTTTGTGGCTGGGTTGGTGGGTTTTTCAGAGTGTCCCTAGGTCATTTTTAGGCGATAAAATTTAAATAATTTTCCCGATTAATAATTTTATATTCAGCCTCAGGATAGCTCTCCAGCCACTTGCTACGACTAGTCGGAGAAGCTGATTTATCTCCCCATTTTATTTCGTAGCCAAAAAGTTTTCCGCCTCTTTCTTCAACCAAATCAACTTCTTTTTGATCCCAAGTTCTCCAGAAAAAATCGCTGGCGTAAATTTTTTTGTAATGCCTTTTTTTGAGGCGCTCGATGACAATAAAATTTTCCCACAAAGCCCCGACATCATTGCGTAGATCGATGTTATTCAAATTAGAAATAACCGCATTTCTCACGCCAATATCACAAAAATAATACTTACTTTTTTTGACAATTTCCTTGCGTAAATTTTTGGAAAAGCCGCGCAAATTGTAGAGAATAAAAGATTTTTCCATCAAATCCAAATAGCGCGCGACTGTTTTTTGATCTAGCCCCAACTGTTGTCCCAACTCGGTTTGCGAGACTTCGTTGCCGATTTGAAAAGCAACCAATCGCAACAGATCAACCAGCTTTTTAGAATTTTTAATATTTTCCAAAGCGAGAATGTCTTTGAACAAGTAGGAGTTAGTAATTTCCTGCAGAAATTGCGTTTTGTCTTTTTTGGTTTTGGCCGTGATGACATCGGGATAAGAGCCGTAAATCAGCCGCTCTTTGAGATGTTCTTTCATCTCCTGTTTGTTGTAAATTTTGCTCAATTCCAATTCAGAAATCGGATGCAAATTCAGCGCAATTTTTCGACCTGTTAGCGGTTCGCCAACTTGGCCAGAAAGTTCAAAAGATGACGATCCTGTCGCGATGACTTTTAGCTTGGGGATGTGGTCAACCATTAGTTTCAGAGCTGTACCGATATTTGGAATATTCTGCGCTTCGTCGATCGCAATTACATCGTAACCAGCAACATATTCTTTGATGGTTTTCAGATCGCAGGAAGAAAGTAAATGTTGAATTGTGATGTCGTCGCCAGTGTCGAAACGACTTTTTAACTTTGGATTTTCTTTGAGAAAATTTTTGATCAGTGTGGTTTTGCCAACCCTTCTCGCGCCGTAGATCATCAAGGCTTTTTGCGGTTCTAAAATTTTTGAAAGGTCGTAAATTCGGTTGATTCCTCTGATAATTCCCATGACTCTGACTCCGTGAAATTAATGGATTTTGCGGAATGCTACTCCGCGAAATTCAATTAGTCAACCTCCCCACAAATCAAAAAAGCCTCCGCTTGTGAAACTTTATTCGTCAAATTTCCGCCGAGTTGTGCGTCCCAGAGTTTTTTGTAAGCGCCTCCCAGATCAAGCAAATCCTGATGCGAGCCATCCTCGACAATTTTGCCGTGATCGAAAACTAAAATGCGATCCATGATTTTCAGCGTTGAAAGTCGGTGGGCGATTACGAGCGTCGTTTTATTTTCCATCAAATTTTTCAGACTGTCTTGAATCAGATTTTCAGTGATTGAATCGAGCTGACTTGTTGCCTCATCCAAAATTAAAATCGGCGCATTTTTTAAAAAGGCGCGGGCGATGGCGATGCGCTGGCGCTGGCCTCCCGACAATTTTATTCCGCGCTCGCCGACGAGAGAATCGTATTTTTGCGGCAGGTGTTCGATGAAATTGTGGGCGTGGGCTTTTTGTGCGGCCTCAATGACGGCGCCATTGGAAGGCGTGTCGCAACCGTAAGAAATATTCTCCGCCAGCGTGCGGTGAAATAAACTTGGATCTTGCGGAATCATGCCAATCGCGGCGCGGAGGGAATCTTGAGTTGCTTGCGCAATGTCTTGGCCGTCGATCAAAATCTTTCCTGAATTCACGTCAAACTGGCGCAAAATTAAATTCACAAAAGTTGTTTTGCCGCCGCCGGAATGGCCAACCAAACCGACTTTCTCGCCCGACTTAATCATGATATTTTTTCCGGCAAAAAGTGGTACGGAATTTTTGTAACCGAATTCGACATTTTCAAAAATAATCTCGCCCTTACTCACTCGCAGCTCGTGACTCCCATCTTTAATTTCCAGCGGCACATTTAAAATTTGCAGCGCTTGATTCACCGTGCCCATTTCTTCCAAAAAATGGCGTAATTCGGTGGCGGCAGTCCACATCAAATGAATGATCCAATTGTTGATTGTGAAGAGCATTAAAAAGTCGCCGAGTGTCACTAAATTTTTGGCGTAAAGAAAAATTAAAGTGACGATGCAAAAGGCGAAATAAGCAGCGAATGTCAGGCCGTGCAGCGTGAAAAATTTTACGAAAAACCAGCCCCGTTTTTCGGAAAGGCGTGAATAAGTTTCTTGAAAATCGCCGACTCTTTTTTGCTCAAAATTGCGTCGCGAGAAAAATTTTACGTTGGAGATGTTGCTGAAAACATCGACAATATTTCCCATTATTTTTGTTTGCTGATCCGCAATCTTGATTGACATTTCACCCGCTGTTTTCGCGCCTCTAACCGCCATAAAAATAAATAAAATCGCCCAAGAAATTAGCGCGAAAGCAAAAAATTTGTGGATCGAAAATAGTGCAAAAAACGCGAATAATAAACTGAGGCCGACATTGAGAAAGCTGTACAAAAAAATCTCGAGCAGTCGCGGCGTACCGTTGGCGAGGTCGCGAACTTTATTCGCCAGCGAGCCGGAAAAATTATTTTGGAAAAAATTTGAGGAATGTTGCAACGCGTAGGCCATTGATTCGCTGGTGATTTTTTTCTTCATTAGCGGCGTCAATTTCAGCCAAGAAAAATCGCAAATGCGCCAAACAAGTCCGGGAATAATCGTAAAAATAATCAGCAGTAATGCGATCGGCCAAATCTCGGCAACCACCTGTTCGCGCGGCACCGCAGCAAGTTTGTCCACTAGTAATTTTGAAATGTAAGGCCAGAGCGAAAGATCAATCGCGTTGTAAAGCACAACAAAAAGATGGAGCCCGATGTAGAATTTGAAAGGCTTGGAAGAGCTGAGAAGGAAAGAGAAGGCAGAATTTTTTTGCGTCATTTTGTTTATTTTTTTTGTTGGATTTTAAGTTTTGCCGCAAGGCTTCCTGCCGGCTGCAAGACGGGGTTTGCAACCCCGTCTTCCCGTTCATTTCCGCTTTTACTTTGAACTGAACGTATGGGCGGGGTTACAAACCCCGCCCAGCTGAGGAATTTTTTTGCATCATTTTGTTTTTGAATTGAGATTTTGCAGCGAAACCAACTTGGTCCCGAGATACTCCCCGCCAGCATTCCCGCCGTAAACAAAATATTCTTCAACTTTATTTTTGTGCAGTTTGGAAAAATATTTTAGGGGGCTATCGCAATTGAGGGTGGCGGCGGATTTTATTTCGAAGGCTTTTACTTTGTTTTTCTCTTCAGAAATGCAGTCAATTTCGTAGCCTGTTTTGTCACGTCAAGCTGCGGGGAGCGGGGGAGGCTCGGGTTACGCTTTGTGCAACGACTCCTTCGTTTGGGACATCTCCATCTGAGACATCTTCTAAGTAGATATCTCTCGCCCCCACAGCTTCTCCACTGTTCGAATCGTGATCAGAAGCTGTATCACCGTTTTCTGAGATGGGCTCCAACTCTAGTGCGCCATCTCGTCTTCCCGTACTTCCCGAGCCTGCCGGAAGGCGAACGACATCATCCTCACCAGCACCTGCAGCAGCTTCTAAGGCCGGAGCTGGAGCGATAGTGGTGCCTCTCCTTCTTCTTTGTTTGCAACGATAAGTGATAAAAATGGCCCCCAAAAGCGCTCCAACCGCCGCCCCTATTCCTATTGCTTCAGATCGATTCAATCTCGTTGCCGATCTTTCATCCGGATTTGCTGGCGTCGCTACTGTCGGTGGCGTAGGCCTTGACGTAGGCCGCCATATTGGCGCAGGCGTTGGCGCGGGCGTTGGTGTAGGCGTTGGTGTGTGTCCCGCTGATCCAGACCCGACAGATCCAGATCCCGATTCTATCGATCCTGACGGCAACTCTATTGCTCCGGCGTCAATAACGATAACAGAGCCATCTATGTATGAACTATCCTTTCTGCGCATGTTAAATATCCTCATATTTCCAGATATGGAATGGCGCTGTTGAAAAGATGAGGGGTCTTCTTCGCTATAAGTGTAGGAAAGGCTCGGGTCGATTGTTATTCTTAAAGTTGTTCCATTATCTTGTCTGATGACTTGCGTTACTCCATTCTCCATTTCAACCACCTGATCTCCTGGCTTGTATTGAGGATTTCTGCCCCAAATAGTCTCAAAAGTTTCGTGATCCGAGATCCCCAATGATCTTGAATCTATTGGAGGAAAGCCATCCGGAGAATAACCTTGATTCATTACAGAAAATATCCCAGGAGCTCCAAGCTGATAAGAGACTTCCCCTCCGGTATCGCCATGTTGAAGGCCGAGCAGGCGAAATAGCTCACGAGTAATTACTTTTTCCTCCTGCGTTGATAATTCGGAATCTTCAACCAAGAGGTCATCTATGATTGCAAAAGCATGAGCTCTGCCATGGGTAAAGGTGTTGACTATCCCGCCATTTCTAGAATTTAAAGCAGCTTTACAAATAGTTGTGACGTAGTCTTGACAGACATCTTCGCCATCTTCGTTGAAAAATTCGATGCCGTAGCGTTCTAATTTTTTATTAACGCTTGTAACAATTTTTTTTATAATTTCTGGAGAAATTTCATGAGATGCGGATGCCAAATTTTCAAAAGCTACTTTTTCACAAGCGTCGGCACTGCTGAGGAGGCGATATCTTGTGACTTCTTCGCCGCATTCGTGAGTTGGCAGTCCAGAAGCAAAGCCCAATGGCTTGACATAGTGGCGAACGCTTGGCGGTAGATCTCTATCCGCGACTGAACTTGTTCCGATTTTTAGAATTTCTTCAGTGTCGGATCCTGCATCAATTACCAAAGTGACCCCGGTTTTGTTGAGATTTTTTGTGTCTAGAAAAGGATCTGATGGATTGCTACGCGATGGGTAATTCAGAGTTGTTCCTTCAAAAGTCGTTCCCTCGAAATCGATCACTTTTTGGTCGAAAATGGTTAACCGGATATTTGCTCCATTAAAATTAGCGCCTTTACAACTTGAGGAATAGTCGGGGTTGTATGATCCAATCATTACCCTTCCGGTAATGTTGCTAAAATTAGCTTGATCAAGGTTACATGTTTCAAAAATTGTAACATGTTCTTTTCCTGCGAAATTAGCGCCGGATAAATTGCAGTCAGAGAAATGTGTGAAAAGCGAGGTCGTAGAAAAATCTACATCATGCAAATCTTGTCCGACAATATTGCGTGGCAAAATAATTTCTCCTGACGAGTCGGTCTTAAATCGATCTTTAAGTGCGGCGAGAGAGATTTTTTCTCCAGGATGTTCGGTGCGAAATTTTTCTATTTCGGTACCAAATTGTTCCGCGGTAATTTCTGGAAGATCGTGGCTAAGTTCTCGACTTGTGGCGACAGATTTTCTGGCTTCGTCCAAATTTTCTTCAAATATTTTTTTAATTTCTTTGTTAGTGGTGCGTAACTCGCCCTTTGCAGAAGCTGCGTGAGACAAGGCTGTTGTTGGAGGTGTCGTAGATGAGGCAGCTTTACCGCCGTGCAAACGTCCGAGTTTTGCAGAATGATCTCTGTCCTTAGCTTCTGGTTGTGCTGGTACGCGGCCGCCGCGTAAATATCTTGATCCTGATGAAGTTTTTAGCGCGCCATCCCCCATATCTTCGCCCAGCAAATCTTTTTTTAATTCTTCTTGAAAAACGCTAGCGGTTGTTTCGGTAATCATTCCAAGAAGAAGCAGTATCACAATAAACAGTCGCATGCTTTTCGGACGAGATGATGCAGAAAAAAAACGAGGATTGGCTGCAATAAATTCTTCATAATCTCTTTTCACATCGTAATAAGTAGACGGTATCGCGTCGGCATAAGTAGCGGCGGGTACGGTATCGCCTTCTTTTGCGGGGTCACCAAGACCAATAAGGGCTTTTCTTGCGTAGAATTCTTTCAGAGCCGCTGTTGTTTTGCCTCGTAGCTCTTGGTCTTGTCGTATAGCTTCTCTTTTGGCCATTTTGTTCTTCTGAAGTCCAATCTGACGATGTTTAGCGCCTCTTAGCTCTCTTGACATATTCTTCCTCTTTAAATTTTTTAAATTACAAAACTACATCCAACCCAATATCCACCGCTCTCGCCGAGATAAAATCCGTTAATGATAATTTTTTTATGTCGGAAATTTGGTCGAGCTTCTCGATCGTGTAATCGATGATTGCCTTGTTTTTGATTTTAACGAGAGGCTTGGGAAGCGTGTCAGTGAGCGGTCTCATGCGCTCTCCACGTCCGGCGGCAAAAATAAAAGCTTGGGTGATTTCGACCATGTTTTAAACAAAAATGAATATTTAATTTTGGCAAATTTTGAATTTTCAAAAAACGCCTACCTTCTCGAGCTTAGAATGGAGCGGGTCAAATTTTTGTAATTTTGCACACCGTGTGCAAAATTCAAAATTAAATTTCCGGATTTGAATTTGGCTTTTACCACAATTGCGAAGCTGAAGCTTTGCCAACTTGGTAAGTTAAAACTCCACCGACCTGCGAGTCCCAAAGTCTTTTGTAGGTGCCTTTTAAAGCGATTAATTCTGCATGAGTTCCATCTTCAACAATTTCTCCGTGATCGAAAACTAAAATGCGATCCATGATTTTTAATGTCGAAAGGCGATGCGCGATGACCAGAGTAGTTTTGTTTTGCATCAATTTTTTTAAGCTGTCCTGAATAATATTTTCAGTGCTAGAATCCAGAGCTGATGTGGCTTCATCCAAAATCAAAATCGGTGCATTTTTTAAAAAAGCGCGCGCAATAGCGATTCTTTGACGCTGTCCGCCAGAAAGTTTTATGTTGGAAATGTTACCTAAAACATCGGCTACATTTCCCATGATTCGGGTTTGCTGATTAGCGATGTTTAGCGACATGCGATTAGTTAATCTGGCGGCACGAACTGCCATCAAAATAAATAAACTGGCCCATAAAATCAGGCCGAAAGCGAAAGCTTTGTGAATAGAAAATAGCGCAATAAAAGCAAAAATTAGCGCCAGAATCGAGTTTAAAAAACTGTAAAGAATAGTTTCAAGCATTGCCGGCATTGTCTTGATAAGGTCGCGAATTTTATTGGTAAGGGAGCCGGAAAAGCTATTTTGGAAAAAACTGTGCGAATGCTGCATCACGTATTCCATTGATTCAGAAGTAATTTTTTTCTCATCAAAGGCGTAATTTTTGCCCAAGCATAATCAGAAAAATGCCAAATAATATTCGATATGGCGGTAACAAAAATCAAAAAAACAGCAAAAGGCCACACCTCGGCAATCACTGACTCTCTAGGCGTGGCAGCGATTTTATCGATCAAAAGTTTTGAAGCGTAAGGCCACAGCGCAATATCAATTGCATTGTAAAGAACAACAAAGACGTGGAGCCCAAGGTAGAATTTGAAAGGTTTTGCAGTGTTAAAAAGAAATGAGAGTGCGGTTTGATTTTTGTGCATTTGGTAAATTTCTAAGATTTTTTTACAAGATTCTCAAACTGTTCAGACTGAGGATATTGAGCCAATGGACCCCGTCATTCGACGGGGTGACAATTTGTGGCGCAACCTCCCACCATTGTCACCCCATCGAATGACGGGGTCCATTGGCTAATTCAAAGCTCGATTTTTTGAATTAGGGACCAACCTCGACACATCTAAACCAATATCAACAGCTCTTGCCGAGTGAGTTAAATAGCCGCTGGAGATGAAGTCAATGTTGAGATGAGAGAAGCTTTTTATGTTGTCCAAATTCACGCCGCCGGAGATTTCGATTTTTATTTTTGTGGATTTTTTGCGGATTAACGCCGCGCATTTTTTTATTTCTGCGGGCCGCATGTTGTCGAGCATGATGATGTCGGGGCTTGTTGACACTGCTTCGGCGACTTGTTTGAAATTGTCGCACTCGACTTCGATTGGTTGTCGGTTGTCGGTTGACGGTTGGCGGTTTTTGATTTTTTCAATTGCGTTTTTTATTCCGCCAGCCGCGGCGATGTGATTGTCTTTTACCAAAATTAAATCCGACAAATTCATCCGGTGATTTTTTCCGCCGCCGATTTTTACGGCGTATTTTTGTAGGGCGCGCAGGGTTGGAATTGTTTTGCGGGTGTCGAGAATTTTGATTTTTTTATTGCCGAGCGCTTCAACAAATTTTTTCGTCAATGTCGCCACGCCGCTTAAATGCTGGATCAAATTGAGGATCACTCTTTCGCCGGCAAAAATTAATTTGGCGTCGCCGTGACCGCGAGCGATTGTTTTTTTTGCCGAAAGTTTTGCTCCGTCCTTCACCAAAATTTTTAAATCGAGTTTGGAATTTTTGAACTTCGTCGATTTTTTTAACTGTAAAAAAACTTCCGAAATTATTTCCGCACCGCAAAAAATAATTTCTTCTCGGGCGTTGATTTCGAAAGTGACGAGTGTGTTTTTGGGAATTGTTAAATCGGAGGTGATGTCGTTGAGGGCGCGATCTTCTAGGAGAGAGAGGGCGATTATTTTTTTTGCGCTGAGCATTAAATTGCGACTTATTTTTTAATTAATTTTCCGACACTTACTCGGATTAAAATTTTGCTTCTTCAATTTGGTCAATCGATCATTGATGAAATGTCTCATAAAATTCATCTCTTCCGGTTTGATTTGGCGAGTGCCGTTTTCACTTTCATTGATGAGTTTTTGCACGACGCCAAATGCCAAGCAGCCGTCGCCCATTTGTTCGCCGATGAAAGCAGGCATTTGTTTGGTCCATAGCGGAGCGTTTTTAGCATTATTCTGCGCCAATTTTTTTGCCAAATCCAAAGCGCGATCCATGTCTTTGAGGCTGTTGGTCGCAATGTAAACTGCCTGAAAAAGCCACCACCAATTGGCGTCGATATCTTTGATGGAATGCTCATCGAGATAATCGATGATGTAACGCGTGTCAGGCTTGTTTGTGGTTTGAGCGTAGTAGTAGGTGGCAAGAGAAGGGACAAAATGTGACTTGTCGTTGAGTCCATCTAGCATTTTCATCCACTGATAAATTCGTGAATAGTCGTAGTTTTTTAATGCAACAAATCCGGCAAAAACATCGCCGGAATTTTGCAAGCGAGTGGCGAGCGCGCGAAATAAAAATTCATTGTCGCCGAGCGAAAGTGCGGAAACCAAATATTGATTTGGAGCGGGAGGGACGATGTCGAAAGATGGCTTTAATTCTTCAGTTTCTTTCCAGAAAAAAATTTGAAATGCGAAGGTAAAGAGAAAAAGCCAGAAGAAAATTTTGTGAGAGTTGATGTGGTAGAAAAGATCAAATGTCATCAAAACTGTTTTTTCTTAAAATCGTGAAAAGCCATGAAAATCATCAGCGGGATATAAATGCCCGCTTGCCAAAAAATAATATCCAAATTGTCAGTGGAAGTAATGCCGTAATTTAGCCAAGAGCTTTGACCGAAGAGATCGAGGCGAGGAAAGAGTGCGGAGAGAAATTTTAATGTTGTAGCAAGAATATGGTCTTTTGTTGCGGCGATATTTTGGGGGAGCTCGATGGCAAGAACGAACATCCCCATCATGCGAGAAAGAATGTAAAAACCAAAAGAGGCCATGATGGCGGAGAAAGAATTTTTTAGAATTAGCGATGCTAGAAGTGCGAAAGAAATCATGATTAAAAGTTCGGCAAGCAAACTTACTGACCAGATTAAAAGCCCGAATTTGTTGGCTTTAACGACAATCAGAATTGCGCCGACGAATGGGATAAAAATCAAAAAAGCAGCAAGAAAGAATCCGGCCAAATATCCCAAAATAAATTGCTCGCGCGAGATTGATTTTGAGATGATAAACTCAACTTCCTTATTTTCGAAAGCGCGGTTGATGCTGAGGCAGACGAATAGAATCATGCCAATTGTTAAAATGGCGCGAGATGAGCCAGCAATGTAGGCTGCGGTCATTTGCTGTTGTTCAACTAATGCGGTTGATCCAAGAAAAATCGAAATGGAAAATGCGACAATGAGAGTGATGAAAAGCCCGATATAAAGACGATCTCTAATGCCAGTGAAGAGGATGTATTTGAGAATGGACTTCATGAGCTAGTTAGTGAAGTAAGGGCGTTTGCCAGGATCAAATTTTTCTTGGAAATTGCGATCTTCTTTTGAAGCGGCAGTGCCGCTGGTGATCACGGTAGCTTTGATGAAAATGACAGTTTCTGTTACGTTGGACACCTTCGATACTGATTTAAAAAGCCATCCCAAGATAGGAATTCGATTTAAAAAAGGGATACCGGAGTCGGTGTTAGTTGCCTCTTCTTTCATTAAGCCGCCTATAACAACAACATTGCCGCTTTGAATTTTAGCAACTGTGCTTAGTTCGCGACTTTGAACGATTGGAACTTTGTTGTCTGTGTTTACCGGGTCTGTTACCTCGCCACTTTTTACCGATAATTTTGGCGCTATATTCATGATGATTTCGTTGGTTTTGAGGTTGATCGACGGAGTGATGGAAAGCTCAACCCCAACGTTTTCTTCGAGTTTGCTTGAGTTGAATGTTGTGATAGTGTTGGAGTTTTGACCAGTTGATTGCGTAGTGACTTTGTCAACTTTAAAATAAACCAATTTATCGGAGAAATTCAAAGTAGCTTTTTGATTGTTGATCGCGTGAATGCGTGGGCTGGAGATGGTTTTAGTGGTGCCAAATGCTTCAAGAAGTTTTATGGTGGCGCCTAAATCGGAGTTAAATAATTCGGTGGTAACTAAACTAATTGCAGCAGAGCCAGTGTCTCCAGCGACAAAGCCCGTACTGCCAGTTGTGTTCGTTTTTTTACCTACCGAGGACCAATTGATACCGCTTTTAAAAGTGTCGCTCAATTTTACCTCTACAACTTTTGCCTCGATTAGCACTTGAGCCGAAGCATATTTCTCGACATCGGCCAGATATTTTGAAATTTCTCCATGCTGCTTACCGGTAGCAAAAAGCGAAATAATTCCAGCAGATTTATTGGAAGAAAAAGAAGATGACGAAGAAGACGTGGTTGCTGAAATGTTTGTAGAATCTTCGGATAAAACAGAATCTGACGAGGAGCTGGTTTTATCTAGAGCAAGTAAGGAGGTGATGTTGGATTCAACATCAGACCACAAAAGTCCATCAACAAGATAATCCACGAAATAATTTTTCATGTAGGGGGTGTCGCGCTCAAAATGTAAGACGCCATTTTTGTAGGAGTAGCGCAATTGTCCGAGAGTCGCGATGCGATCCAAAACTTCTTTGAGTGGACGATTTTTTGCGTTAATAGTTACGCCACCAGAAATTCCCGAGCCAAGATCAACATCAATTTTTGCAACACGGCCAAGTTCAATTAATACATCTCTTAGAGGTACTTGGTCAGTGACCGAAAAAGAAATTGTTTGATTGCCGCCAATTGTTGGAGGTGGGGGAGTGATAATTAGCTTTGAGATGGTTGGAATTGGTGCTTCAGTTTTTTTTTCTTGCTCAGATTTTTTTAACCTATTTGCCTTGTTGTTTTTAAGCATGGCATCTTGGATCTCGGATCTGGTAATGCCACTTGTTCTGTCGAAAGGATCGAGCCTATCTTGCGCGCAAGAAAATGAAGTCAAAATCAGCAAAAAACACAAAATTATTTTTGTGGAGTTAATAAGCTTTAGCACCTGATTTTATTGGATTAGAGATGAATTGATGAGGTCTAAAAAATCTCATCAAAAGATTTTTTTCTTGAAGTTTTTTAGCAATTGATTTTGCCGAAACAAGACATAATTTTCGTGCCGTTTTTTTTTGGAATTTTCTACAAATTTTTTTTACAAAATGCTCAAAGAACAAGATAAAATTTTTACCAATCTTTACGGTTTTGAATCTGCAAATTTAGAGGCTGCAAAAAAAAGAGGAGATTGGTCGGAAACAAAAAAATTTCTTGATCAAGGAAGCGAATTTTTAATTCAGCAGATCAAAGATTCTGGTTTGCGTGGTCGTGGTGGAGCTGGTTTTCCGACTGGCACGAAATGGTCATTTGTTCCGAAAAAAACTAATCCGAAAAATATACTCTCCCTCGCCGCGCAACTTGCGACTTCGTCGCAAACGCACGGCCTCCCCCTAAGCGGGGGAAGTGGAAAGCCGCATTATCTCGTGATCAACGCCGACGAGTCCGAACCTGGCACCTGCAAGGATCGCGACATCTTGCGCAACGAGCCTCACAAACTTCTCGAAGGCTGTTTAATCGCCGCCCGCGCCATTAATTCCAACATGTGCTACATCTACATTCGTGGCGAATATTACAACGAAGCCGTTGCGTTGCAGAGCGCGATTGACGAAGCTTATGACGCAAATCTAATCGGAAAAAATGCCTGCAATTCCGGTTGGGATTTAGATATTTTTATTCATCGCGGAGCAGGCGCTTACATTTGCGGCGAAGAAACCGCGCTGCTTGAAAGCCTCGAAGGCAATAAAGGTCAGCCCCGTTTGAAGCCTCCATTTCCAGCGCTGATCGGACTTTACGGCTGTCCGACTGTGATCAACAATGTCGAATCAATCGCCGTTGTTCCGGAAATTTTACGTCGCGGAGCCGCGTGGTTCGCGGGAATTGGCCGCGAGAAAAATGTCGGCACAAAAATTTTCTGCATCTCCGGCCACGTCAACAAGCCCTGCAATGTCGAAGAAGAAATGGGAATTTCGCTGCGTGAATTAATCGAGAAACATGCCGGCGGCGTGCGTGGCGGTTGGGATAATTTGCTCGCCGTAATACCGGGTGGATCATCCGTTCCAATGCTCAACAAAGAAGTTTGTGACACGGTTTTGATGGATTTCGATTCGCTTAAAGCAGCGGGTTCAGGCCTTGGCACTGCTGGCGTCATCGTGATGGATAAATCAACCGACATTGTCGCCGCCATCGCTCGACTTTCACATTTCTACAAACACGAATCTTGCGGCCAATGCACGCCGTGCCGCGAAGGCACTGGCTGGATGATGCGCATCATGGATCGCATGATCGAAGGCAAAGCCGAAATAAAAGAGATCGACCAACTCTACGGCCTCACCAAACAAATCGAAGGCCACACCATCTGCGCCCTCGGCGACGCAGCAGCATGGCCTGTCCAAGGGCTAATCAAAAATTTCCGACCGGAGATGGAAAAGAGAATTTCGGTTCACAAAGCGCGGGTGACGGTTTGAAATTCGTGCAAAAACCTTTCCTAGCGCAGGACGGAGTTTGTAACTCCGTCCTCACCTTCAGTTCAAAATTATTCACGACTTCAAGCTAGAAAATTACATGAACGTTGGGACGGGATTACAAATCCCGTCCCGCTGTGGGTCGACGCGTAGCGCGACAAAAATTTAGTCAGCGCCCGCCTCACAAAACAAATTTTATTTTATGACAAAAATCGTCGCACTAATCACCGCCTGCGGGCGCGGGAATCGCTTCAATAACAGTTCCGCTGGGGGCGAGGGCGTTCCAAAACAATATCTCCCGCTCGCCGGAGTTTCGCTTTTGCGTCACTCGATTCTGGCATTTTTAAATCACCCAAAAATTGACGACGTGATTTGCGTGATTCACCACGACGACGTCGCGCTTTACGAGGAAGCGGTTGTCGGGCTCGACTTGCTCAATCCAGTTTTCGGTGGAGAAACTCGCCAAGCCTCAATCCGCCTCGGTTTGGAGGCTTTGCGCGATTACAATCCCGACAAAGTTTTAATCCATGACGGCGTGCGGCCTTTCGTTTCTAAGCGCGTAATTAGCGGCATTTTGGAAAAATTAGAAACTCATCCGGCGGTGATTCCAGCGATTGCAGTTGAAGACACACTGAAAAAATATTCCGACGGCAAGATCGAATGGACGCTCGAGCGCGAAAATTTGTGGCGGGCGCAAACCCCGCAGGGCTTCATTTACGAGGATATTCTCAATTCGCACATTGCCTTCAAAGATTTGAATTTCACCGACGACGCCGCGCTCAACGAGTACGCCGGAATTCCCGTCGCCATTGTTCCCGGCTCGCAAAATAATTTTAAAATTACCACCGAAGAAGATTACGAACGCGCTAAACGGTTGGCTTCGTTCTTCATTCAAAATGTCAAAGAAGAAAATCGCTGCGGCACCGGTTTCGACGTCCACGCTTTTCGCGCGCGCCAAAAAGACGAAAATAATTTTATTCGCTTGTGCGGAATTGACGTTGAATTCGACAAAAAAATCGACGCTCATTCTGATGGTGATGTCGGCATTCATGCCGTGATTGATGCGCTTCTTGGCGCCATCGGCGAAGGCGACATTGGCGACCATTTCCCACCGACAGATCCGAAATGGAAAAATTGCGACTCGCGCGAAATGCTAAAAATCGTGAATCATTTGCTGGCAAAAAAAGGCGCAAAAATAATGAATCTCGACATTACGCTGATTTGCGAAAAACCAAAAATTTCTAAATTTAAAACGCAGATGAAAGTCGCGCTGGCAGAGGTTCTGAACATTTCAACAACTCGCGTGAATGTGAAAGCAACGACGACGGAAAAGTTGGGATTTTTAGGAAGAGAAGAGGGAATCGCGGCGCAAGCGGTGGCGTCGGTTTGGGTTTCAGTGGCGGAGTAGTAATTCGTCTAATCTTTTTCTGCTGCTGAGCATTGTCTTCCAGTTTGCGATCCAATCCTGAATTGTTTCCCGGCCTGAAGGTCATCGAGAATTTTTAGGAAATTCTCGGAAGTTAAGTCTTCGACTAAATCATCATTAATTTGCACCACGGGAGCGTTGACGCAGGCGCCTAAACATTCGACTTCTTTCAGCGTGAAAAACTGGTCGAGAGTGGTCGCATCCATTTCGATCCCGAATTTTTCTTCGCAATCTTTAATAATTTTATCAATGCCGCGAAGCATGCAGGGCGTGGTTTTGCAGAATTGGAGTAAATATTTTCCGACCGGTTTTAAGTTGTACATCGTGTAAAAACTGGCGACTTCGTAAACTTTAATTTCCGGCATTTCCAAAATTTCGGCGATGCAGGCAATCACATCTTTTGAAATCCAATTTTCATTTTGTCTTTGGGCGAGATCGAGCAGCGGCATCACGGCAGATTTTTTTCTGTCGTGCGGATATTTCGCCAAAATTTTTTGGAATTTTTTTTGATTTTCTTCGTTGAAATGGAATGTCATTGGAAATTGGATTTTGTTTTATGGACCCCGCAACAAGTGCGGGGTGACACCCTAAAGTGCAACAAGTGCGGGGTGACACCCTAAAGTGCAACAAGTGCGGGGTGACACCCTAAAGTGCAACAAG
>CAIYMZ010000137.1 GCA_903927415.1 uncultured Alphaproteobacteria bacterium
GCTCATCCTTCTTCACCTCAAAAAATTCCTCAATTTTCACCAAGCCATCAAGAGAATTTTTTATCACCTCATACCAACATTCCGGATCTTTCGCATTGCCGAATCCTCCAACATACAACTCATCTTCAGGCCGCGTCATTGCTACGTAAAGTAGTCGCAAATATTCTTCCTTTGCTTCCAATAATTTTTTTTGGCGATGTTTTTTTAGAATTTGATTTTCATCAGATTTTTTTGCGCACCAGATTGGAAATTTTATGTCATCAAAATTAATCCAAGAAATTTCTTCCTTGGAGCCAAGGAGCTGATTGAAGTTGTAACAACAGTCTGGAAGTATGACAACAGGGGCTTGCAAGCCTTTTGCGGAGTGAATTGTTGTAACTTTTACGCAATCATTTTCATTGGATGAAAGCGAGATTTCAGGATCGAGTTTTTCAACAAATTCTAAAAATTTTTGCAAGTTTGGTGAAAAATTTTGACAGAAATCAAAAACGGAAAGGCTAAATTTATCCAATATTTCCAAGGATTCGTGCCCGAAATAAGAGAGTAAATTTCTTTGATGATTTTTTTTGTGAAGTAAAAAATAAAAAAAATCGAAGCAGTTTAGTTCTTGTGAATTTGCGATGAGCTCATCGAGATTTTTTTTGATTTTGTTAAATTTTTCTATCTGTCCTAACGCCTGATAAATAGTGCTTTTTTGACTATTTTTAACTAAACAAATTTCTAATAAATCATCTTCCGAAATTTCAAAAATTGGTGACTTTAATAGACAAGCTAAATTCAAATCATCCTGAGGCAGAAGTGAGAATTTAGCGGCAGAAAGCAAATCACGAATCAACAAACTTTTGCTAAATTTAATTTTGCTGATGCTGGAAAAAGGGATTTGATATTGGTGAAAAAATTTTACTAAATTTTCAGAAAAACCATTGGTACGATTGCGTAACAAAATCATGAAATCCCCGTATTTTAAAGGCTCAGTACGAGTTTCTAAAATACGACCATTCGCCACCCAATCATGAAGTTTTTGAGCAATAATTTTGGCTAAAATCTCATTTTCTTTTTGAATTTCCTGCGGCGAAAAATCAATTTTCCAATCGTAATTTTTTTCCTCTTTTTCTTTTTCTTCAGAGATAACTTGTGGCCAAATTTCAACCTTTCCCAAACCTTCGCGAATCGGCTTGTGCTCTTGGAATTCGCTGACTTTGCTAATGGCATTTTTTCTTTCTGGCGAAGAAAAAACTTTATCAACGGCTTGCAAAATATTTTTGGTTGAGCGGAAAGAATTATTTAACTCAATTTTTTGTAATTTGCCGCATAGTTTTTCTTCAAAATAAGCAAAAATTTCAGCGCTAATATTTGGCTCGGCGCCTTGAAAAGAGTAGATTGATTGCTTCTCATCACCAACAACAAAAATACTCCTTTCCTTGTTTGATGCACTTAGGCCGGAAAAAAAATCCTCACTCAAAGCTTTGATGATATTCCACTGCTGATGGTTGGTATCCTGTGATTCGTCGATTAAAATGTGATCAAAACTGCTATCCATTTTCATTTTTATCCACTGCGAAAAATTCGGATTAGCTAACAGTCTGTTGGTTTCAGCGATAAGATCATTGTAATCCAAAAAACTATTTTGTTTTTTTAGCTGTGAATAATTTTCGAGAATTTGATCAACGAAATGTAAAAGTAGAGCGGTGTTTTTAGCGATTTTTAGTGAATTAAATTTATCCTGAAATTTTAAAATTAATTGTTGTTGGTCGTTGATATAAGCGGATAGATGCTGGTTGTCAGCAATCTCTTTGCTAACTTTTCTTGGCTCATTTTTTTGAGTAAAGAACGCTTGATGATAGTTAGAGAAATTTTCTGAACATGGATTTTCTAAAAAATTTTTTATTGCTAGAGCGATTTTTCTATTATTGATGAGTCCAGTTTTTTCTAAGGCGGAAGCTAGGTATAAAATTTCCCCCTGATTAATTTCTGATAGGAATTTTGTAAAAATTTGTTGCTCAGTTTCATTCTTTGAAATTGCAAAATTTTTAAAAATTTCCTCGACAATATTTTCTATTCCGAAGAATTTTTCTTTAAGAAAATTTAAGCGTTCTTTCCTATCAAGCAGCTCTGACACAAGCTCAGAGAATTCCTCTTCTCGTAATTCGGAATTAATTTTTTTTATCAGATTTCCCAGCGATGCATCTTTCAGTGCTTTTTTTAACACCTCTTGTCTGGCCTGTTTTAAAAATAATTTTTCGGTGTTTTTTTCGATGATTTCAAAATTTGGCCGGACATTTGCCTCAAATGGAAAAATTTTTATTAAAGTTTGGCAAAAGGAGTGAATGGTTTGAACCTTGATTTTAGCTTCTTCGTCAAGGGTTTTGATGAATAAAATTCGTGCTTTTTCGAGTTGATTCTGAGTTGGGATGTCACCACTTAAATCCTGTAATTTTTTTTCCAGCCTATTGTTATCGCATAAAATCCATTCAGCTAATTCGGAATTAATACGGTTTTGCATTTCGGCAGCAGCAACCTTGGTGAAGGTTAGACAAAGAATTTTGTTTGAAGAAACATCGTCGAGGAGTAGCCGTAAAACGCGATCAGTGAGAATTTTAGTTTTGCCGGAGCCAGCGGAAGCAAAGACCCAAACTGAATTTTTTGGATCAGAAGCAAGTTGCTGGAGCTTGATGGTTTGGAGGATGGGGGATGTCATGTGGGGAAAAAAGTAAAAAAATACTCGGTCTAATTATCCTCCCCTTGAGGGAGGATCGGAGAAAA
>CAIYMZ010000138.1 GCA_903927415.1 uncultured Alphaproteobacteria bacterium
ACTATCAATCAGATTTTTTAGCAACTCATTCATTTTGTTAATGGTAAATTCTTCTTCGGTGACAACAATTGCCGCACCATGTCGCTCAAGGTAACGCGCATTTTTTTCTTGGTGATTATCTGCAGCTGCAGCAAAAGGAATTAAAATCATTGGTTTTTTTGCAGCACAAAATTCAAAAATTGAGGATGAACCAGAACGAGCAATAACGAGGTGCGATTCTCTGATTAATTCCGGCATATTTTCAAAAAACGTGTCAATCGTGATGCTAATATTGAAAGATTTATATTGTGCAAAAGTCGTCTGTAATAACTCCCCGCGACATTGTTGAGTCACTTGAATTCTTTCTTTAATGTCATCGCCTAAATTAAAAAAAGCTTTTGGTAGAATTTCACTAAAAATCCTCGCGCCACCTGATCCGCCTATGATTAAAATTTTAAAAAAATTTTGCATTTCAGCAACATCACTTTCCTGAAAATCAGACGCCAAAATTACATCATACCCCATCTTGTTGTCGCGCTTTGTTTCGGATTTTTTTTCTTCCGGCGGCTGGTAAGAAATTTTATTTAATTCTAAAATTTCTTCTCGAACTGGATTGCCGGTAAAAATTATTTTGTATAAATTTTCGGCAGAAATTCCGGAGGTTTCAGGAAAAGAAGTTGCAATTTTTTTGGCATATTTAGCAAAAATTCTGTTCACTTTTCCAAGGTGAGAATTTTGTTCGTGAAGAATAATTTTAGTTTTAGTGATTATTGCCGCGACCAAAACTGGAAAGGTTGAATAGCCTCCAAATGCAACAACACATTGCGGACGAATCGTCAGAAAAAAATAGCAAGACTGAAGAATTCCCAACGTAATTTTGATCGTGGCTTTGATTAAAAAAAATAGGGATTTTTTGAGTTGCGACGACGCAATAATTTTTGATTTGAATTGATCGCCCTCCTTGATGTAACTACGATATTTTGCATCACCCAAAAAAAATACTGCATGATTTTCTGCAGATAATTCTGCCGCTAAACAACGCGCCGGAATAATGTGTCCACCGGTTCCACCACTGGTAATAAAAATTTTTTTGGACATTTTGATAAATTTCAGAATCTTGACAAATGTGAGTTGCTTCCTACGTTGGCGCGCCTTCCTTAATTTTGCAATTTCAAAAAATGATCAAACATTTCATCGATCTCAACAAAATTCCTACGTCAGAATTACACAAAATTTTGTTACTCGCTAAAAAATTAAAAAAAGATAAAAAAGCTACAAACCAAACAAAACTTTTGCCTCACAAAAATCTGGCGATGATTTTCGAAAAAAATTCAACACGCACTCGCGTGTCATTCGAGGTAGGAATTAATCAACTTGGTGGGCAAGCAATCGTGATGAGCTCAAGAGATATGCAGCTTGGCAAGGGTGAATCGATTGAGGACACCGCCAAAGTTTTATCGCGTTTTGTTGACGCAATCATGATTCGCGCAAACTCACATCAAACAATTTTGGAATTGGCTAAACATGCCTCAGTGCCGGTGATTAATGCGCTTTCAGATTTCTCGCATCCCTGCCAAATTTTAGCGAGCATTCTGACAATTGAGGAACATCTTGGAAAAATTTCTGGCAAAAAATTGGCTTGGTTCGGTGATGCTAACAACGTGCTTAATTCCTACATCCACGCCACTAATGCCTTTAATTTTGAATTAGCAATTGCAACGCCAAAGAATTTTGATTTCTGCAATTTAGAAATCAAAAAAGCGCGAAAGCTCGGGGCTAAAATTTCATATTTTTCTGACGCTAAAAAAACAGTGAAAAATGCCGATGTTCTGATTTCCGACACTTGGTTTTCAATGGGAGATGAAGCTGAAAAAAATGACGCTTTGAAGCAAAAAAAAATAAAACTGCTTGCTCCTTATCAGGTGAATTTGGCGCTGATGAAATTGGCAAAAAAATCGGCAATTTTTACTCATTGCTTACCGGCCTATCGTGGCTTTGAGGTCACTGCTGACGTGATTGATTCTAAAAAATCAGTAGTATTTGATGAGGCAGAAAATCGTCTGCATATGCAGAAGGCAATTTTGGTTTGGGCGTTAAAAAACTAGGAAAAAACTGAATTGTGCACGCCACGGGCACAATTTAAAAAAACCTCGATTAAACCAGTAAAATCAAGGCTTTGAAGAAAACAGAAAAATACCAATTTTTTACATTTTTTCCCTTGTCATTCCCGCGAAGGCGGGAATCCAGAAAGTTAAAACGAACGCTGATTTAGTTTTCTGGATTCCCGCCT
>CAIYMZ010000139.1 GCA_903927415.1 uncultured Alphaproteobacteria bacterium
AGCAACATGCAGCTCAATTAATTCAAGAAGCTCGTGATCAAGCAGAGATGGAAGCTGAAAATATCCACCAACAAGCACACAGCAAAGCTTCAGAAATACTGCTTAAAGCCAGCCAGGAAGAATCCGAAATCACCCATCAAGCTTATCGGCGTGGCATGGAAGTTGCCAAGGAAGAAGCATTGTCCGTCCTCAGTATTGCTCAGGCAATTGTGAATGGAATGCAAGAATGGCATAAATCTATGTTAGCACAAGCTGAACCCGAGGTTGTCGCTGTACTTAATGAGGCGGCAAAGAATATGTTTGGACAAGGGATGGTACTACCGGAAGAGATGCTCAAAGAAGCTTTTAGTCGGACAGTCTCGCTATTATCAAGGCGCCGCAGTTTTATCAACAAACCACCAACATCGATTACGATTTCACAAAAATCAAAATTATTAAAAAAACTCACGACGAATTTTTGACGATTTTGGTGAATAAAAATGCCAAAATAAATTCGCTGAAAGATCTGAAAAATAAGCGCGTCAATATCGGATATTTCGGATCTGGAAATCGGATTTTAATCGAAAATTATTTCAAAAAATTCTCGATCACGCCGGCAAAAATTTTTGATTTCGGCGCCACGCAAAGTTTTGCCGCGCTAAAAAATAATGAAATTGACGCGTGGATTTATTTTATCGGACATCCGAATGCGGGCTACGCTGATCTGCTTTCCGACCATAATTTTAAAATCATCTCCCTCACGAATCGTGAAATAGAGAACTTCCAATCACTCACAAAAATTTTCCAAAAAACAAATTTGGATCTGAAAAAATTTTACAACATTAACAAAAAAATTCGGACGATCTCTTCGGAAACTTTTCTGGCAGGCGGCGCGGGAGTTGAGGAAAAGGCGATTGAGATTATAAAATAAAAACTCCATCACTCGGCAATTATACCCAATCAAGTTGAAGAAGCTGAATCTCCCAAACTCGTCATCCTTGGTGCGCAGCACCGAGGATCTCATGCGTTTGAACTGCAGAACCTAAACTCCCGAGATCCTCAAGTCCTTCGGACTCAAGGATGACGAAAGAACTTTAAGTTCGGTTTCTTCAACTTGAATCGGGCTTGGCATATTTCACTGAGTCTTGCAATCATCATCTCTTCCCTTAACAGCAGGCACAGCCCGCGGAGCAGCTATCGCCTCAGCCGGCTCTGGCTCAGCAAATCTTTTTTTAGCTTCTGCTCGAATATTTTCGTATTTTTCTTCACGCTTATAATCCGGCAAAGTCAGAAAAGCTTTAGCATCTCCTACGGCGACATCCCAAACACTCAGATCTCTCTCATGAGTGAGATCAATCGTTGCTCCAAAAGCCAAAAGTAGTTTAACGATTTTAACATTTCCTTCCTTCGCCGCACTTTGAAGAAAGGTAAAGCCTTTGTCGGGACCAATTTGCACGATGCCATCAGGATACTCTCCAGCCGCCAATAAAACTTCACAAAGATCGGGATTTTTCATCCTAATCGCAAAAGACATAATCCTTTCGCCGTTATCCAATGTTTGATTCACGAAAAGTTTTGGCCCTCTTTTTAACAATCTTTTCACCTCAGCAGCTCCTCCGCGCTCATAACTGGTACACACTTCTTCTACGCGAGGTGGGATGGAAATTGTAAGGCGTGGAGCGCTTCCGCCTGAGGCTCCACCGCCTCCACTGCCATGCGCTGCTGGTGATGCTGATCTTGCTTTGCTCATAAAATTCTAATTAATTTAAGATTCAGACGAAGTATTCCCTCTCCACGAAGAGTTAACCAAGCCCGTTAGAACATGCCTCTCCCACTTGCCGGCGATGCACAAATAATCTTCCGCAATTCCTTCTTTTTTAAATCCACATTTTCCCAAAACTCTCGCACTCGCTTGATTATTCGGCATGTAATTAGCGCTGACGCGATGCAGATTTAATTTTTGAAACAAATATTGAAGTGCGGCTTGAAGCGCCTCTGTCATTAGTCCGCGACCTTGTGCTTGTTGCGATATTTTAAAACCGAGAAAACAAGAATGAAACGCGCCACGAATAAAATTATTAAAATTAATCATGCCGATCAGTTCGCTGGTTTCTTTTTCATAAATATTCAGACAGCAGGATTTGTCAGATAAAAAATCGCCGCGAATTTCTTCAATCTTTTTTTTCCAATAATTTTCGGTGTAGTAATCGTCTGCTTGTAGCGGCTCCCAAAAAGAAAGATGCGCCTTATTTTCGACGACAAAATTACGCATTAATTTTGCGCAGTTTTCTTCCGGCAATTTTAGGATTAGGCGGGCGGTTGTGAGGGTTGGCAAGTTTGTCATTTTTTAGCAAAATAATCTTCAAACGGATTATAAAAATTTCTTCACCTCGCCATTTCCCCTGCCATTTCCCCCGCCATTTCCCCCGCCATTTCCCAACAAAGATTTCATCTGAACAATCGCGATTTCATTTAAGCGCAAAAGCCTTTCGGACTGCGATAATTTTTGCCGAATAAATTCTGCATTCAAACTTTCCAAATTTGCCAGACAGATCAATTGAGTCACGTCAGCGTAATCGCGCAGGTTTCCTTCAAGATTAGGATTTTTCTCACACCACTCTTTTGCAGAAATTCCAAACAGCGCCTGATTCAACAAATCCGCCTCGCTAGCAAAAATAATTTTGCTTTCTGCTTTGGAAATTTTTTGCGGAATTAAATGTTTTTGAATCGCGTCTGTGTGAATGCGGTAATTGATTTTGGTCAGCATGCGCTTGGCGTCCCAGCCCAAAGACAATCTTTTATTTTCTTCCTCTTTGAGTCGCTGAAATTCTTTGATTAAATAAAGTTTGAACTCCGCCGAAACCCATGAGGCGAACTCGAAGGCGATGTCTTTGTGAGCGAAGGTTCCGCCGGTTTTTCCCGATTTAGAAATAAGTCCAATCGCATCAGTTTTTTCAATCCACTTACTCGGGGACAGCACAAAAGCGTTGGCGCCAGCCTCTTGCCAAAAGGAGTCGAATTCGACCCCTTTAAAATTTTGATTATTAATTTTTTCCCACAAACCAAGAAATTCGATTACACTTTTTGATCTCATCCAGTTTTTCACCACATCCTTCGGCTCCTCTGGATTCTTGTGACGAGCAATATCGGTGAGGGAAATATAGTCTTCGTTACCAACTTTTGTGAGGGAAATTTGCAGTCCTTTTGTGGTGAGTTTTTTCATATTTTTTTGGGTTTGGTTAAGTGGTTAGATTTAGAACTAAATTTTGTTGTCAGAAATTTTCTACGCCTTCGAACATTGGATTACAAACTTAAGCCTAGAGCCTGTATTCAAACCCAGCGTGCCTCGCTTTTTCGTAAATTTTTGCTCTTTTTTGCGTAAAATTTTTAGAAATATTCCCGATATTGCAAAAAATTTTACGCAAAAATCGCTAAAAATTTCCAAAAAATCGAGGCACGCTGGGTTTGAATACAGGCTCTAGCAGAGAGAGCCAACATACCACCTACTCGCGACACTTAAATTTATTTTTTCCAGCAGTTGAGATTTTTGTAAATCGTGATCGCCGCAAACTACCAAAACTTGTTTCGCTCCTTTCAGCTCAGACCTCACCATCGCTTCTTGCAATAATTTTAAACCGACACTCATCCACAAATTTGGCGAGCTGACGCAAAAATCATCGATCATAAAAGTGAGTCCGGCATCATAAACTTCTGGCGGAGAAATTATTTTACCGATGATGAAGCCGCTCTGATCCTTGGCGCACAGGGCCACGATATTTTTTTTAGCAATTTCTTCCGCAAAAAATTTTCTCTGCACCTCGTCAGAATTTTTTGCCATTTTCCAAAAATTTTTTTGCTGCGATTCGTATTCAGCCCTCTTGGAGTGGCTCAAACTCACCATCCATTCAATATCTTGCTCTGCAGCTTTGCGGATTTTCATAAAAAATTCTAAATTATTTTTTCCCAAACAACGCGTTCCACGGCATCGCGATAATTTTATCGCTGAGTTTGTAGCACTCTTCGCCCGCGTAAATAATGAGGCCGCAGGCGATTTTGCGTTTGGGGAAAGTTTTGCGGAATGATTCGATGCCGCGTCTGTCGTAGTGGTCGAGGTAACTTTTGCATTTGATTTCGATCGGATAAAGCCAGCCATTTTGCTCCAAAATTAAATCGACTTCGGCGCCGCCATTGGTGCGGAAATGTGAGAATTTTGGTTTGGCTTTTAGATTGCCTGACAAGGCTCTAATCATGGAAATGCAGTAACTTTCGAACACCGATCCGAGCGCTGGGCTCTTAGCTAGAGACTGTGCGTCGTAGATTCCGTTCAAATAACAAAGCAGGCCACTATCCACAATGTGACCCTTGCGCTTCTGGCTTACGCGCTTGATGGCATTGTTGCTGAAAGGAAAAAGTTCGAACCAAAGATAGGCATTCGACATCACTTGCAGCCAGTTATTTGCTGTCGTTGGAGAAATTCCGAGTTCGCGTCCGAGTTGAGAATAATTAATTTCTTGCGCAGTTAAAGCAGCAACGATGCTCAAAAAACGGTTAAAATCTCCGAGATTAGAAACGTTGCCGAACACTCTGACATCTCGCTCCAAATAGGTTTTTACGTAAGACTCAAAATACTGCACCACCACATCATTTTTTAATCTCAGCAAAGCTGGAAATCCACCGCGCCACAAAATTTCGTAAAGATTTTTTTGCGGATGCAGGCAGCCAGAAAATTTCTTCTGCAGAAGATCAGGATTTTTCAGAAAATTTTCCAAAAAATTTTGCTCGTGACGATCGTTTAATTCAAAATAGGTCATCGGGTTGAGCTCAATAATACCAACCCTTCCCGCCATACTTTCCGACACGCTTTTCATCATCATTAAATTCTGCGAACCGGTTAAAAAATATTGACCAAATTTCGGAGATT
The DNA here is from genome assembly GCA_903927415.1 of uncultured Alphaproteobacteria bacterium. Classification (GTDB taxonomy): domain Bacteria; phylum Pseudomonadota; class Alphaproteobacteria; order Rickettsiales; family UBA1997; genus UBA2645. The sequence goes on from CAIYMZ010000139.1 coordinate 4,901, forward strand.
TATCGACTTTTCTTTTTACCGAACTCAGCAACTCAGGAACATATTGCACCTCATCCAAAATTATTGGTGACGGATAATTTTTTAGAAACAGATCGGGATCTTTCTGAGCATTGTGATTGTCGCGAGAATTATCAAAAACTACGCATTGCAACTTGGGGAAAATCTTTTGTAGAAGCGTTGATTTGCCCACTTGGCGAGCCCCTACGATCAAAATAACTTTAAAAAATTTACTTAATCTTTTGATGCGATTTTCGAGATGTCGTCCGCTTGATTTCATAAAATTGATACCTCACAAATTGAAAGTGGTAGTGTTAAATTGAGAGGTATCTTTCCTCCCAGATTTTTTTCTGTCAAGATTTTGATATCTCTCAAACTGGCAGTGGTGGTTTTAAATTGAGAGGTATTGGGTTTTGAGAATTGGCGGGATTTACCCTAGGGATTTAGCTGAGGATTTAGCTGAGGATTTAGCTGAGGATTTACCAAAAAATCTGCCCACGAATTTGCTGAAAATTTTGGGTGAAAAACTGAATTGTCCGCACGTGCGGATAATTCAAAAAAATCCCCTTCTGGCTCAATGATAGCAAGGGTTTGTGGCAATGCTGATTTTGATGAAAAATTTACCGAAATTCTCCCGTCGCCGTCATCCTTGGCCGAGAGGCCGAGGATCTCGTGCGTCTTAGCTCCCAAGACAAACTCCTGAGATCCTCGGCCTCTCGGCCAAGGATGACGGAGTGTTGGAAGGGTGACGTCGCGCTGTAGAGAAGACGGTGTGTTTAGAATAATAACAGCGTGTTGGACAGGGTGACAGTAATGTCTTAAATCTTGTCGTAAGAAATTTTTTCTGCCTTCGCACCTCGATGCGTAACCGCGCCAAACCTTGCGGAGCCAACGGTTTGGGCGTATTTCCACAATGCACCTGATTGGTAATCATTTTCCCTCGCAACCCACGCGGCCTTGCGGGACGCGACTTCGGACTCATTCAGCTCAACGTCAATCGAACCGCTCACCGCGTCAATTGTGATTTTGTCGCCGTCGCGTAGCAGGGCGATCATTCCGCCGACTGCCGCTTCAGGGCTCACGTGGCCGATGCAGAATCCGCGCGTGCCGCCGGAGAATCTGCCGTCGGTGATTAGCGCGACTTTGCTGCCCATTCCTTGGCCGTAAATTGCCGCGGTGGTGGCGAGCATTTCGCGCATTCCCGGACCGCCGCGCGGGCCTTCGTAGCGGATTACGAGCACGTCGCCTTCGTGGTATTTTTTTTGCTCGACGGCGGAAAAGCATTCTTCTTCGGAGTCGAAACAGCGTGCTTTTCCGGTGAAAATTAGGGGGTTATTACCCTCCCCTTGAGGGAGGGTCGGAGAAGACAAGCAAGCGGTAGCTTGCCTTGTCTGATCTGGGGAGGGGTCGAGTTTGGCTCGAATCTCGTCGCAAACTTTACCCCCCCTCGAAGTCGCGAGCGACTTCGATCCCCCCTCAAGGGGGGGATGATTAACCATCCCCGCAACTTTTACAACAGCGCCCTCTTCCGCCAAATTTCCTCGCAACACTACAACCCCGCCACTCCGCGACAAAGGTTTTTCTGGCCGGTAAACCACGTCCTGCTTCTCATTAAACTTCACGTCACACAAATTTTCGGCCATTGTTTTGCCGGTCACCGTCAAGCAATCGCCGTGAATAAATCCTGCATCGAGTAAAATTTTTAGAATCATTTGCACTCCACCAGCTTCGTATAAATCTTTGGCGACGTACTTCCCACCTGGTTTCATGTCGGCAATGTAGGGCGTGCGAGCAAAAATTTTTCCGACTTCAAAAATATCAAAATCGATTCCGCATTCGTGAGCAATCGCCGGCAAATGCAAAACGGCATTGGTCGAGCCGCCAGTTGCAGCAACGATCGCCGCCGCATTCTCCAAAGATTTTCGCGTCACGATGTCGCGCGGTTTAATATTTTTTTCGATCAAATTCATCACTGCTTTGCCTGATTCAAAAGCATATTCGTCCCGCGATTCGTAAGGTGCGGGAGTGCCTGATGATCCCGGCAAGGCAAGTCCAATCGCTTCAGAAACGCAGGCCATTGTATTGGCAGTGAACTGTCCTCCACATGCGCCAGCACTAGGGCAAGCGGCTTTCGACAAAAGTGCTAAATCAACATCCGACATTTTGCCAGAGTCCCTCATCCCTACAGCCTCAAAGACATCCACGATTGTCACATCCTTGCCCTGAAATTTACCGGGTAGGATCGAGCCGCCATACATAAAGACCGAAGGCACATTCAAGCGACACATCGCCATCATCATTCCCGGAAGAGATTTATCGCAGCCGGCAATTCCAACCAACGCGTCGTAGCAATGCCCGCGCATCGTCAGCTCGATTGAGTCAGAAATTATTTCGCGCGAAACTAGCGAAGATTTCATCCCTTGATGACCATTGGCGATGCCGTCCGTAACCGTGATGGTCGTGAATTCGCGCGGTGTTCCTCCTGCAGATTTTACACCTTCTTTCGCCGGCTGCGCTTGACGTTGCAGCGCGATGTTGCAAGGCGCCGCCTCGTTCCACGCCGTCACCACTCCAACAAAAGGTTTTTGCAAATCACTTTCCTCCAAACCCTGCGGATACAGGTCAGTCTTGATGTTGTAGAGCATCGTCTTGCGCGCCTCACAGCCGTGCGAATTTGTAACGTAACGCGAAGGAAGTTTTGATTTGTCGAATTTTGGCATGTGAATTGGGGAATTGAGATTTAGAAAAATGAACGCGCACGAAGCTAAAAACCTTTTCGAAAAATTTCGAATTAAAATATTCAAAAATGAAAAAAGCCTTCTCCCTCATCGAACTTTCAATCGTAATTTTAATCATTGGAATTTTAGTGGCTGGTGTCACGCAAGCCTCGAGAATAACGGCTCAAATGCGTTTGGCTACTGCCAGAAATTTAACCCAAAGCTCTCCCGTAAATAACGTTAAAAATTTAATTGCTTGGTGGGAAACGACTTCGGAAAAAAGTTTTGTTGATTCTGAAACTACAGACACCGCAGCCGTCAGTAATTGGTACGACATCAACTCAACTTCAATCACAAAATTTAACGCCATTCAAGCAACAAGCGCCAATAAACCAACTTACAGCACCAACAGCATTAACGGTCTGCCGACGCTTAAATTTGATGGCTCGACAGATTATTTTGAGATTCCTTTTAATGCCGATTTAAACCCAGCCAACTTCACTTTTTTTGTTGCAACTAAACCTGTTTCAGCGGCCGCTTACGGCGCAATTTTTTCGTCACGCAGCGCTTCACCACTTAAGGGCTACATGCTTTATCTCTCACCTTCATCGACTTACGAAATAATAGTTGGTGACGGCGCTAGCAGCTGGGGAAGCGCAACCATCAGCGCGACCATGAACAAAACTTACATTTTAAGCGGCACTTTTAACAGCGGCGCTTTGACTTTGTACGATGCCGGAAGCAGCTCTGGCCCAGTGAGCAAAACATTTGTGCCAACAGCCTCCAGCACTTTTCGCATCGGCGCCGGAAGGAACGAGTCAACTCCCAATTATTTTTTAAACGGCTATTTAGGTGAGCTAATAATTTTTGATCGCAGCTTAAAAACCGAAGAGCGCCAAGAGATTGAAAAATATCTCGGCAAAAAATGGGGGGTGAGGATTTAGTTATACCTAACCCCAATAACGCTTAAAAAATTAGCTTCAGTGTTACGCACTCTAAATCTCATCGCGATTGTCACCCCGCACTTGTTGCGGG